>DASYRF010000501.1:0-9273 GCA_036004705.1 Myxococcota bacterium
CTCGCCGGTGGCGTGCTTCGCGCGCGTGGCCGGCACCGCGGCGCCGGCGCTGCTGGTGCACACGCACACCGAAGTGCCGAAGGCGTCGGGGGCGAAGGGCGCGGCCGAGACGATCGATACGCTGCGCGTGCTCGTGCGCGAGAAGAGCGGCTGGGGCGCGGCGACGGTGAGCGCGGCGGTGCTGGCGCGCAAGCCCACGCTGGCGGCCGTCACGAAGGTGCTGGAGAAGCTCTTTCCGGCGGCGGCGCGCACCCCCGCCGGCGGCGCCGGCGAGTCCGCCCCGGCCGAATCGGCGCCCGAGAGCGGGCCTGCCGGCGATCCGCCGCGCGGCCTCGAAGACGGGGCGGTCTGTCCCGCCGAGGGCTTCGTGGTGCCGGCGGCCGTGCTGAGCGCGGATGGCCGCAAGGGCAAGGGGTTCGTGCTGCTGGGCGCGTTCGCCACGACGACGGTGGGCGCCCGCGCGGAGCTGGGCGCGCTTGGCAAGGCGGCGGCGAAGTCGAAGATCGTCGAGCTGTCTGCGCCGTAGCCGAAGTAGAATGCCGCAATGCGCGGCGGGTTGGCGAGGGCGGTCGCGGCGGCGGCGGTGGCAGCGGCGGCAGCGGCCGTGCAGTGGCCGTCGGTCGCCCGGGCGGCGCCGGGCGGGCCGTGGGCCTCCGCGCCGAACGACGTCACGTTCGCGGGGGCGCTGGAGCTCTTCGACGCCGTCTCGTTCGATACCGGGTGGCAGCCCGCGGCCTCGCCGGTGCAGGTGCGCTTTTCCATCAATCTCGGCAGCGGCTTCACCTGCACGATGGATGGGACCAGCGACCTGGGCTGGCCGGCGCCGCTGGATCTCTCGTTCACGCCCATCGCCGGCACCGGCGAGCTCGTCATGGACGTGGGGATGGAGGTGCACTCCCTCTATCGCTTCGTGCTGGCCGTCGGCGCCGGCACCTGGACCTGGGAGGGCGAGATCCCTTACCTCCCAAATTTCGACTATCGCTTCGCAGACACGGAAGGGTTCGACCCGTTCCTGCTGCCGGGCGCGGCGCCTGCCGGCGTGACCGCCTCCGACACGATCCCCGACGAGCTTCTGTACATGTACGACATCACCGACGCGATCGTCCCCATCCCGGGAATCGGCGGCGGCGTAGCGCTCTACGCGGGCGGTCAACTCGACGCCACGCTCGCGGGGGTGGACATCGACGTCGCGCCCGAGGTCGTCACGACGGAAGGGGAGCACGTTCTTCCGGCGGTCCCGGGCGAAGACCCGGCGCTCGTTCGCGACGCCGTCTGGGAGGGCACGCTCACGCTGGCGGGGACGCTCACGCTCACGCCGACGATCTACGTGGAGCTGCTCGGCTCCACGTGGGACGTGGCCTCGTTCCCCATTCCCCTCGCTTTTCCGCCGGCGCCCATTCCCTGGGCGCTCGACCCCGCGTCGCTCGACTTTCCGCTCCCCGAGATCGACGTCGATGCGCAGAACCTGGCGTTCGCCGAGGTCGCGCAGGGAAACACCGTCGTGGAGGGAGTGCCGGTCTACGACAACGGCGATCTGGACCTGGTCGTCACGGTCGGCGTCTCCGGGCCGGGGCTGACCGCGGCCGCCGCCGGGCCGTTCGTGGTGCCCGCGCACACGGTCGGCAGCGCGGCGGTGGTCTTCGCGCCGCTGCAGGCTGGGCCGGTCATGGGCGTCCTGACGATCGAGTCGAACGACCCCGACGAGCCGGTCGTGACGCTCCCCATCTATGCGAGCGGCGGGCCCGACCCGGACAGCGACGCGGGGCCTGATTTCGACGCAGGGTCCGACGGCGGCGCGGCCGCCGGCGCCGATGCCGGCGCCGGAGAGGACGGCGCACAGCCGGGTGGCTGCGGCTGCCGCTGCGCGGTCGCAGTGCGCCCCGGCAGCCCCGCGGGCGCGGACCAGGGTAGGGGCCCCGGCGCCCGCGCGCGCGCGCGCGAAGCAAGTGGCGCGCCGCTGGCGCCCTTGGCGCTCCTGTTTGCCGCGGCCGTGCTGTGGCGCAGACTGCGCGCGCGATGACGGAGTCGGAGCGCGCCAACCTCACCCGCTGGCGGCCTGACCACGGCGGCGGGCACGTCGAGAGCTATTTCCTGAAGGGCAACAGTCCGGACCTCCGCCACGCCTTCTGGATCAAGTTCACGCTGCTCGCGCCGCGCGGCCGCCCGCGCGCCGCGGTGGCCGAGGTGTGGGCGGTGGTGTTCGACCGTGAGACCAAGGCGCACGTGGCGGTGAAGGAGACCTATCCCGCCGAGGAGGCGGTGCTGGCGCGGGAAGAGATGCGGTTGCGCTTCGGGCCGTCCGAGCTGGGGACGGGGTTCGTCCGCGGGGAGGCGACCACGGTCGACCACACCGTCGCGTGGGATCTGCAGTTCACCACGCGCAGCGGCCCGCTCTACCCGTTCCCGTTCCGGGTCATGTACGAGGCTCCGGTGCCGCGCAGCAAGCTGGTGTCGCCGTGGCCCGACGAGCGCTTCGACGGAACGCTGACGGTCAACGGCACGACCATCCCGGTGCAGGGTTGGCGCGGGATGCAGGGGCACAACTGGGGCAGCGAGCACACCTGGCGCTACGCCTGGGCGCACTGCAACGTCTGGGAGGGTGATCCCGAGGACACGTTCTTCGAAGGCTTCAGCGGGCGGGTGAAGCTGGGTCCGATCGTCACGCCGTGGTTGACGCTGGTTTGCCTGCGGCTACGCGGGCGGGACATCTTCTTTCGCGAGCTGCGGCACTTCGTGAACCGGTCGGTCGAGGTGGGCTACTACCGCTGGGGCTTCCGCGCCGTCGACGACGACTGGTCTTTGCGCGGCACCTTCGAGGCGCCGCGCGCCGACATCGTGGGCCTCTATTACGTGAACCCGTACGGGTCGACCACGCATTGCCTCAACAGCAAGACGGCGCGCGCCGAGCTGGTGCTGGAGCGTGCCGACGGTGTCGAGGAGGCGCGCCTGGTGACGGCAGGGGGCGCGGCGCTGGAGCTGGCCACCACCGACGCCGATCACGGGGTGCGGATGTACGTTTGAGCGACGACGCCGGCGCGCGGCGCGACGAGCGTCGCGTCCTTTGGGTGACCAGCGCCGGCCACCTGCTGTCGCATCTCTACATGCTGGTCTTTCCGGCGCTCGTCTCGCCGATCCGCGCGGAGCTGGGACTGGACCTGCGCGCGGCGCTCGACCTGTCCTTTCCCGGCTACCTGCTGTACGGACTAGGCGCCCTGCCGGCCGGGTACCTGACCGACCGCTGGCAGGCGCGGGGGATGCTGGCCATCGGCATGGCGGCCAGCGGGGCGGGTGCCGTGGCGGCCGGATTGGCGCGCACGCCGGGGGGGCTCATGGCCGCGCTGGCCGCCGTGGGTCTGGGCGCGAGCGTCTATCACCCGACCGGCATGTCGCTCCTGTCGCGAACGTTCGTGGGGAACCGCGGGCGGGCGCTCGGACTGAACGGCGTCTTCGGCAACGTGGGAATTGCCGGCGCGCCGTTCCTCGCCGGGCTGCTCGGCGCGATCTGGGGATGGCGGGTGGCGTTCGTCGCGCTCGGCGTTCCGGGTCTCGTGGCCGGGCTAGTGACCGCGTTCTCGCCGATCGACGAGCGCAGGGCGGAGGGGCCGTCGCGGGAGCAGCCGTCCGCGCCGGGCGCTGCAGCGGCGCGCGCGCCCGCGCCCGGGACAGGAGGCGGGCGCGACGTGCCGGCCACCTCGGAGTGGCGCGTCCGCTACTTCGCGCTGCTCTGCGCGGCGATGACCCTGGGCGGGCTCGTGTACACGGGGGCGTCGGCCCTCCTGCCGACCTACTTCGAGGCGCGGGCGACGTTCCTCGGGCCGGTGGTCGCGGCGGTGCAGGCGGCGGGCCTTCACTTGACGGGCGCGAAGACGCTCGCGGCCACGACCCTCACGTCCCTCGTCTACGTCGTCGGCATCGCCGGCCAGCTTCTGGGCGGGTACGTCGCCGATCGCCGGGATCTGCGCCTCGGCTATCTCGCGTTCCACGCGGCCACCATCCCGGCGCTCTTCGCGATGAGCCGCCTCGCCGAGGTGCCGCTCTTCGTGGCTGCGTTCAGCTACACGCTCTTCGGACTCGGCATGCAGCCCATCGAGAACAGCCTCGTGGCCAAGCTCACGCCGGCCGCCTGGCGCAGCACCGCCTACGGGCTGAAATTCATCCTGACGTTCGGGGTCGGCGCCGCGGCGGTCGGCCTGGCGGGGCGCATCCAGGAGCGCCTTGGACTGCCCGCGGTGTTCGCCGTGATGGCCGCGGCTGCCGGCCTGCTGGTGGCCCTGGCCTTCGCGCTCTGGGTCGTCTCGCGGCGCGCGCTCCCCGCGCTGCGCAACGAGCATGAAGCGCGCGGCTCAACAGGCATGGCGCCCGAAGGCGCGGCGGTCTCTTAGGAAGTGCGCTTGATGATGTGCCAACCGTAGTTCGTCTGCACGATGCCGACCTCACCGACGTTCAGGCGCATGCTCAGGTTCTTGAAGGGAGGGACGAGCATCGCGTCGGCCGAGAAGGGATAGCCGTTGCCCGTGCGCGCGCTTCCCGGGTCCTCCGAGTAGACGGCCATCAACGGCTCGATGGGCTTGCCGGCCTTCAGCTCGTTGTAGAGGTCCCAGGCGAGGGCATCGGCCTGGTCCTTCGTGCGCGACTTGGCGCGTGGATCCATGTGGCCGCGGAACGCGGGCTCCAGCTCCGCCCACGCGACCAGGATGTGCTTCACCTCCCCCGTCGGGGCGATGGGCTCGCGCGCCAGGATGTCCTTCGACTCGATGTCTGGCGGGCGAGTCGCCGCCGCCGCCGCCGTCGCCACGTCCACCGGTAGGGGCGCGACCGACGCGGTGCCGGGGATCTCCGCCGTGAGCGGCGCCGTCTTCACCATCGACCCAGTGCCCGCCCCGGCGGCGCCGGCGCCGCCTGTTCCGCCACCCATCTCCGCGGTCGCTGCGCCTGTCCCTGCCGTGCCCGTACCGGCGGTCTCGCCGCCGCAACCGCCGACCGTCGATGCTGCGACGGAGATGGCGGCCAGCCACACCGTTCCCTTCAGACTCGAGTCGCGCATGGTCCTCCTTTGGATGGCGCGCAAGCTAACACAGGCGCCGGGAACCGCAAGCCGGCGCGCCGCTGTCGGGCGGCGGGAACACGGCGATCGTCGCGCGCGAGGGACAGTGGCGCGCCGCCGTTCCAGTGGTGGCGGCGCAAGGTTGCGGATTGCCGGGTGGCATCGAAGTTGCGAGAATGCGCGTCGCCGGAGGATTCCAGATGACGAGAGCTGGGCGCGCGGGGGTTGCGGCCATGGCGGGCCACTGGGCGCGGGCGATGCTCGCGATGATCGCCTGGGCCGCTGCGGCGGGGGCGGGCGCCGCGTGCAGCGCGCCGGGCAGCGGCCATGGGGTGGGCACTGAGCCGCCGCCGGCGCCGGGGAGCCTCGCCGCCGCGTTCCAGTCTGCGTCGGACGCGACCGGCGTCCCCGCCGACGTGCTCAGCGCCGTGGGTTGGGTGTCTTCACGGTGGGTGCATCGCGCCGCGCCGGTGACGCTCGCCGAGACCGGCCAAACGTACGGCTTGATGGGGCTGCGTAACGAGTGGCCGCGCTACGATCTCGGGCGCGGCGCCGCGCTGGCAGGCGCGACGGCGGACGATGCCGCCGCGGACCGCGATCTCAACGTCCTCGCCGCCGCCCACGTCATTGCGCAGAGCGCGCTGAACCTCGGGGGTGGGCGGCTGGCCGAGCCCGGCGACACGGCGGCGTGGATCGCGGCCGCGGCCGACGTGATGGGCGGCGGCGCCGGCTATGCGGTGGCGGCAGCGCGTGACGACGTCGGCGCGGCGCTGCGTGGCGGCGCCGCGCGAACCCTCGACGACGGCGAGACGGTCACGCTTTCGCCGCGCGCCTTCGACGACGGCGCCGAGGTGGGCGTGGTGAGCGAGGCGCTGGCCGACTACCCGGGGGCGGCGTGGTCGCCGGCCTACTCCGGCAACTACACCAGCGGCCGCAGCGGCACCGCCATCGACACCGTCGTCATCCACACGACGCAGGGGAGCTACGCCGGGGCCATCTCGTGGTTCATGAATCCGTCCGCCATGGTGTCGGCGCACTTCGTGCTGCGCTCCAGCGACGGCGCCGTCACCCAGTGCGTGGATCTGGCTGACACGGCCTGGCACGCGGGCAACTGGAGCTACAACCTGCGCTCGGTGGGAATCGAGCATGAAGGCTTCGTGGACGACGCGAGCTGGTATACCGATGCGATGTACATGTCGTCCGCCGCGCTGACGGCGTGGCTCGCCGATACGTACGGCATCCCCACGGACCGCGCCCACATCATCGGCCACGTCGAGGTCCCGGGCTCCACGCACACGGATCCGGGGCCGAACTGGGACTGGGACTACTACATGTCGCTGGTGAACGCGCCTGACTTGCCGCCGCTGGCCGCCACGCTCACGACGATGGATTACCCAGACGTGATGATCAGCGGCGAGGAGCGCGTGGCCTGGGTGGAGTACGCCAACGACGGCGCCCAGACGTGGGACGCGCAGACGCGGCTGGGGACGAGCAACCCGCACGACCGGGAGAGCCCCTTCTACCATCCGGCCAACTGGATCGGACCCAACCGGCCGACGGCGGCGGACGTGGCGGCGGGACCAGGCGATACGTCGCGCTTCAGCTTCGTGCTGCTGGCACCGGACGTTACCGTGCCGACCGACTACACCGAGTACTTCAACTTGGTTCAAGAAGGGGTCGAGTGGTTCGGGCCGTGCGATGACTGCGTCGCCATGTCCATCCGCGTGGTGCCGGCGGTGGGCGACCCGGGCGACCCGGGCGACCCCGGCGACCCCGGCGACCCGGGTGGGCCGGTCCCCGACGAGCCCCGCCTGCGCGCGGCCGGCTGCGCCTGCACGGCAGTAGGCGGCGATGCCGCCGGCGCGACTGGCGGCGGCGCTCGCGGAGCGGGCAGTGCGGTGGTGCTGCTCGGCGTCGGGCTCGCCCTGCTGCGGCGACGCCGCCGGTGCGGCTGAGGCGCTTTCAGCCGCCCTTCGCGTAGACCAGCAGCAGCTGACACCCGCCGGAGCCGAGGCGCAGCCGCCACGAGTCGCGGGGCGAGGCAGGCGCCGCGCGCGTGAGGCCCGCCAGCGCGACGCCGTGGCGCTCGGCCAGCGCGGCCAGGAAGGGCGCTACCACCGAGGACACGCCGTCGCCGTCGAGTGGCGCCGGCGCGTCGCCCGGCGTGACTAGCACCGCGTGCAGGGCGCCGGGCGTGGTCACGAGACGCTCGCTCGCGCCGTGTCCGAGGTGGTGCGCGGCCGGCACGTAACCGGCGGGTGCGAGCGCGGCATCGGCGGCGGCGAGGAAAGCATCGAGCCGCTCCCGCTCGGCGGCGCCGCAGCGCAGCCCGGTCAGATCGACCGCGCCGGCGGGTGCGCCCTCCACGCGCGCGGTGGTCGCCGAAACGGCTTCGGCGTCGGCGCGCATCCAGCGGCCCGCGGGGTCGGTCATGCCGCGGTCCACGGCCGCGCCGGCCGGCGCGGCGAGCAGCTCGACCGCCACGCCCGCCGCGGGGGCGACGTCGCACGGCCAGCGCTCGATCGACTCCAGCTCGGTGGAGCCCAGGTGGCGGCGCGTGTCGCGCGCAGCAATCGACAATCCCATCGCCACACCGAGCAGGCCGCTGCCGCCGGCGGTGACGGCCGCGGCGGAGGCGACGTCGCCCGCGCCGCGCGTCGCGGGATCGCGGCTGAGCGCCACGCCGAGCAGTGTCACGCCGCTGGCGAGCGCCGTCACGCCGAGGAAGTAGTAGGCAGCGGTGAGCGGCACCGGCGGCTCCCGGACGGTCACGGCGGTGCGATCGACGACAGCGTGACGCGCCGCGCGGCACTCGTGCCAGTGCTCGACGACCAGGAGCGTGGCGCCCGGGATGCGCCGGTCGGTGACCGACCACGCAGGCGGGCCGGGCGGCAACGGGTCGAGGCGTTCGCTCACGGGTGTATCGACGAAGTGCGACCGAGCAGTCACGCAGCCGCCGCTGGCCAGGGCCGCGGCAGCGGCCAGAGCGAAGGCCGGCAGCACCGTGTGCGCGCCGGGCCTGCGTTTCGCGCGCGTGACTGTCACGGCGCGAGGATACCGGAAATCGCCGCACCGCACGCGGCGGCGGTTGCCCCCGCTGCGTCGCGCTCCTAGACTGCGCAGCGATGAGCTTCGCCGCAGCGGCGGACGTCCGCGGCGCCGACGTGGTGATCGTCGGCGGAGGTATCATGGGCTGCGCCGTGTCGTTGGAGCTGGCGGGGCGCGGCGCGCGCGTCGTCGTTCTGGAGCGCAGCCTGCCCGGAGCCGAGGCGTCGACGGCGGCCGCCGGCATCCTGGCTCCGCAGGTCGAGGCCGACGGCCCCGGACCGCTGCTGGCGCTCGGGCTCGCGTCGCGGGCGCTCTACCCGGCCCTGGCGGCGCGGCTGAAGGACGAGACGGGCATCGACGTCGGCTACCGCGCCTGCGGCACGCTGGCGCTGGCCTTCGACGACGGAGCCGCGGACGAGCTGCGCGGCCGCCGGCGCTGGCAGTCGGCTGCCGGGCTGCACGCGGAGTGGCTCGACCCGGCGGCGCTGGCCTTGCGCGCCCCCGCCGTCACTGCGGACCTCCGCGGTGCGTTGTGGCTGCCGGACGACCACCAGGTCGATCCGCGCCCTCTGATGCGGGCGCTCTCCAGCGCCGCGGAGCGGGCCGGCGTGCGTTTCGTTTGCGGCGTTCCCGTCGGTCGGGTCGCAGTGTCCGAGGGCCGCGTAGCGGGGATCGAGCTCGCCGAGGGTACGATCTCCGCGCGAACGGTCGTGCTCGCCGCCGGAAGCTGGTCGAGCCTCGTTGGCGGCACCGGGCTCCCCGCAGACCTAGTGATTCCTGTCCGCGGCCAGATGGTGGCGCTCGACGGCCGGCGCCGCCTGCTGGATCAGGTCGTCTTCGGCCCGGCGGGCTACGTCGTTCCGCGCGCCGACGGGCGCGTCCTGGCCGGCAGCACGATGGAGATGGTGGGCTTCGACCGTACCGTCACCGCGGCAGGCACGTACGCCATCCTCGGCGCCGCGCTGCGGCTCGTGCCCGGGCTCGGCGCTCTCGAAGTCGCGGGCACCTGGGCGAGCTTTCGCCCGCGCACGCCCGACGACCTGCCGCTGCTCGGGCGCACGGCCGTCGCCGGCCTGTTCGTTGCCACCGGCCACCACCGGAACGGCATCTTGCTCGCGCCCATCACCGCCGCCATCGTAGCCGCCGAGATCGCCGGCCACGTCCCGCCCGTCGACGCCGCT
>DASYRF010000502.1:0-7358 GCA_036004705.1 Myxococcota bacterium
CCGCTCGGCTCCTGGCATCACAACCTCGCGCTCGATTCCACGACCACCGTCCTGGGCCCCGTCTACGTGCATCGCGGCGGCGGCGTGCGCTCCACCGTCGTCTTCCCGTTCGTCTGGTCGCTCGCCGACGACGCGCGCGACCGCGCCACCGCGGTCGTCGGGCCGCTCTACTGGTGGCACGCCGGCGAGGCCCACGGCTTCGGCCTGGCGCCGCTCGTCTTCCACTCTTCCGGCCCCGGGGCCGACCACTCGACAACCGTCTTTCCCGTCGTCCACGTCTCGCGCGTCGGCGACGAGTCGCTCGCCCTCGGCCCGCTCGTCTACTGGTCGAAGAACCACGCCAGCGGCCGCGCCTCCGGCTGGGTGGCCGCCTACCTGTGGCGCCGCGAGCCCGCCGGCGACGGCGACACGCGCGTCGAGTGGGACGGGCTCGTCCCGTTCTTCTTCGACCTGCGCGTCGACAAGAGCGGCTACACCTTCGCCCCGCCGACCTTCTTCGCCGTCCGCGGCGAGCACTCCTTCTTCGCCGGCCTCTTTCCGCTGGGCGTCGCCGGCGGCGGCGGCGGCGCTCAGCCCAAGGGCTTCGGCGCGGTCGGCCCGCTGTGGGTATACGCGCTCGGCCGCGGCGCGCCGGACCCCGGCGCCGCCACCACGGCCACCGCCGCCGCGCCCACTGGCCCGGCGGTGCACGCCGGCCTCTTCCCGCTCGTCTGGGCCGGCGCCGGGCGCAAGCACTACTACCTGCACCTCCTCCCGCTCTTCTCCGGCGCCCTCGACGCCGAGCACGGCGACGGCTATCTCGCCACCGGCCCGCTCTGGGTCGCCGCCGGCGGCGGCAACGCGCACGGCGGGCTCTTCCCGCTCGTCTGGGCCGGCACCGGCGGCCACCCCGGCGCGCGCTCCCGCTACGCCGTCGTGCTCCCGCTCGGCTGGCACCGCTCCGACGACTACACGCACGAGCACTTCACGCTGCTCGGCCCGCTGTACCTGCGCGGCGGCCCCGGCCGCGTGCGCGCCGGCCTCTTCCCGTTCTTGATGTTCGCGCGCGAGCACCACGGCTTCGTCGACGAGTACGACGTCACCGTCGCCCCGCTCGTGCACGTGCGCCACGATACCGAGCGCACCATCGTCGCCGGCCCCGGCTTCTACGTGAACGACGCCGCGCACGGCCCGCGCTCGAGCGGCTTCGTCGGCCCCGTCCTCTGGTCGGTCGCCGAGGGCGAGCGCTTCGCCGCGCTTGCCCCGTTCTACTGGCACTGGCGGCACGACGACCCGCGCGTGAGCTTCACCTCGGTCCTGCCGCCCTTCTACTGGCACTGGCGCAACGACGCCGAGTACAAGCGCTTCACCGCGCTGGCGCCCGTGTTCTGGCACTGGCGCGACGACGTGCGCGCGCGGCGCTTCGACGCCCTGCTCCCCCTGTGGTGGCGATGGCGCGACGACGTGCATTCGGTCGCCTTCGACGCGCTCGTCCCCTTCTGGTGGCGATGGCGCGACCCCGAAGCGGGCGTCGCCTTCGACGCCGTGGCGCCGCTCTGGTGGCATTACCGCTCGCCGCGCCGCACCGTGGATCTCGTCGTCCCGCCCGTGGCCGGCGTCGTCGCCTCGCGCGGCGGCGGCGTCACCACCCGCTGGCTCGCGCTCGGCTACTGGCAGTCGCGCCCCGACGGCTATCGCGTGGGGCTCGCCCCGCTCTGGCACTCCGGCCGCCGCGGCGCGCAGCGCTACGACGTGCTGTTTCCTCTGTTCTGGAGCTTCCGCGACGCCGCCGCCGGCGCGCGCCGCCTGGTGATCGGCCCCGTGTACGCCGGCACCTCGCCGCGCGGCACCAACCTCGCTCTCGCGCCGCTCCTCTTCGCCGGCTGGAGCGGCGCCGCCGTGCCTCCCGAGGCGCGCTGGCACCACTTCGTGCTCGCCCCCGTCTTCTTCCACTTCGTCGACCGCGGCGCGCACCTCGCCGCGACCGTGGTGCCGCCCGTCTATTACTACCGGCACGGCGCCAGCACCTACGCCGGGGCCGTGCCGCTCGCGTTCTACCGCCACACCGACACCCCGCGCGGTCCCGAAGACGAGCTCACCATCCCCATCCCGCTGATCCACTGGCACCGCGATCCCGATCACCTGCGTGTCTTCGCCTGGTTCTACGGCCGCTTCCGCGACGACGTCGCGGGCACGTCTTCCGGCTGGGTGATGAACTACTTCTGGAGCCGCAGCCCCGAGCACGCCACGCGCTCGCTCTTCCCGCTCCTGTGGTGGCACGACGACGCCGTGGCCGGCTCGAAGCTGTTCGTGGCCGCGCCGCTCTACTGGCGGTTCCGCGGCGCGCACAACGACGTCGACGTCCTGCTGCCGTTCTGGCTGCACGTGGCCGACAAGGACCACGGCGGCGAGACCCACTTCGTGCTGGGCGGCTACTGGAGCCGCGGACCCGGCGGCGGCGTCCACTACGGCCTGGCGCCGCTGTGGCACTCCGGCGTGAAGGGGCCGCGCCGCTACGACGTGGTCTTCCCCCTCGTCTGGCACTTCCGCGACGCCGCCCTCGCCGAGCGGCGGCTGGTGCTCGGACCGCTCTACGTCGGCACCAGCCCGGAAGGCTGGGAGACGTCCCTCGCCGGCGTCGTCTGGGCCGGTGCGGCGGGCGCCGCGGGCGCGCGCCGCTGGCACTTCCACGCCGCGCCGCTGCTGTGGACCTGGGGCGACGCCGCGCGCCACACCTGGACCGCCATCGCCGGCCCCGCCTACGCCCACGCGCACGCGACCGGTTGGGCGGCGGGCGTGGCGCCGCTCGTGATGGTCAGCCACCGCGCCGAAGGCGCGGCGGTGCCGCCCGCCCTCCCCGCCGCCACCGCAGGCGCGGGTGACGTGGACGGCGACGGCGCCAGCCACGGCCCCTCCACGGCCCCCGCACCGGCCGCAGCCCGCGCCGCCCCGTACCGCAAGACCACCGTCACCATCCCGCCGCTGCTCACGCACGTCCGCGTCGAGACCGGCCACGCCCGCGTCTTCTTCCCCGGCTTCTATCTCAACTGGAACCGCATCGAGTCGCGCCACTCGCTGTGGCTGGGGCCGCTGGTGCTGCACGACACGCCCGAGACCGCCGTCGCCGGCGTGGCCCCGCTCTTCTGGTCCATCCGCGACAAGGCGGCCGGCACCTCCACGTTCCTCGGCCTACCGCTGGTGTTCAGCCACAAGGACGCCCTCGGCTTCCGCGACACGGTCGCCTTCCCGCTGTACTGGAGCTTCTCCGGCGCCGGCGGCAGCGCCACCGTGCTGCTCCCGTTCGGCGGCTGGGCGTCGAACACCGTCAGCGGCGGCAAGACGTTCTTCGCCCTACCCGGAGTGTTCTGGCACAAGGACCCCGAGGTGGTGCGCTGGGGCTTCGCGCCACTGTTGGTGATGCACGCGCACGAGCCGGCCACCGGCAAGGGCTACACGTTCGCGCTTCCGTTCTTCGTGCACCGCAGCTTCGAGGACGGTTGGTCGCTGGCGTCGCCCATCGCCGCCGGCGGCAACCGCGGCGGCCGCGGCTGGCTGTGGGCGCTGAACTACTACGGCTCGCACTCCGCGACGAACCACACCGACGTGATCTTCCCGCTCGTCTGGTCCGTGCGGGGCCCGCACTCCGCCGCGACCGTCGCCGCGCCCTTCTACATCGGCTACGAGAACCACGACGACGGCACGCACGTGCGTATCGCCCCGCCGCTCTTCTGGGACGTGAAGACCGCGCACGACCACGTCTCGCTCTTCTTGCCCTTCTATCTGCGTACCGAGAGCGAGGCGCGGCTGACGAAGCGTTATGGGCTTTACCCGCTGGTGTACTACCGGAGCGAAGAAGGGCGCGGGAAGAGCAAGCTCGAGGGACGCGCCCTCGTCCCCTTCTACGCCTGGCGCAAGTGGAAGCCGGGCGACCTCGAATGGCGCGTGCTCGGCGGGCTGGTCGGCTTCGAGCGGCAGAACGTGTATCGGCGCCTGATCCTCTTCTGGGTATTCAAGCCGGAGCTGAAGCCGCTCGACCACCCTGTCGCCGCGGCGCCGGAGTTCCCGCTCGCGGTCCCCGCGCCCGCCCGCCGCGCCAGCCGCACATTCGACCTGACCGCCTCGGACCGCGACAGCGCCGGCGCCGACATCTAGCTCGCTGCGCCGCGCATCGGAACCCCGCGCACGCTTCCTCCGCCGTTCCGCCGCCGTTCCGCCCCCGCTCCAAGGCCGCGCGTGTCTACTTGCGGCGGCGCAGGACGCCGAGGCCGACGAGGCCGAGCAGGCCCGCCCCCACGATCCACCTTCCGTGGTGCGCCCAGAAGGGAATCTGCATGTCGTCCTCGGAGTACTCCTTTTCGAGCAGCTTCACGACGCGCTTGTCGGCATTGAAACCGAATCCGGCGCCCTCGTCCCAGAAGACGACGGGCTCACAATCGTAGATGGTGAAATAGGCCCAGAAGATCCCAAAGACGCTGCACTTGTATCCCGCCTTCGCGTCGTCCGGAAACTCGCCCTCGAGGTCCTCGGGAACGTCGCCTGTCTCGAACGCGTGCTCGCCGTGGTTGATCACCAGGAACGCCGCCTCGGCGCGCGGAAGGGCCACCACCACCACGGCGGCGGCCGCGACCAGCGCCAGCACCAGCTTCTTCCACGCCATCGTCATCCTCATCCTCCTGCGCACGCCGGGCGTCTCGCCGGCGCGGCGCGACGAACGTGCACGCGCGGCGAGGCAGCAGCGTAGCAAACCGCGCCGCGCGCCTGCAAAGGCCTCCCTACGGCGGCGGGGCGGCGGCGACCAGCGGCCACGGCGGCAGCAGCGGCAACAGCTCGTGCAGCACGCGCGCGGTCGCGCCCCAGATCTCGTGTCCCGGCGGCCGGTAGGCCCACAGCTCGAAGGTCAGTCCCTGCAGCGTGCGCGTGCCCTGCAGCACGCACCGCGCGGGGTCGCGCAGCACGCCGACCGGCACGTCGAACGCTTCGGCCACCTCGCCCGGGTTGGGGCGGAACGGCGGGGCGCCCGCGCGCACCAGCGCGACGACCGGCGTGATGACGAATCGCGACGGCGTGATCTGATCGTCGAGCAGCCCCAGCGGCGTGACGTCGGCCGGCGCCAGCCCCAGCTCCTCGTGGCTCTCCCGCAGCGCCGTAGCCACGCGGTCGGCGTCACCTTCCTCGACGCCGCCGCCGGGAAAGGCCACCTGCCCGCCGTGCGTGGGCAACGCGCTGACGCGTTGGGTGAGCACCACGTACGGCTCGCCGCGTACCAACAGCGGGACCAGCACCGCCGCAGCGCGGAAGCCGGGCACCTCCAGCACGCGCCGTGCCTCCGCGCGCGCGGCGAGCGCCGCCCGCAGCGCTTCGGCCCAGGCCGCCGCCGCCGCTGCGCCACCTTCGCCACCAGCACCGGCAACGCCACCGCCCGCCCCGACGTCGTGGCCGCGCACGCTCACCGGGCCCCCGCGCCGCCAAACGCGTTCAGGGCGCGCCCCCTCCCCCGCTCAACACCGCCAGCCCCGCGCGCGCCCCCGCCCGGAGCGCGTCGCCCGCGCCGGCCGCCGAGCGCAGCGTCGCCAGACGCTCGTAGGCCGCGCGCGCCTCGGCGGGCCGCCCCAGCGCACGCGCCGCGTCGCCTTCCCACAGCAGGCACGGCCCCACCGCCGCGCCCCACGTACCCTCGAACAGGCGCGGCTCCACCACTTCGCCGCAGGCCGACAGCACGCCCTCGTAATCGCCCGCCGCTCGCAGCGCGCGCGCCAGCTCCAGCTCCTCCACCAGGAGGAACTTGCCGTCGCCGGAGAAGGCCGCCGCCCGGCGCCACGCCGCCGCCGCCGCCGACGCATCGCCCGCACGCGCCGCCCCGTACGCCTCGGCCACCGCCAGAACCTCGGGATAGGGGCTGGCCCGCGCCGCCGCCAGCCCCGCCGCGTCGCCCTGCGCCCCGGCCAGCAGCGCCAGCGCCAGGGCATAGTTCAGCCGCCGCGCCATCTCGGGCGTCAGCGCCGCCGCCAGGGCCGCGCGTACCTCCTCCAACCGCGCCGGCGGCGCGCCCGCCGGGAGGTCCACGAGCACGAGCTCCACCCACGCTTCGGCACGGCCGCGCTCCGTGGGAATTCGTGGGATCGACGCCACCTCGAGCGCGCGCCAGCGCTCCGCGGCGGCGGCGGCCCCGCGCGCGGACTCCAGCGCCGCCCACGCGACCGGCGTGGGGCCGACTTTCCCGCCGGCCGCCTTCTTCGCCAGCGCGCGCGCCTCGTCGAGCTTGCCGCTCACCGCGGTGACGGCCACGAGGTCTCCCGCCAGCAGGTCGCTGCGCAGCGACGGGTCGCCGGGACGAGCCGCCCGCGCGTCCACCAGCAGCGCGCGCAGCTCCTCGAGCGCGCCGGCGAAATCGCGACGCGCGATGCGCATCCGCGCCCGCCACAGCCACTGCGGCTCGCCGGCCGCGTCGGCGCGCGCCAGCGCCCATTCCATTCCGGCGGTGTCGCCGTGCGCCGTGTAATAGCTGAGCGGGTGGTAGAGCCCGAGCCGAAAACGCGGCGACAGCTCGCAGACCCGCCGGTAGACGACCATCGCCTCCGCGGGGTTGCCGCCGTGGAAGAGCGCCTCGAACAGCCCGTAGAGGATGTCGCGGTCGTCGGGGTACTCCTCGGCCAGCTTGCGGAAGTGCGCGGTGGCGCCCGGATGCTCGTTGCGCACCAGCAGCCGCAGCCCCTCCATGAAGCCGCGCTGCGGCGCGTCCAGCGCGCCGGCCAGCGCCAGCTCGATCTCGTCGAGCGTCTCGGGCGGCGGCTTGCTCTCCCACCAGGTCGTGACGGCGAGACGGAAGTGCGCCTCCGCCGACGCAGGGTCACGGCGGATCGCCTCGCGCAGGTGCGCCTCGGCGTCGACGAGCTGGTCCGCCTCCAGCAAGGCGATGCCGAGCTGCAGCTCGCGCTCCACCTCGAAGGCGCGTGGCGCGCCGCCGGCACCTCCGGGGAGGGACACGGCGCGGCCCGTGGCGGCGCTGGCCACCGCGGCGGCGAGCGCCCGCACCGTGTCCGGAACCGACTCGACCGGCGCGGTGCGATCGAGCTGCGCGAGCACGGTGCCGTCGCCGGCGCGCTCGACGCGCACGTGCACGACCACCGCCCCGCCGCCGCCCGCCACCTCCTCCAGCTCGCCGCGCACCAGCACCTCCGCGCCGAGCGCCGCAGCGGCCGTCACCCATTCGGCGAGCGGCGCGGCGGGACCGGCCACGTGCTCGAGCACGCGGTAGTAGCCGATGACGGCCACGCCCGGCGCCCGACGCAGCTCCATGCCGAGCAGATGCGGCAGGCCGGCGGCGGCGAAGTCGAGCAGCGGGTTGTGCGTGCGGTCGCTGAAGGGGAGGAGCGCCAACG
>DASYRF010000503.1:0-8452 GCA_036004705.1 Myxococcota bacterium
CTCGGCGTCGGCGTCGGCGTCGGCGTCGGCGTCGGCTGCGGTTTCGGTTGCGGTTTCGGCTGCGGTGTCGGCTGCGGTTCCGGCTGCGGCTGCGGTTTCGGTTCCGGCTGCAGCTGCGGTCTCGGCTCCGGCTGCGGTTTCGGTCTCGGCCGCGGCTTCGGTCTCGGCTGCGGCCGCGGCCTCGGCTTGGGCGGCCGCGGCCGGCTGCCGAAGCGCCCAGGCCGCGATGGCGGTGGCGAGCGCGAGGTCGACCGCCGCGGCGAAGCGCCACGAATACGCCAGACCGAAGCGCGGCAGCAGCACCAGCCCCGCCAGCGCCGTGCCGGCGCACGCGCCGAACAGGTTCGCCGTGTAGAGGTAGCCGACGCGCCGCGCGTTGCGCGCGGACACGTGCGCGGGGTCCGCACCGCTGGCGGGCGCGCCAGCGGCGACGGCCCGCGCGAGCAGCGGGAGCGTCGCGCCCATCAGCGTGGTCGGCAGGATGAGCGTGCCGAACACGAGCAGGAAGCGCAGCAGGCTGAAGACGTAGTAGTTCGGGTGCCAGCTCGCCCACAGCAGCCGGTAGACGCCAGGATAAAGGGCGATGACGCTGGGGATGACCAGCGCCGCAAGGCCGACGCCCGCCTCGCAGGCCGCGTAGGGCAGGGCGGGACGCCGCAAGCGATCGGCCACGCGTCCCGCCAGCACGCTCCCCAGCGCCAGCCCCGCCATGTACGCCGTCAGAACCGACGAGAGCGCCAGCGCGCTGGCGCCGAAGACGTACTGGAGCAGGCGGCTCCAGGCCACTTCCAGCACCAAGGCGGTGAGGCCGCTGAGAAAGAAGGCGGCCGTCACCACCGCGGGCATCGTCGTGGTGTCTCACCGCGCGCACGCAGCGTCAACCGCGCCGGCGTCGCTTTACTGGCGGGGGCGGGCATGGTAACCGCGCCCAGGGAGGCCTCTCTTGTCCTATGCCGGGCGGCTCGGGCAGACCCACCACGAGCCGCAGCAGATCGCCTGTGACTGCGGCGCCGTCTTCTCCGAGCGGCTTGTGCGCGCCGTCAACGCGGCCACCGACGCGGAGCTGGCCACCACGCTGCTCGCCGGGCGCCTGAACGAGGTGCGCTGCCCCGACTGCGGGCGCTCGTTCGTCGTGGAGAACCCCGTCGTGCTGCACGACCCGGCGCGCGAGGTCTTCTGCGAGATCCATCCGCCGGCCGCGCGCACCGGAGCGCTGCGGCTGCGCGCGGCGCTGCTGGCGGCCCTGGCGGCGGAGCCGATCGCCGTGCCGCCGTACGTGCGTGACGCCACGCTGGTCTTCGGTGTGGCGCGCGCCGCGGACCTGTATCGCTCGGGCGCGCTGTCGCGCGGGGCGCGCGACGTCGTGGCGGGGGCGGCGGGCGAGGCGCCGCTCGCGGAGGAGACGGTGGGGACGCCCATGGCCGCGCCGGAAGCGGGCGGGTCGCCGGGCGCGCCGCAGGGCGAGGCGCCGTCGACGGCGGCGACGGCGGAGGCCGCCGTGGCGCAGCGCGAGCAGGCGCTCGACGAACGCGCGCGCGCCGTCGAGGAGCGCGAACGCGCCGTGGCCGAGCGCGAGCGCGCGTTCGACGAGGACGAGGCGGCGCTCGCCGAGCGGCACGCCGAGGCCGACCAACGCGAGGGGCGGCTCGACCAGCGCCAGGCGGGGCTCGACCACCGCGAGGACGAGCTCGCGGGGCGGCTGCGCGAGCAGGACGGACGCCTGCGGGAGCTGGAAGGGCGCGCGCGGCGCGCCGAGGAGCGCGAGCGCGAGCTGGAGGCCGGCACCGAGCGGACGCGGAGGCGCGAGGCGGAGCTGGGGGAGCGGATCGCGGAGGTCGGGCGGCGCGAGGCGGAGGTGTCGGGCGAGATCACCGCCACCGGGCACCGCGAGACGGAGCTGCGCGCGCAGGCGGCCGACCTGACGCGGCGCGAGCGCGAGCTGGCCGCGCTCGCCGACCAGCTGCACGAGCGCGAGCAGAGCATCGACGCGCGCGCCGCCGCCGGGTCCGCCGACACCGAGCGCGGGCTCAGCGAGCCGGTGGCGGTGCTGCTGTCGCGCCTGGAGCAGATGGCGCGGCGCACCGGGCGCGCGGTGCTGCCGGCCGAGCGCGGCATCCTGCTGGGCCGCACCGCCGATCGCCCCGGCCTCGACCGCGCCGTGCGCTATCCGCCGCAGCTGACGGTGCAGCTGCGCGTGGCGGAGGGCTACCCGGTCGTGGTCCTCGCGGCGCTGGCGCCGGTGCCGGACGCCGAAGCGGCGGGGCAGGGCGTGGAGGTCGCGACCTGGGCGCTCGACGTCGCCGACCCCGAAGACACGGAGCTCTTCGAGCGCATCGCCCGCGAGTTCGTCGCCGAAGTGGTGCTCTTCGACGTCGCCGACCCGTCGCGGCGCGTGTCGTTCACCTGCGCCGCGCCGCTGGCGGAGAATGCGCGCTACGTGCGCGCGCGTGCCGAAGCGCTGCTGCAGACCGCGCAGGCGCGCGGCGCCAGCTTCGTGAAGGCGATGGGCGTCGCGCTGGCCACGCCGCCCGACCTGAGCGGCCGCCTCACCCACGCCTTCGGGCCCGATTCGTTCGCCGACCTCGGCACGCCGGCCCAGACGCTCGACGCGCTGCGCGTGGTGGCGCACTGGTCGGCGCCCGAGAACTTCGACTTCCTGGTGGCGGTGCGCTGCTTCCCGCTGGTGTACTACCGCGCCATCGTGACGCGCGTGCTGGCGCGGGCGCTGGAGTTCGGGCTGGCGATGGACGACGTCTGCACGGGGCTGGCGCTGGCCGCCGGCCTGGCGCCGACGCCCGAGGCGCTGTGCGAGAAGTCGCTGGCGAGCTTCGGCGAGGTCGCGCTGAAGCTGCGGCCGAACGACCTCGACGCCGCCGCCGAATGGGACAACTGGCGGCGCCTGCTGGGGCGGGCCGACGCGCTGGGGCTTCGGCCCGATGCGCAGCTGGGGGCGCTGGCGGAAGCGGCGCGCCGGCGCGCCGAGGCGGCGTTGCAGGCCGCGCCGGAGCCGCCGCCTCCCGCCGCCGAGCCGCCGAGCCGCGTGCGCGCCCAGCTGGAGCGCGAGGCGGCCCGCGCCCGCGCGCGCGACGGCGGCGTTCCTGCGCCGGCGCCGCTGGCCGCGCCCGCCCCGGGGGCGGGCGGCTCGGCGAGCGAGGAGCGGGTGACGGTGCGCGCGGCGCCGCCGTCGAGCGCGGCGCCGGCGGCCGTCGTGTCGTCGGCCGTGGAGCAGCTGCTCGATCCGCCGCGGCCGGAAGGCGCCGCCGTCGCCGCTGCTAGCGCCGCTTCCGCGCGCGCGGCCGAGGGCTCACCCTGGCCGGCGGCGGCACCCGTCGCTGGCGGCGGGGCGACGCTGCCACCGCCGCCCCCCGCTGCGGCAGTTGCGGCAGGCGAGCCAGGGTCGGGGCGCGAGCGGCGCGTCACCACGGGCCACCGGCCCGGCGCCCTGCGCGCGGAGCGCGAGCTGGGGGCGGAGGCGCGCGCCTGGACGCAGAACGCGCCGCCCGCCACCGTCGCGCTCCGGCAGACCGCCTCGGAGGGGAATCTGGCGGCCATGCTAGACCTGTGCGACCAGCCCGACCCCGACGACCTGGCGCCGCTGCTCGACGGCGTGCGCCGCTCGGGGCAGGAGCAGCTCCTGCGCATTCTTCCCGCGCTGCTGGGCGCGCACCGCAAGGACGAGCGCCTGGAGGCCTACCTGGTGGAGACGCTTTCCGCGCGCGAGCCGTGGCGGCGGCAGGCGGCGGCGCTTTCGCTGGCGCTGCTGAGCACGCCGCGAGCGCCCGACGCGCTGCTGGAGCTGTTGCTGGGCGAGGAGGAAGAGCTGGCCAAGGAGGTCGCCCTTGCGCTGGGGCTGCTGGGCCGCAAGGCCGTGGCGGTGCTGCGGCGCGCGGCGGTACGGACCACCAAGGCCGACGCCGACTCCCGCGAGCGGCTGGCGCGCGCGCTGGCCAACGTGGGCGCGCGCGGCGAAGAGGGGCTCGTCAAGTCCATCATGACCGACGACGAATCGGGCGCGTCGGCGGTGGCGGCGCGCGCCGTGAAGATCATCCCGGGCATCGCGCTGGAGCTGGTGAGCGACGGACCGGCCGGACCGGAGCGGACCTATACCCGCAAGTACCTCGGTGCCACCGTGGGGCTGCGGCGGCTCTTGCAGAAGGAGAGCCGCGCGGGAGGCGAGCGCATCGACACCGGCGAGATCCTGGGCGGGCCGACGATCGTCGGCGTGAAGCGCCCGCCGTCGGGGTCGGCTCCGCTGCGCGGCTCCGGCCCGGCGGGTGACGGCGCCGGTGGCGCGGCGTCGTCGCGCGCCCGCGGCACTTCCGCGCCGACCTCCGCCGAGGCGGCGCGCCTCCGGTCTGACGGCGCAGTGCCCGCGGCGGCGCCGGAGGGATCCATCGAAGAGCTGGACTCGGGCCTGCTCGAGGAGGACGGCGGGGCCGCGCGCGAGCAGACCGTGCCGCGGGCCATCTATCCGAGCGGGCCGGGCGCGTCGGGGACGTCTGGCGCGGCGCGAGGCCCGCGCGGTGGAGCTGGGCGCGGCCGGCTGCGTCCGTGAACAGCCCGCACGACTTCAGATCTGGACGAACGTCCGGGGCCGTGTCGACGCTGCGGTTGACGCTGCGGTTTATGGTATTGGTGTTCGCGCGCCCGGATTGATACAATCGTCGGGCTGTAGCCCGCGGCCGGCGAGGCCGCAGGGGTGAGATGCTCTACGGGATTTTCAGCGACACGCACGCCAATGTCGAGGCACTTCGCGTCGTCCTGACCTCGCTCGAAGGGGACAAGGTCGATCGCTACGTTTGCCTGGGCGACACCGTGGGCTACGGGGCCAGCCCCAACGAGTGCTGCGACCTCATTCGCTCGAAGGCGGCGTTCACCATCATGGGCAACCATGACGCCGCGGTCGCCGGGCGCATGGACTATAGCTACTACTACGAGGCCGCCCGCCAGGCGCTCGACTGGCACGCCAGCATCCTCACCGAGGACAACATGCGCTGGCTCCGCTCGCTGGTGTACGTGAAGACCGAGGCGGCGGTGATGTTCTGCCACGGCTCCCCGCTGAACCTGGAAGAGTTCGAATACATCTTTGCAGTGGAGCAGGCGCGCGAGCTGTGCGCGCACTACGCCGCTCTGAGCCACGTCACGTTCATCGGCCATTCGCACCTCTGCAAGGTGTTCGAGATCTCCGAGGACGACGCGGTGGAGATCGAGAGCACCACGCTGACGCTGCGCCCCGATCGCAAGTACATCATCAGCGTGGGGAGCGTCGGCCAGCCGCGCGATTACGACCCGCGCAGCTGCTACGTGCGCTACGACACCGACTCGCGCAGCTTCTGCTTCAACCGCGTGGACTACGACATCGAATCGGCCGCGCGGAAGATCCTGGAGGCCGACCTGTCGCCGAACTTCGGCCACCGCCTGCGCGTCGGTGTCTAGCCGCGGGCGCGTGGCGGCGCACGGGCGCGCCGTGGCGGCGCCGGCGGCGCTGGCGCTGGCACTCGGTGTCGCCTGCCTCGCGCCTGGAGCGGCGGGCTGCCGGCGCGGGATGAACGTGACCTACGAGGTCGGCGCCGGCGTCGACCTCGCGCAACTGCAGGTCATCGAGGTGCGCATCGAAGGAGTCGCCGGGTCGCTCGACGTGACGACCGCCGAGGCCTCCACCTCGCCGCTGGGGGTCCAGTTCTTCGCCGACCCGGCAGCCGACACGTACCGACTGGTGATCGACTTCTTGAACGTCCTGCCCGAAGTGGTGCCGGGGATGGTGGTGAAGCTGAAGGCTCCCAAGGAGCGCCCACACGTGCGCTTCGTGGGATCGCTGTCCCCGGCGGCCGGCGTGCCGCTGTGCGCCGTGATCACCGTCACGCCCGACGAAGCGGACTTCGCTCCCGGCACGGAAGTGACCGTGCACGTCGATCGCCCCGCGCCCGACGCCGGGCCCGCCTGCCGGCCCGACGCCGGCACCGGCACGGACGCGTCGACGGGCACCGACGCGGCCCCGGGCAACGACGGCGGCGGTTGAGCTAGTCCGTCGACCCGTTCCCGACCGCCAAGTCATGCACCGACGAGGCCTGCCCGTGTCTTCAAGCCGACCCGTTCCACCGTCGCTACGGCTACGGTCGGAACCGGTGATGCTCCGCGCGAGGCGCTAGTCCTTGGGCGCGTCTTTGACGAGCGCGATCTCACCTTCGGAGAGGAGGCGCTCGGTCTTCGAGGTCGCCGCCACGAAGCGGATCAGATAGTGGTGGCCGACGTTGAAGCCCATATCCTCGGTGACGTTCACGGACGTCATGAAGTTCGTCACGTCGGGACGCACGGCGATCTCCAGCGCCTCGACTGGCTCCTTCTTCTTGATGGAGTCGGGGTCCTTCTTGTCGAACATCAGGAGCATGATCTTGGTCATGCCGGGCTTCGACTTGAAGACGGTGAAGAGATTGAGCGTCCACTCGCCGGGGGCGGTCTGGGCGCGGCCGGTGACCGCGTTGGACTTCACCCAGTCGAGCATGTCGGCCCCTTCGAGGCTGGAGGGCGGCGCCTCTCGGAGGTTGACGACCTTGCCGGAGTAGGCGGCAAAGGTGGCCGCCGCCGCCGCCGCCAGCGCCGCGCCGCCCCCCAGCATCGCGGCGGCAAGCGCCGCCAGCCCCGTCGCCGCCGCCGTTCGCGCGATCCGTCCTTGCCGCTTCATGGCCGCTCCCTCCCTGGCTGAAAGTCTACGCCTCGCGGTTGGACGGAGCCAGTTTCCCCGATATTCGCCCGGCGCGGCCGGCGGGCGGCGGGGCGAAGGGCGCGTCGTGGGCGCTCCGGCCGACCGGCCAGAGTCGAATCGCCCTGACCACCGGCCGGTGGCGTGGGTCGAGGGGAGCTGCTAACGCACGACGCGCAGGACGGTGGTGAGCTTGTGCGCCGCGAGGTGGTCGCCCTCCTCGCAAACGAACACGCGTCCGGCGGCGTCGACGGCGAGGTCGTCGGGGATGCCGCCCTGGTCGTCGATGCGCAACAGCACGCGCCCGTCGGCCGGATCGAGCAGGTAGGCCGCGTCGTAGCCGGCGAACAGCGCCTCACCCCAGCTGCGCAGGGGGGCGTTGCGCAGCACGTCCGGGACGACCCCGCCGGCGAGCGACACCATCCAGCGCCGCTCCCCCGTCGCCGGGTCGAGCGCGTGCACGCCGCCGGCGTCGCTCTTCACCACGACCAGCCCGGCGCACGCCACCGCCGTGCCCACCGGCGCCACGCCCGCGCTCTCCAGCTCGCGCCGCCAGAGCACGACGCCGTCCGCGGCGCGGATGGCGACCAGGCGCGCGCCGCCGGCGTGCTCCGCCGACACGAACAGCCGCCCGCCGTGCAGCAGGGGCGCGCATTCGACCGCCGTCCCCACGCGGCGCTGCCAGCGCAGCTCGCCGCTGAAGGCGTCGAGCGCGAACACCCGCCCGTCGTCCACCGGCGAGCGGCCGCTGCACACCATGACCTGGTCGTGCCAGACGACCGGCGCGTGCTCCAGGCGGGCGCGCGCCTTGAAGCGCCACACGAGCCGGCCGTCGGAGAGGTCGAGCGCGCACACCGAGCCGTTGGCGGTGGCGACGAACAGCAGCCGTTCCAGCGCCGCGAAATGGAACCCGCCGCCGCGCCGCGCGGCGAACTCCCAGACGCGCGCGCCGGTGGCGGCGTCCAAGCACAGGACGCGCTGGTCGCCGGTGCCGAGCACCAGCAGCGCCCGACCGCCCAGCGCCACGCGCAGTGGGCGCCCGGCGCCGCGCGGCTCGTCCGCGCCCTGACCGGGGATCTCCCAGAGCTTGCTCCCGTCGGCGGTGCCGTAGGCGGCGAGGTGGCCGCCGCCCGTGGCGACGAGCAGGCCGCCGTCTTCGGTCAGCGCTGCGCCGCTCGACGCCGCGGCGCCGAGCCGCCAGTGCGTGCGGCCGCTGTCGGCATCCAGGCACAGCAAGCGTCCGTCGAGCCGGCACAGAAGCCGGTCGCCGGGGAGCGTCGCGCAGAGCTCCACGCCGTCGGCCTCCAGGCGCCATTTCTCGCTGAAGCGGACGCGCGACGCCCCCGTGAGCGCGCGCGGCGGCGCCACCGCGGGGCCGGCGTTCGCAGCGGCATCGGAGTCGGGGCCGGCCGGCGTGGTCGCTCGGGCCGCGGCGCCCGCGCCGTCGGCGCCGGCGGTCGTGCCGGAGGCGAGCGTGCGCGCTCCGGCGCCGGCGCTCGCGGCCGCGGCGCCGGGCGCGGCGGGGCTCCAGCCCGCCACATGCTCCACTCGGTAGCGCTCGGGCGCGTCGTTGACGACCTCGCGCTGCAACAGGTCGCCGTGCCAGCCCGCCAGCTCGTCCACCTCGTCGCGAAGGTCGGCGAGGCGGAGGTTCGCCCGCAGGCGCGGGTTCACCTCCAGCAGCGCCTCGCAGAGCGCGCGCCCGGACTCGACCACGGCGGCGACCAGCTCCTCCAGCGCGCACAGCACCGC
>DASYRF010000504.1:0-16180 GCA_036004705.1 Myxococcota bacterium
CGGCCCGTCCGTCGCCGCCACCACCAGGATCGCCCCGTCCATCTGCGCGGCGCCCGTGATCATGTTCTTGATGTAGTCGGCGTGGCCCGGACAGTCGACGTGCGCGTAATGGCGCTTCGCCGTCTCGTACTCCACGTGCGCCGTCGCGATCGTGATGCCGCGCTCGCGCTCCTCCGGCGCCTTGTCGATCTGGTCGAACGGCACGAACGTCGCCCCACCCGTCTCCGCCAGCACCTTCGTGATGGCCGCCGTCAGCGTCGTCTTCCCGTGGTCGATGTGCCCGATCGTCCCGACGTTGCAGTGCGGCTTGTTCCGCTCGAACTTGGCCTTCGCCATGACCGTCTCCTTCGTCGCGCGCCGCCCGCGGGCGGCCGGCTTGTCCTACCTCTTCGTCCTCACGCCGTCTGCTGCTTCGCCTGCAGCTCCTCCGCCACCTTCGCCGGAACGGGGAGATAGCGGCTGAACCGCATCGTGTACGTCGCCCGCCCCTCCGTCATGGACCGCATGTCCGTCGCATAGCCGAACATGGTCGCCAGCGGGACGAGCCCTCTTATCACCTGTGTCTTGCCGCGCGCCACCATCCCGGTGATTTTTCCGCGCCGCGCGTTCAGGTCGCCGACCACCATGCCCATGAACTCCTCTGGGCAGACGGTCTCCACGTCCATGACCGGCTCGAGGATCTGCATGCCGCCCTTGCGCATGCCCTCCTTGAAGGCCATCAGCGAGGCCAGCTTGAAGGCCAGGTCCGACGAGTCCACGTCGTGGGCCGACCCGTCGACCAGCGTGCCCTTCACGTCGACGACCTCGTTCCCGGTCAGCACGCCCTGCTGCGCCCCGTCGCGGAAACCGTGCTCGACGGCGTTGATGAACTCCTTGGGCACCGCGCCGCCGTAGGTGTCGTTCTCGAACACCAGCCCGCCGCCGCGCTCCAGCGGCTCGTAACGGAAGACCACGTGGGCGAACTGCCCGCGCCCGCCGGTCTGCTTCACGTGTCGGTAGTTCACGTCGCAGCTGCGCGTGAACGTCTCCCGGTAGGCCACCTCGGGCCGGCCGACGCGGGCCTTCACGCCGAACTCGCGCTTCATGCGGTCGACCAGGATCTCCAGATGCAGCTCGCCCATGCCGCTCAGCACGGTCTGCCCGGTCTCCTCGTCGGTGCGCACGCGGAACGACGGGTCCTCCTGCATGAGCTTCTGCAGGGCCATGCCCATCTTGTCCTGGTCGCCCGTCGACTCGGGCTCCACGGCGATGGAGATGACGGGGTCGGGGAACTCCATCTTCTCCAGCAGCAGCGGGGCGCCCTCGTCGCAGATGGTGTCGCCGGTGGTGGCGCCCTTCAGCCCCAGCACCGCCACGATGTCGCCGGCGAACGCGGCGTCGATCTCTTCGCGCTTGTTGGCGTGCATGCGCAACAGGCGGCCCACGCGCTCGCGCCGCCGGCGCGAGGCGTTGTAGATGCCCGCGCCCGCCTCCAGCGTCCCCGAGTAGACGCGCACGTAGGTCAGCTGCCCCACGTACGGGTCGGTCATGATCTTGAAGACCAGCCCGCTGAACGGCTCCTGGTCGGACGCCTTGCGCTCGTGGATCGTCGCGTCGCCGTTGATGCCTTTGCCCTGCACCGCCGGCTTGTCCATCGGCGAGGGCAGGTAGGTCACCACCGCGTCGAGCAGCGGCTGCACGCCCTTGTTCTTGAACGCCGAGCCGCACAGCACCGGCACCACCTTGCCGGCGATGGTCGCGCGCGTCAGCGTCCGGCGCAGGACCTCGGGCGGGACGTCCTTCCCCTCCAGGAACAGCTCCACGAGCGGGTCGTCGTGCTCCGCGACGTCGGCGAGCGTCTCGACCAGCTTCATGCGCCAGATCTCGGCGTCGTCGGCCACGTCCGGCGGGACGTCGACCAGGCGGAAGCTCGCGCCCAGCACGTCCGAGTCGTAGATCGTCGCCTTGCGTGCCAGCAGGTCCACGACGCCGGAGAACTCCGACTCGCGGCCGATCGGGTATTGCACCAGCACCGGGTTCGCCCCCAGCCGGTCCTTGATCTGCTCGACGCAGACGAAGAGGTCGGCGCCGGGGCGGTCCATCTTGTTGACGAAGCACACGCGCGGCACGCCGTAGCGGTCGGCCTGGCGCCACACCGCCTCCGACTGCGGCTCCACCCCGCCGACCGCGCAGAACACCGCCACCGCGCCGTCGAGCACGCGCAAGCTGCGCTCGACCTCGATGGTGAAGTCGACGTGCCCTGGCGTGTCGATGATGTTGATCTGGTGGTCGTCCCAGTCGCAGGTCGTGGCGGCGGACGTGATGGTGATGCCGCGCTCCTGCTCCTGCTCCATCCAGTCCATCACGGCGGTGCCGTCGTGGACCTCGCCGATCTTGTGCGACTTGCCGGTGTAGTAAAGGATGCGCTCGGTCGTGGTGGTCTTGCCGGCATCGATGTGGGCCATGATGCCGATGTTGCGCACGCGGGCGAGCGTGATCGAGCGTGCTGTCATGACATCAGTCCTTCCTTGCCTCGCTGTGCCCGCCCGTTCTCAAAGACCGGCGGGGGCGCCCGGCGCGCCCCCGTGACGCCCTCAGCGCCGCCTTACCACCTGTAATGGGCGAAGGCGCGGTTCGCCTCCGCCATCTTGTGGACCTCTTCCTTCTTGCGCACCGCGCCGCCGCGGTTCTCCGAGGCGTCGAGGATCTCCGCCGCCAGCCGCTCGCGCGTGTGCTTTTCGCCGCGCTCCAGGGAGTAGGTGATGATCCAGCGCATCGCCAGCGCCATGCGGCGCTCGTTGCGCACCTCCACCGGCACCTGGTAGGTCGCGCCGCCGACGCGCCGCGACTTCACCTCGAGCGTGGGCTTCACGTTGTCAAGCGCCTTCTTGAAGATCTTCAGCGCCTCTTCGCCCTTCTTCTGCTCGATGGACTGGAACGCCCCGTAGACGATGCGCTCGGCGTTCGACTTCTTGCCGTTGCGCATGACGCCGTTGATGAACTTGGCGACCAGCTTGTCCCGGTACTTCGGGTCCGGCGTGATCTTGCGCTTCGAGATGGCCTTGCGACGCGGCATGACTTCTTCTTCCCTTCGCCTTCTGCTACTTCGTGCGCTTGGTGCCGTACTTCGAGCGGCTCTTCTTGCGGCCCTCGACGCCCGTGGCGTCGGTCTTCCGCGCGCCGCGGATGATGTGGTAGCGGACGCCCGGCAGGTCCTTCACGCGGCCGCCGCGGATCATCACCACCGAGTGCTCTTGCAGCGTGTGCCCCTCGCCGGGAATGTAGGTGGTGACCTCCATCCCGTTGGTGAGGCGGACGCGGGCCACCTTGCGCAGCGCGGAGTTCGGCTTCTTCGGCGTGGAGGTGTACACGCGGATGCAGACGCCGCGCTTCTGCGGCGCACGACGGAGCGCCGGAGCGCTGGTCTTGCGGCGGATGCTGCGGCGCTGGGCGCGCACGAGTTGCTGGATCGTCGGCATGTCTTTTCCCGAGCCGGCCGCCGCACCTCGGCGTCTGGCTTGTTTTCTCCTACAAAATCCAACGCTTAAGTACCGCTTGGATTTGCGAGGCCCGCATCTATAGCGGTCCTGGCGCACCAAGTCAAGGGCGAAGGACTCCGGTGGGTTGGCGGGCGCGGCGCGGGGCGGCGCGGGAATGCGGCTACGGGACCTGCGGCTCGGACACGGCGTTGCTCACCATGGTGCCGGAGAGCACGTCGCACGACGAGCCCTCGCCAAGGCGGCGCGCCTCGGCCTTCACTGCGTCGGCGTCGTCGGAAGGCCGATCCAAAGACAGGTACGTGGCGAACTCCGCGCATGCGTCGTCGGCGTTGTCGTCCAGCGCGAGCAGGCGGGCGAGCTCCCGGTGCGGGCCCGGCAGCACCGGATAGACGCCGATGGCTGCCTCGAACGCCTCGCGCGCCGGGGCGACGTGCCCCTTGTGCAGCAGGCGGAGTCCCTTCTCGTAGTCGGCAAGCGCGCGCTCGTGGCGGGGACGGCCGGCGAAGCCGTCGTCGCCGTAGGCGACGTCGAGGCTGCTTGTGTCGGCCGGGTCGGCGAGCGCCTCGCCCGCTTCGGCGGCGTCGGGCGGGCCCTCGTCGGGCGCGAGCACGACGTCGGGCGGCGCCACCACCAAGTGCCCGCGCGTGAGCGACATGAAGCCCGCCGCGGCGCTGACGAAGGTGGCGGTCACGGCGGCGGCGGCGATGAGGTGCCCCGCGTTGGCGCGGCGCAGCGGCGGGGGCGCGACGATGCGCCGCGTCGGCGGGGCCGTGTCGCCGCGCAGCTCACGGAGGCGGCGCTCCATGTCCGCCAGGCGGCGGGCGTCGGCGTAGAGGTGGGCCCGCGCCCCCGTGATGTCGCGCTCGAGGGCGTCGAGCCTCCGAGCGGTGCCGTCGTGAGTCTCGGCACGGGCGCGCAGCTCCTCGACCTCGCGCTGCAGAGCGTCGGCGCGGCGCAGCGCGGCTTCGTGCTCGTCTCTGTACATGGCGGGATTGTAGCGCACCAGCGGCGCGCCGGCACGCGCCGTTGCTGCCGCCGGTCCAGAGCGCGTCCGGCGCCCCGAGGGGTGCCGCGGCACGGTCCTAGAGGGCGCGCAGGTGGTAGCTCTTGAGGCGGGTGAGGTGCGCGAACCCGTGCGCCGACAAGGTGCAGCCGCGGCCGGAGTCCTTGATGCCGACCCAGGGCAGGTCGGGGTCGAGGTAGTCGCAGCGGTTCACGTAGACGGTGCCGGCGTCGACGCGCCGGGCCAGGCGCTCGCCGCGCTCCAGGTCGCGCGTCCACACGGAGGCCGTCAGCCCGTAGCGCGAGTCGTTCATCAGGCGCACCGCCTCGTCGTCCGAGTCGACCGGCATCACGCCCAGCACCGGCCCGAAGCTCTCCTCGCGCATGAGGTCGCAGTCGTGTGGCGCGTCGGCGACGAGCGCCGGAGGGAAGAAGCGGCCGGGGCCGGCGGACTTCACAATATCATGATATTTCAATATAGAAGTGTCGCTGGCCAGGCGGCCGCCGCGAGCGACGGCCTGGTCGAGCTGCGCGGCGAGGAACGCGGGCGCTTCCGGCTGCGCGAGCGGGCCGAGGGTGGTGGCGGCGTCGGTCGGGTCGCCGACGCGGTAGGCGCGCACGAGCGCCGCCGCCGCCTCCACGAAGCGCGCGTAGATCGATCGATGGACGTAGACGCGCTCCACCGCGCAGCAGCTCTGGCCGGCGTTGTAATAGGCGCCGTCGACGACGTTCTCGACGGTGAAGTCGAAGTCGCAGTCGGCGGCCACGTAGGCGGGGTCCTTGCCGCCGAGCTCCAGACCGACCTCGACGAAGCGGGTGCGCGCGACCGTCGCGTAGACCTCGTGGCCGCCGCGCACCGAGCCGGTGAAGAACGCGCCGCCGACGCGCTCGTCGGCCAGGACGGCGGCGGTGACCGCGTGGTCGGCGTGCAGGGCGGCGACGAGCCCGGCGGGCGCGCCGGCGGCGGCGAAGGCGTCGGCGAAGGCGTCGGCGCAGAGGGGCGTGCGGCGCGCGTGCTTGAGCAGCACGGCGTTGCCGGCCAGGACCGCGGGCACGACGACGTTCACGGCGATGAGCAGCGGATAGTTCCAGGCGGCGATGTCGACCACCACGCCGAGGGGCTCGAGGCCGACGAAGCGCCGGAAGCCCGGCTTGGGCGGCAGCGGCTCGTCGGCCAGCGCGGCGGGGGCGAGGCGGATCATGGCGCGGGCGCGGTCGAGCATCGTGGCGACCTCGCGGCGCGCCTCGGCGAGTGGCTTGCCCATCTGCGCGGTGACGGCGCGGGCGGCGGCCTCGGCGCGGGCCGGCTCGGCGGCGCGCACGCAGAACGCCTCGCACAGGGCGATGCGCTCGGCGAGCGGCGCGGCCGCCCAGGCGCGCTGCGCGACGGCGGCGCGCTCCACCAGCGCCAGCGCGGCGGCGGCGTCCAGCAGCGGCACCTCGGCGGCCACGGCGCCGGTGGCGGGGTTGTCGACGCGCAGGACGCTCATGTCTGTGCTCCAGGCTCGGGGGCAGGCGCGGCGGCAGGACCGCCCGCGGCGCCCGCGCTGCCGCCCAGCCGCGCGTGCACGAGCGCCGCGACGGCCAGGTCGGCGATGGCGACGCCCTGCGACTCGAACAACGTCACCTCGTCCGCGCCCCGGCGCCCTTCGGCTTGGCCGACGAGCAGAGCGCCCAGCGGGACGGCGTCGGCGAAACGGAAGAGGCCCGCGTCGCGCGCCTGGATCAAGTCCCCCGACTCCTCCTCGGCGACGTCGCGCGCGTCGACCACCACGCGGGCGGCGCGGGCCACGGCGTCGGGCGCCAGCTCGGCGCGCGCCGGGTCGTTGCTGCCGGCGGCGTTCACGTGCATGCCCGGGCGCAGGTGCGCGGCGCGCAGGAACGGCGCCGCCGCGGAAGTGATGGTCACGACCACGTCGGCGCCGTCGAGCGCCTCTTCGACGCCGGCGGCGGCGGCGAGGTCGACGCCTGGCGCGAGTCGGCCGCGCGCGCCCGCGACGAACGCTTCGCGGCGCGCAGCGCTGGGCGACCACACGCGCACGCGCCGGATCGGGCGCACGGCGCACACCGCCAACGCCTGCGTCAGCGCCTGGCGGCCGGCGCCGCACAGGGCCAGCGCCGCCGCCGCGGGGCGGGCCAGCCGCGCGGTAGCCACGCCGCTCAGGGCGCCCGTGCGCAGCGCGCCGAGCCGCTCGGCGTCGAGCACCGCCACCAGCGCGCCGCTGGCGGCGTCGTGGAGCGCGTAGGTGAAGCCGCCGCCGCCGGGGGCGGCGCGCGTGGACAGGTAGTGCTTCACGCCGGCGACGCCGCGCGCCGGCCAGGCCGCCGCCAGCACGTGCAGGCGCCCGCCCTTCCAGGCATGGCGGCGCCGCACGAAGCTCTGCGCCTCGCCGCGCGCCACGGCCGCGACGCCCGCCTCCACCGCGGCCAGGGCGTCCGCCATCGACACGGCGCCGGCGACGTCGGCCTCGCTGTAGAAACGCACCATCGCGCTGGAAGCTAGCGCAAGAAGAGGAACGTGACGACGACGAAGAGCGGCACCAGGACGGCGAGGCTGTAGCCCATGTAGCCGAAGAAGGTCGGCATGCGCACGCCGCGCTCGTCGGCGATGGCCTTCACCATGAAGTTGGGGCCGTTGCCGATGTAGGTGTTCGCGCCCATGAAGACGGCCCCGGCGCTGATGGCGGCGAGGATGGCGGGCGGAACGCCGGCGACGAGGCCCGGCGTGCCGGGCGCGGCGTGGGTCAGGCCCTGCGCGAGCGCGAAGAAGACGAGGTACGTGGGCGCGTTGTCGAGAAACGAGCTGAGCGCGCCCGTCGCCCAGAAGAACTGCGCCGGGTGGTGCAGCCCCAGCTCGCCGCCGCGCGCCGCCAGGATGGCGAGCGCCGGCATCATCGTCAGGAAGATGCCGGCGAAGAGCGTGGCGACCTCGACGATGGGCGCGAAGGTGAAGCGGTTCTCGCGCCGCACCCCGGCGGGCGTGCCGACCCACGACGCGACGGCGAGCGCGGCCATGAAGACCTCGCGCAGGCCGAAGCTTCCGAACAGCGCCGGGAGCTGCTGGCCCACGGCGACGACGAGCACGACCCCGGCGAGCAGCGGAAAGTTGCGCTTGCCGGCCAGCTGCAGCGCGCCCGGGTCGCGCAGCCCCTGCGGCTCGAACGCCGCGCCGGGCGCGGCGGCGCTGGCGGCGGCGGCCTCCGCGTTCCACAGCCGCCGGTCCCACGCGTAGTACGCGGCCAGCAGCGCGGCCACGGCGAACAGCCAGACCTTCCACAGGCCGAGCGTCCAGGCGAACGGGACGCCCTTCAGGTAGCCCATGAAGAGGGGCGGGTCGCCGAGCGGGGTGAGGCAGCCGCCGACGTTGGCCACCAGGAAGATGAAGAAGACGACGGTGTGCACGCGGTGCCGGCGCGACTCGTTGATGGTGAGGAGCGGGCGGACGAGGAGCATCGAGGCGCCTGTGGTCCCCATGAAGGAGGCGAGCACGGCGCCGAGGGCGAGCACGGCGGTGTTGGCGGCGGGGGTGGGCAGCACGCCGCCACGGATGACGATCCCGCCGGAGATGACGTACAGCGCGCCCAGCAGCACGATGAACGACGCGTAGTCGGCGGCCGTGTGGGCGAGGAGGGCCGGGTCGGCGCGCAGGAAGAACACGCCGACCGGTACGCCGAGCACCGCGGCGAGCGCCGCCTTCCAGCGGTTCTTTTCCCAGAGGCGCGGAGCGGCCAGCGGAAGCGCGGCGATGCCCAGGAGCATCGCGGCGAAGGGGGCCACCCAGGCGAGCGAGAGCGTGGCGCCCATGGAACGCCGAGCCTAGCACTGTCGGGACGCGCGCACGTCGCGGGGCGCGGGCCCCTTGACAGCGGCCCCCGGCCGCGCGAAAGAGTGTATGCACTGACGGGCGTGTCCAGCGTAATTCGGGCCGACCCGCGGAGGCGCGCATGGAGGCGCTGCGCTATTTTCGCTCGCTGCTGGCCGGCCTGCTGATCGCCGGCGTGACGCTGGCGCTTTCGGCGATCGGCATCGTCACCTGGCCGCTGAGCCCGCGCGGGCAGTTCTACCTGTCGCTGGCGCGGTTCTGGTCGCGCCTCAGCTTCGCGCTGACGGGGGTCACCGTCACGATCGGCGGGCGCGAACGCATCGATTGGTCGCGTCCCTACCTCTTCATGGCGAACCACCAGTCGAGCGCAGACGTCATGGCGCTCTTCCATGCGCTCCCCGTGCCGGTGCGCCTGCTCGCCAAGCGCTCCCTGGCCTGGCTGCCGGTGTTCGGTTGGGGCATGGCGCTGGCGCGCTTCATCTTCATCGACCGCCGCAACGCGCGCCGCGCGTTCCGCAGCCTGGAGCGTGCCGCCGCGCGCATCCGCGGCGGCGAGTCGGTCGCCATCTTCCCCGAGGGCACGCGCTCGGACGACGGGCGCGTGCAGGCGTTCAAGAAGGGCGGGTTCCTGCTGGCGGCCAAGTCGCAGGTCGCCATCCTCCCGGTGGCGATCATCGGGTCGAACACGTGTCTGGCGAAGGGCGGGCTGCGCATCCACGGCGGGCGCTTCCACGTGGAGATGGGCACACCCATTCTGCCGGGGGACCTGGACCCGAAGAACCGCGACGACCTCGCCGAGCGTGTGCGCGCGCAGCTCGTGGAGATGGTGGGCGACAACTCCGTGGAGCGCGTCTTCTCCCAGCGCGCGCCGTCGCGCCGGCAGGCGCGCGCCGCCACGACCGGCGCCTGACGTCGCGCCGGGCGCCGCGCTGGACGCGGGGGGTGCAGGCACCCACGCGCGCCCCACTGCGCGCTGGCGCAAGACCGACTCTCGGGTCACAATGAGCTTGGATCCATGGTCGACTTGCAAGAGAGACTCAAGCCGTTCGTCGCGCGCGGGCTGATCGCGCGCCTGCCGACGAACTGGCAGGTGGCGCAAGGCTCAGTGGAGATGGCGCGCACGGTGGTCGCGGTGAAGCCCGACGACCGCACCCGCTACCGCGGCGCGCCGTTCGGCCATCCGGCCCTGCGCACGCCCATCCTCATTGCCTATACGGTCGGCGGCCACCTGCGCATCGGCGCCGGCATCCGCGCGCGCGAGTGGCACGTGCACGCGCATCTGCTCGCGGTCGTCCACCACGGGCAGCCGGTGTTCGATCTGCAGCTCGTGCAGACGTTCCCCAACGGGCTGGCGCGGCTGCGGGCGCGCGTGGACCTGGTGGACTCGGCGCGCACGGCCTGGCGGCGCTGGGAGCGCTGGTGGATCGACCGCGTCGTCCCCGACGGGCACGAGTACCGCGAGCGGCTGCGCGGCTACATCCGGCGCGCCGCGCGCTTCGACTACGATACCGGCGTGCCGCCGGGCGTGCGCCCCGAGTTCGCCAGCCTGGTGAGCTTCATGAACTACTGCGCCGAGGCGTACCCGGCGACCTGGCGCGGCATGAGCTTCTGGCAGAAGCTGCGCCAGCTACGCGCGCTGCTGACGCGCCCGCGTCTTCTTCCCTCGGCCGGGGCGCGCACCGGCGAGTGACCCCCGGTTTCCGGAGCGCCGGGCTTAACTAGGGCATGCGCACGGGGTCCAGTGCTCGATGAAGCCGCTGTGGGCGCGCGTGGGGCCGTGGGGGGTTGCGTTGGCGCTGAGCGCGGGCGCGGCGGGCGCGGCCGTGGCGGCGGCTGGTGGGAGCAAGGCGAAGCTCGCGTCTCCCGCGCCCAAGAAGAGGGCGGCCGACCTGCGCGCCGTGGTCGACGACGTCGACGAGGCGATGCGCCTGTCCTGGAAGGGCGCAGCGCTGCGGCCGGTCGGCCCCACGACGGACGCGGAGTACTTGCGCCGCGCCACGCTCGACCTCGTCGGCCGCGTCCCGACCCTCGCGGAGCTACGCGCCTTCGACACGGCGAAGGGGACGCCCGCCGAGCGGCGCGCGGCCGTGGCCGCGACGCTCGTCGCTTCGCCCGAGTCCGCCGACCACCGCGCCTGGACGCTGGCGGACCTTTACGCGGACGGCGCCACCACGCGCCGCGGCGTGGACGAGGACGCGCTCCACGACTTCCTCGCCGGCGCGCTGCGCGCCGGGCGCGGCTACGACGGCATCGTCACCGACCTCCTGACCGCGGAGGGCACGACCGCGGAGGCGGGCGCGACGAACTGGCTGGCGATGGCCGACGACAACCCAACGGTCATGGCGGCGCGCACCGCCGACCAGTTCCTCGGGCTGAGCATGGGCTGCGCGCAGTGCCACGACCACCCCGAGGGGAAGTGGACGCGCGAAACGTTCTGGGGCTTCTCAAGCTTCTTCGCGCGTACGGCGTTCGTCGCCGACCCGACCATGAAGGGCCCGTACCGCTTTCACCTGGTGGAGCTGCCCTACGGCGAGGTGCGCATGGGGATGGCGCTGCCCGGGAGCGGCACGATCGTCCCGCCCACGTTCCCCGACGGGACCGCCGGGCCGAGCGCCCCCGACGCGCGGCGGCGCGCGGCGCTAGCGGCCTGGGTCACGGCGCCGGCGAACCCGTGGTTCGCCAAGCAGCGCGTCGCGCAGGTGACGAAGCTGCTGCTGGGCGCGGCCCTGCCGGGCGCCGCGGCGGACGCCCTCGCCTCCTTCTACGTGGCGTCGGGCTTCGACGAGGCGCTGCTGTGGCGCGCCGTCTTGGCGACCGAAGTCTACGGGCTGTCGTCGCGCCCGGGCGCAACGGGGACGGTCGCGGCGGCGGTCCGCTCGCTCACGCTGCGCGCGGTGGTGCGGTCCATCGCCGTGGTGACCGGCGCCGGCGCGGAAGGCGGGGGCGTTCCCCGCGGGGGCGGCGCCGGCGGCGGCAAGGGCGGCGGCGGCAAGGGCACCGGCGGCGGCGGCGGCAAGGGCACCGGCGGCAGCGGCGGCAAGGGCGGCGGCGGCGACGGGAGCGGCGCCGATCGCCCGGACCTGATGGCCGCGCTCGGCGCCATGTCGGCCAGCATGGGAGGCGCCCGGCGCGGCGAAGCGCCCACCGCGCTGGCCCCGTCGGCGAGCGAGCCCACGCTCGTGCGCGCGCTGCTGTTGATGAACGGCCGACTGACGGACGCGGCCACGATGCCCTTCCCGGGGAGCACGCTGCGCGCCCTCCTCGACGCCGGCGGCGACACGGGCACGGCCATGGACGACGTCTTCCGCGCCGTGCTGGCGCGGGGGCCGGCGCCGGCGGAACGCGCCGCCTTCGTCGCTCACGTGGACGGCGCGCCCTCGGCGCGCGCCGGCTGGGCGGACGTGCTGTGGGCCCTGTTCAACTCGAGCGAGTTCCTCTTCAACCTCTGAGGAGGACGGAGGCACGCATGTGCACGCACGACCACGGCGGCGGCAACGGCAAGGGCGAAGGGGGCAGCGGGTCCGGGCTCTCGCGGCGCGATCTGCTCCGCGCCTCCGCCGCCGCCGGCGGTGCGCTGGCCTTCTCGTCGTGGTTCGGCGCCCTGGCCCGCGCCGCCGGGCTCGACGCCGGCGCCAAGCGCGCCGCCACCGCCGACGCCGTCGTCCTCGTCTGGCTCGCCGGCGGGCCGAGCCACGTCGACACCTTCGACCCCAAGCCGCTTCCCGCGGTCAGCGGCGCGACCCGCGCCATCGACACGGCGCTCTCCGGCGTGCGCTTCGCGGACAAGCTGCCGCTGCTGGCGGCGCGCGCCAAGCGCCTCGGGCTCATTCGCTCCATGCGCCACGCGTCGGGCGAGCACGACCGCGGCACCTACTACGCGCACACCGGCTACGTGCCGGTGGCGGCGACCGCGCACCCCTCCGTCGGGGCGGTGCTGGCCCACGAGCGTCCGGGCGCCGACCCCGCCATCCCCAGCTACGTGACGATCGGCGGCACGCCGCGCGGTGCCGGCTTCCTCGGCAGCGCCGTCGAGCCCTTCGCCCTCGCCGACCCGCTCGCACCGCCGTCTTTCCTGCGCCCGCCCCTGCGCGTGGACGCTGCCCGCGGGACCGAGCGCCTCGCGCTCCTCGATCTGCTGGACGGCGGCGCGGCCGCCGCGCGCCCCGGCACGCCGGTCGCCGAGCACGTCGTCTTCACGCGCCGCGCCGCCGCCACCTCCGGCGGCCCCTTCCCCACCGCGCTCGACCTCACCGCCGAGCCCGACATGCTGCGCGATCGCTACGGCCGCGACAGCTTCGGGGCGGCGTGCCTGATGGCGCGCCGGCTCGTTCAATCGGGCGTGCGCGCCGTCGAGATCTCCCTCCCCGGCTGGGACACGCACGAGGACAACTTCGCCCGCACCGGCCTGCTGGCCGCCGTGCTGGACCGCGGCCTCGCCGCGCTCCTCGACGACCTCGACGCGCGCAAGCTCCTAACCCGCACGCTGGTGGTCTGCCTGGGCGAGTTCGGCCGCACGCCCGAGATCAATGCGCGTGGCGGGCGCGAGCACCACCCCGGCGCCTACAGCGCGCTGCTCTTCGGCGGCGGCGTGCGTCCCGGCACGGTGGTCGGCCGCACCGACGACCGCGGAAACGCCGTGGTGGAGCGTCCGGTCACGGTGCCCGACCTCCTCGCCACCATCTATGTCGCCGCCGGCGTGGACCCCGACCGCACGTTCTACACGCCCGGCGGCCGGCCCATAGACGTCGCCCCCGACGGCACGCCCATCGCCGAGCTGGTCGGCTGATCCGCCGCCGCGGCGCGCCGGGCCGCGCCGATTCGCGCTCACGCGGCGGTCACGCAAACGCAGTTCCGGCGCTCGAACGGGTGTGCTAAGGCTCCCGCGCCAACACGACAGGAGCCGCCATGCTTTTCTCCGCACGCCGCCTCGGGCCCGCGCTGGCGACGACGCTCGTCGCGTCCGCCGCGCTCGCCGTCGCGCCGACGGCCGCCGCACACACCATCGTGGTCGACGGCGCCGCCACCGACTGGGTCATGGCCCAGCCGACGAACCTCAACACCGGCCACATCGGGCGCAACGCCACCGGGCAAGGCGAGTACGTCTGGAACGACCCGACCGGCGACGAGCGCACCGACTTCGCGCCCGGGGCGGGCATGCCCGATGCGGCGGTCGACATCGACCAGGTCGCCATCACCGCCGATGCAGCGAACCTCTACGTGATCGTGCGGATGGCCGACGTCACCACCACGTCGGGCTCGGGCGCACCCATGGTGGAGCTGGCCATCGACACCGACGGCGTCGCCGGCAGCGGCACGCTGTTCTTCCGCGGGCTGGCCGACACCGACGTCGCCGCCGACGCCGCCTGGGAGTTCCTGATCCAGACGCGCTTCGGCTCGGGAAGCGCCTCGCCGTCCGTGTGGAACGCGGCGGGCGTCGACGTCGCCGCCGGCGCCCTCGAAGTCATCAGCGACACTAACAACCTCATCGAGATCGCCGTGCCGTGGGCGAACCTCGGCGGCGCCCCGGCGGTGCCGCTGCGGTTTTCGGTCGCCTCGTTTCACGGCGACGGCGTCGACGACGCCTTCGACGTGCCGGGACTGAGCGACGCGCTCGACGCCGTGACGAACTACGGCGCGCCCGCACTGGGCACGCCCAACACGTTCACCGAGGTGAGCGACGGCGTGCTCGACTACCACTTCGAAGTCTGGTTCAACCTCGACCCCGACGTCGAGCCGTCCGCGCCCGTGCTCATCAGCGAAGTGTTCTACGACACGCCCGGCACCGACGCCGACGAGGAGTGGGTGGAGCTCTTCAACGTGTCCGGCACGGCCGTCTCGCTGGGATCCTGGCGCGTGGGCGATTCGGAGATGGTCGGCGACACCGAGGCGATGTTCGCTTTCCCGGCGAGCGCGACGGTCGGCGCCGGCAGGACGACCGTCGTGGCGTCGAAGACGACGGCGACGGTGACGTCGGGCTACTCGGTTCTCTACGGCAAGAACCCGAATTTCGAGATCGTGGACACGAGCCCCGTCGTGCCGAACATGACGCCTGACACGGGCTGGTCCACGGGGACGCTGCTCGCGCTGAGCAACACCGCCGACGAGGTCGTGCTGCTCGACCGGTTCTACACGGCGGTGGACGTGATGACGTACGCCACGGGCGTCTGGCCGGGCGTGACCTCGCACGGGACCGTGCCGACGGGCTCGTCGCTCGTGCGCACGCCGGTGCGGCGCGACACGAACGACTGCAGCGTCGACTTCGCCGCGCTCGCCGCCGAGACACCCGGCACGCCGGCGTTGCCTTGCACGGCGCAAGACGGCGTGACGTTCGTGTCGGTCGGAACGGCTTGCGACGACGGCGCGCCGTGCGCGGAAGGCGAGACGTGCGGCGCGGCCGGGGCGTGCGCCGGGGCTGCGCCCGTCGTCTGCGCGGCGGACGGCAACCCTTGCACACAGGACACGTGCCTGGCGTCGTTCCTCGGCTGCTACCCGCCGGAGATGACGGGCCTCGCCTGCGCCGACGCTTGCACGACCGGCGGCATGTGCAGCAGCGCCGGAATCTGTACGGGCGGCGCGCCCATCACGTGCGACGACGGGAACGGCTGCACCGACGACGCTTGCAGCCCGGCGAGCGGCTGCGCGTTCACGCCGAACACGGGCGGGTGCGACGACGGCGACGCCTGCACCACCGGCGACGCCTGCAGCGCGGGAAGCTGCGTGCCTGGCGGACCGCTGGCGTGCGACGACGGCAGCCCTTGCACGGCCGACTCGTGCGACGCGGTGAGCGGCTGCGTGTTCGACGGCGCCGCGCTGGACGGCACGCCGTGCGACGACGGGCTCTTCTGCACGGCGGCGACCGCCTGCGCCGCCGGCGCGTGCGCGGGGGGCGCGCCCATCGCCTGCGGCGACGGCAACGCCTGCACGCTCGATTCGTGCGACGAGGCCGGCGACGCCTGCGTGCACGACGCCGCCGCCGTGAACGGCGCCGCTTGCGACGACGGGGCGTTCTGCACGCTGGGCGAGACGTGCAGCGCCGGCACGTGCGGAGGCGGAGCCCCCAACGCCTGCTCGGACGTGGAGGGCTGCACGGCCGACTCGTGCGACGAAGCGGCCGACGTCTGTCTGCACGTACCGCTCGCGGACGGAACGCCGTGCTCCGCCGGCGGCGGCTGCTTCATCGGCGGCGTCTGCACCGCCGGGGCCTGCCCCGCGGGAACGCCCGCGCCGTCGGGCACGCCCTGCGACGACGGCGACGCCTGCAGCGTGATGGACGCCTGCGACGGGACCGGCGCGTGCCTCGGCTCGCCCGCCGACTGCGACGACTTCAACCCCTGCACCACCGACACGTGCGCCTCGGGCACGGGATGCGCGTTCGCCCCGCTCGCGGACGGGGCGGCATGCGATGACGGCGACGCCTGCACGATGGGCGACCGCTGCATCGCGGTCGTGTGCGGCGGCACGCCGGGCCCGACGTGCGACGGCATGGACGCGGGCGTCGCCGGGACCGACGCCGGCACCGCCGGCACCGACGCGGGCAACGCCGGGACCGACGCCGGCGCGGCCGGCACCGACGCCGCCGCGACGGACGCCGGCGGCACGGGCAGCGACGCTGCCGCGAGCAGCGACTCCGGCACCCCGGACACGGTGCGCGGCGGCTGCCATTGCCGGACCGCCGCGCCCGGCGCGTCGGCCCCGTTCCCCGGCGTCGCGGCCCTCCTCGGCGCGCTCGCTCTCGCCGTCGTCCGGCACCGCCGCCGGCGCTGACGCGCGATCCGCCGGGCCTCGGCGTCGGCTTCGGTCTCGGCGTGGGCGTCGGCTTCGGTCTCGGCGTCGGCTTCGGCTTCGGCGTGGGCTTCGGCGTCGGCTTCGGCTTCGG
>DASYRF010000505.1:0-7835 GCA_036004705.1 Myxococcota bacterium
CGGGCGGCGGAAGCGCGCCGGCCCGCACGGCCTCGGCCACTTCCAGCGCGGCGTCGACGTAGCCGACGAGGCCGGCGGGCGAGGAGCCGCCGGGCCAGACGAACGTGGGCGCGCGCCGGGCCCAGGGCTCCAGCCCGGCGACGGTCTCGGCGGCGGCGCGGGCGGCGGCCTGCGCCCAGGACGCGCAGAGCACCAGGCGCGCGCCGGCGCCGGCGGCGGCGCGCAGGTTGGCGAGCACGGCCGCGCGCACGCCGGGCGTCAGCGGCTGCGGGACGAGGAGCGCCGTCGTGCGCAGGCCGAGCCGCGCGCCGTACAGGGCGGTGGCGACGGCGTGGTTGGAGCCGAGGCCGCCGGTGGTGACGAGCGACGTGGCGCCCGCGGCGCAGGCGGCGCCGAGGAGCAGCTCCAGCTTGCGGACCTTGTTGCCTCCATAGAGAGGGGACGTGAGATCGTCGCGCTTGACCCACAGCGAGGCCCCGGCGCCGCCGGCGGCGAGCGCCTCCAGCGCGGCGAGCCGCTCGACCGGCGTGGGTAGCGACGCGAGCGGCAGCCACGGCAAGCGGCCCTCGAGCTCGGGGAAGCGGCGGAAGAGCGCGCGCGTCATTGTGTGAGACCGGGGCGGGACGCTAGCATGCCCGCCGACATGCGGGTCCGACTGCACGAGCGAGAGCGGATGAGCTTGCTGGGGCTGGCGCTGGGGGCGTCGCTCGAGCGCGCGCTGGCGGCGGCCGGCGGCGCCGACCTGCCGCGCGGCGCGGTGGCGATCGAAGCCGGCACGATGGCGGTGACCATCGCCTTCCGCGGCGACGAGATCGTCGTGCGCGACGGGGAGGACGTGCCGCACGAGGCGGCCGTGCGCGGCGAGCTCACGCCGCTGCTGGAGCTGTGCGCCGGACGGCTGCCGCTGGCGGCGTTCCTGCGCGGGGCCGTGCGCACGTCGGGCAAGCTCGGACTGGTCTTGCGCCTCGCCCGCCTGCTCGCCGCGGCGCAGGGCGCGCCGGTCAGCGCATGAGCGCCGTCGCGCCTGCCCGCCCCGCCGCCGCCACGGCCGCCGCGCTCGAAGCGGACCTCGTCGCCGTGCTGGGCCGCGCGCGTGTGTTCGCCGACGCGCCGCTGCGCGCCGCCTACGGCGCCGACCGCACCGAATGCCCGCCCGGGGATCCGGTGCTGGTGGTGCAGGCCTGCACCACCGAGGAGGTGGCGGAGGTGCTGCGCGTCGCCGGCCGGCACCGCACGCCGGTCGTCCCGCGCGTGACCGGCAACAACGTCGGCGGGCTCACCATCCCGCACGAGGGCGCCATCGTCCTCGACCTCGCGTCCATGGACCGCATCCTCGACGTCGACGAGGACGACATGTATGCGCTGATCGAGCCGGGCGTCTCCTGGCAGCAGCTGAAGGATCACCTGGAAGCGCGCGGCCACGGGCTGCGGCTCGGCTTTCCGCTGGCTCCGCCGGAGACCAGCGTCGCCGCGGGCTGCCTGATGGACGGGCTCGGCTCGCTGACGCTGGCGCACGGGCCGATGGGGCAATGGATCAACGGTCTGGAGGTCGTGCTGCCGTCGGGGGAGATCGTCCGCACCGGCGCCGCGGCGCTCAGCGATTCTTGGTTCTCGCGCGCCCCGCTCCCCGACCTCACGGGGCTCTTCCTCAACTGGTTCGGGGCGACGGGCGTGGTGACGAAGCTGGCGATCCAGCTCTGGCCGCGGCCGGCCCTGCGGCGGCGCGTGTTCGTGCTCGGCCACGACCTCGGCGCGCTCTTCGCGGTGATGCGGCGGCTCGGCCGCACCGGGCAGATGGACGACGTCGGCGCCATCGGCTGGCCGGCCGGCAAGATGCTCTTCGGCGTGGAGCGCCCTGCGGTGGACCCCGCACCCGGCGAGCCCGTCGCCTACCTGTTCGCCGACCTGAGCGCGGGCGGCGCGGCCGAGCTAGCGCTGAAGGGCGCGGTGCTGGAGGAGGCGCTGGCGGAGGCACGGCGCGCCGGCGCGCGGCTCGACGGCCCCATCGAGATGGACACGCTGGTGCGCCTCGACCCGCGCTTCGCGAAGTTCGCCGATTATCCGACGCGGCTCGATTTCCTGCTCGACCACCGCGGCGGCGGCCTGTCGTGGGTGGGGACCTACGGCCCGCAGGCGCGGCTGGAGCGCGCCGCCGAGCGCGCCGTGGCGATCCTGCGGGCGCACGGCTTCCCGCCGCTGCTGGTCTCGCGTCCGATGCGCGGCGGGCACTTCGCGGTGCTGCGCTTCATCGTCACGTTCGATCGCACCGACGACGGCGAGGCGCAGAACGTACGCGCCTGCAACCGCGCGCTCGTCGAGGCGCTCGTGGACGAAGGCTTCGTGCCCTACAAGATGCCGGGCTGGGCCGCGCGCCAGTTGCGCGAGAAGTTCGACCCCGGGTTCGTGGCGCTGATGGAGCGCATCAAGAAGCTGCTCGACCCGCAAGGCCTGATGAACCCCGGGACGTGGTGGTGGTGACCGCCGGCGTCGCGGAGGCGGCGGTGCGGGCGGGCGAGCGCGCGCCCGATTTCACGCTGCACCGCGGCGGCGGCGGAGAGGTGACGCCGGCGTCGCTGCGCGGGCGGCCCGCCGTGCTGCTGTTCTCGCGCTACCTCGGCTGCCCGATGTGCCGGGCGTCCATGGCGTCGCTGCGCGCCGAGCACGAGCGGTTCGCCGCGCGCGGCGCCACCGTCGTGGTGGTCGTGCAGTCGTCTCCCGAGCGCGTCGACGAGGCCGCGCCCGCGTTCCCGTTCGTCCTGGCGGCGGATCCCGAGCGCGCCGCGTACCAGGCCTACGGCGTGACGCCCGACCGTCTCCTCGGGACGACGCTGCGCACGATGACCGTCGGCGGCGCCCTGTCCGCGCTGGGCAAAGTGCTGCGCCACGGCCACGGCGCGTTCGAGGGCGACGAGCTGCAGCGTCCCGCCGAGTTCGTCCTCGACGAGAACGGCGTCGTGGTGCACGCGCGCCTCTTCGGCGCGGTGGCGGACGGCTTCGACGTGGAGACGCTGCTGCGCGCCGTCGACGCCCGCGCCGCGCGGCAGGCGGCGCCGTGATCACCGGCGTGCTTCGCCGCGCCACGCCCACCCTGGTGCTCATCGTCGCGGCCGTACATGGCCCGGGGCCCGTCGCGTTCGCCGCCGCACCGGCCCCCAAGCCCAAGCCTCCGAGCACAGCTGCGGCGGCGGGAACGGGAACGCCCGCGCCGGCGGGCACGACCACGGCCGCCGGGCCCGCGCCCGCCGCGCCCGGCGGGGGCCCCACGCCGGCGGACGCCGCCGCCATGCGCCGGGAGGCAGCGAAGCTCTTCGACGTAGGCGACTTCGCGCCGGCGGCCGAGCTGTACAAGGCCGCGTACCTGATCGCGCCCGATCCCGACGATCTGTTCTGGATGGGCGAGTGCCGCTTCAACCTGTCCGACGCCACCGGCGCGCGCTTCCTGTACGAGCGGTACCTGGCCAAGAGCCCCGCCGGCCCTCACCGCGCCGCCGCCGCCGCGCGCCTGGCGGCGCTGGCCAAGGCTTCGCCGGCACGAGACGCGCCAGCCACAGCCCCGGCCCCGCCCGCCTCGGCGCCGGCCCCTGCGTCTCCAGCCTCCGCACCCGCGTCCGCGCCGGCCGCCGCCGCCAAGGCGCCCCTGGTGAGCGGCCCCGCGGAAGGCGAGACCGGCTTCAGCTCCGAGCCACCGCCCACCTCCTCCGATCCCGGAAGCGCGCTCTTCCGCAAGTGGTGGTTCTGGGCCGGCGTGGGCGTGATCATCGCCGGCGGCACGCTCGCCGCCATCGTGATCACGCAACAGAACAACTGATCCGGTCCCGGTCCCGGAAGGGACCCGGAACCGGAACCGGCAGCGGAACCGGAACCGGAACCGGAACTGCAATTGGCAACAGTACCAGTGCCAGCACCAGCAGCCGTACCAGTGCTGGTGCCAGGGCAGTGCCAGCGCAACGAGCCTCGGTACCAGCGGCAGTGCCAGCCGCAGCCGACCGGCCGGATGGCAGCGCGCGGCTGCTTCGTCTAGAATTGAGCGTCCATGAGCGGCGCGCAGGCAGGATCGAAGAAGGCGGAGCTCTCCAACCTGGTCGGGCGTACGCTGGGGAGCTATCGCATCCTGAAGCTCCTCGGCGCGGGCGGAATGGGCGCGGTGTTCCTCGGAGAGCATCAAGCCATCGGCCACAAGGCCGCCATCAAGGTGCTGCATCCCAGCGTCGCGCGCGACGAGGAGACCGCGCAGCGTTTCTTCAACGAGGCGCGCGCGGTCAACCTCGTGAAGCACTCCGGCATCGTGCAGATCTTCGACTACGGGCAAGAGCCCGGCGTCGGCGCTTACCTCGTGATGGAGTTCCTGGAGGGGCAGAGCCTGGGCGAGCGGCTGCGCGAGTCCGGCCCGTTCGAACCGAGCGAGGCCGTGCGGATCGTGTGCCGCGTCGCTTCGGCGCTCGGAGCGGCGCACAAGGGCGGCCTCATCCACCGAGACCTGAAGCCGGACAACGTGTTCCTGCTGCACGAGGAGGAGGACGGCGGCGGGCAGCGCGTGAAGGTCGTCGACTTCGGCATCGCCAAGCTCGGCGACCACAAGACGTCCGGCGTGAAGACTGCGACCGGGCTCATCGTGGGCACGCCGCTGTACATGGCGCCCGAGTACATTCACGGGAACAAGGCGTTCGACCACCGCATCGACGTCTACAGCCTGGGCATCATCGCCTACGAGATGTTGTGCGGGAGGCCGCCGTTCCTCGGCGACGGCCTCGGCGAAATGCTGCTGGCGCACATGGTGACGCCGCCTCCGCCGTTGAGCCAGTTCCGCGGGAACGTCCCGCCGGCGCTCGAGGCGGCGATCATGCGCGCGCTCGCGAAGGATCCGGCGGAGCGATACGCGGGGATGGACGAGCTCGCGCAGGCGCTGCTGGCCGCGATCGGCGCGTCGCCGCCGGCGAAGACGTCGACCCGCGGGTCGATCACCACGGGCGCCACCGGCGCCGCACGCGCCAGCGGCCCCGTGCGTGCCACGGGCGCCACCAGCCTGCGCGTCGCGCCGGCCGACGCCTCGCCGGAAACGGCGCTGGCCACCACGATTGCGCCGACTCCGGCGCCGGCGGAGATGGTCTCGGCGACGTCGGCGGCGCGAAACGCCGACGTGGCCGCTCGCAACGGACCGCCGAGCACCATCACCGCGAGCGCGGCGGAGATCCGCGCCGACGCCGCGCTGGCGTCGCTGCCGGAGCGCCGAGGGCGTAGCACCAAGACCGTGGTCGCTGCAGTGGCGGTGGCCGTGGCCGTCGCGGCCGCCACCGCTGTGGTGCTCGCGGTGGCTGGCGTGGGCGGCGACGACGCGGAGACCGGCGACGTCGGCGCCGGGTCGGACCGGGGCACGGGATCAGGGCGCCACGCGGTCAAGGACGACGGCGCGCGCGGCGCCACGCGATCCGACGAAGGCGATTCTTCGGCGAAGGCGGACTTGGCGGGGGGGCCGGCCACGGCGGCCGAGGCGGCGGCGCCGGCCGCTTCGAGCGCGACGGCGGCGACCGGTTCACCCGCGGCGCCTGCAGCGACCGTCCGCCACCGAATCGAGAGCTCGGTGGAGGGCGCCCGCGTCGTCTGCCTCGACGACGGTTCCGAAGGCCGCGCGCCGTGGAGCCACGAGCACGCGCTGGCAAAGGGAAAGGCGAAGTACGAGGTGAGCGCGGCGGGCTACGAGACCAAGTTGGTCAGCCTCGCGGCCAAGACCGACGGCGTCGCCGTGGCCAAGCTCGTGCCGGTGAAGGGCGCCGGGGTCGGGAGCGGGAAGCGCCCTGGCTCGTCCGCGCCGGGCACCGCCACGGCTCACGCGGGCAAGACGTCGGCGACACCGCGGACCGCCGCGGCCGCGCCTGGACCGAAGACGGAGCGCCCCCTCGCCGAGGACTGATCGGCGCTGCTTGCGCGCGCTCGCTGGGCGAAAGGCACGCTGGAGCACGCGCGGCGGCGCAGCGCTTCGGCGCCGCCTCCTCCCGTGCTACCCTCTCGATCAATCAACCGAGGGAGATGGTGCATGGTGGGGACTCGGCGCCCGCTCGTCGTTGCCGTCGCGGCGTTGGCATTGGCCCTGTTGCTTGCGCTCGGCGCGGCGTCCGCCGGCGCCGCCGGCAAGGGCAAGGGGAAGGGCAAAGGGAAAGGCATGGGGAAGGCGGGCGCGACCGCGGCGGCCGCAGCGCCGGCGACCGGGGCCGCTTCGGGTGCTCCGCTCACCGCCACGTCGGCAACGGCGCCGGCGCTGGCGCCGGTCCCCGACGAGTTCGACCGGCTGTATGACGAGGCGCAGTCGCTCTATACGAGCGGGAACTACAAGGCGGCGCTGGCGGCGTACGAGAAAGCCTACGCGATCCGGCCGGAGCCGGAGCCGCTCTTCGGGATCGCCCGCTGCTACCACCAGCTCGGGCGCCTCGAGGAGGCAACCGAGCACTACGAGCATTTCCTGACTGCCGCGCCCACGCACTCCGGCGGCCCGCGCACGCGCGCGCTGCTGATCGAAGCGCTCGGCGCGATGGGCGCGAAGGCGCTTGGACTCGCCGACTGGACGAAGGCCGCCGACTCCTACCGGCGCGGGCTCAAGTACCACGACCCGACCGACCCCGCGCGCACGGACGCCACCAGCGGGATGCTCCTCGCAGGGCTCGGCGAAGCGCTGGCGGAGCTAGGGCCGAAGGAAGAAGCGATTGCAACGCTGAACGCCGCGCTCGCCGCCGAGCTGACGCCCGAGCTTCGTGCGCGAACGGACAAGACGCTGCACGCGTTGACCGCTCCCCCGCCCAAGAAATCGCGGAGCCCGCTGCTCTTCGTCGGCATCGGCGGCGGGGCGGCGCTCGTGCTGGGCGGCGTGGCCGCGGTGCTGTTCCTGTTCGTCCTGCCGAAGCCGTTCCCGACCGACACCGATCTCGGCGTGTTCGACGTGGCGTTGCGGGGTGCCCGATGAGGCGCGCCGCGGCCACGGCCTTCGTCGCGCTGCTGGCGGTCTACGGCACGACGGGGTGCCCACCCCGCGGAACGGGGCTGCGCGTCGAAGTGGACGGCCCGACGACGCCGCCGTTCGACGCGCTCGAGCGCTTCGACGTCACCGTGACGCCGTCGCGTGACAATGAAACCACGGCGCTTCCCGTCGCGCCGGAAGACGGGGGGACGTTCGGCCTCCCGACGTCGTTCGTCCTCGCGTTGCGGTCGCCCGAGCCGGGTCCGGTGACCGTTTGCCTGACGGCGATCGCGTCCGGCGCCGCGGTGGGCTCGGGGTGCGGCTCCGGCACCGTGGAGCGCGGCCGCACCACGACTGTCGCGGTGACGATCACGGCGGCCACCTGCGGCAACGGCGTCATCGACCCGTTGACGGAGGATTGCGACGCGACCGACCTCGGCGGCGCGACCTGCGCGTCGCTCGGGGTCGGGATGGGCACGCTTGCGTGCGCCGCCGACTGCAGCTGGGATACGTCCGGATGCGTGCCGGTGCAATCCTGCGGCGACGGGCTGGTGAACGGCCCCGAGCAGTGCGACGGCGTGAACCTCGACGGCAACGACTGCACCTCCGTCGGCTGCGCGGCGGGGACGCTGGCGTGCACCACTGGCTGCCTCTTCGACACGGCCGCGTGCACCGGCTGCGCGGCCGGCTGCGGCAACGGCTTGTGCGACGGCGTGGAGACGAGCTGCGACTGTCCCGGCGACTGCGGATCTCCGATGGGAGACGGCGTCTGCAACTGCGGCGAGACCTGCGGCGTGGACGCGGACTGCTCGCCGTGTTGCGGCGACGCCACGTGCGACGCGACGGAGACAAGTTGCACGTGCGCGCCAGACTGCGGCTCCGCCGTCTC
>DASYRF010000506.1:0-12761 GCA_036004705.1 Myxococcota bacterium
TTGACCTGCGCGCAGGTCGCTCCGCCGCACGCCTGCGGCGCGCGGCGTTCGCGCTGCGCGGCAGCTCACAACCCCACAGCCGCGGCGACGGGAGAGATCACGCGGCCGCGCTGGCGGAGTACGCGCCAGTAGCAGGAGGTCGTCGTGGGGCGGATCAGGAGGGCCCAGGCCATGACGCGGGTGCGAGGATCGGTGGCGCGCGGCGTGCGCGGGGCGCGGCAGCTCACAACCCCACAGCCGCGGCGATAGAGAGATCACGCTAAAGCGAAGGCTGACGTTGCCAGCGGACGAAGGTCCGGGGACCGGTGCTCCTAGCGAAGAGCGGACAGGAGCGTGGCGGCGGCGCTGTCGAGCGCGCCGCGCAGGGTGCGCCAGACGGGCTCGGGTGCCTCGCGCAGCGCCAGGACGGCGTCGGGCGCGGAAGCGGCGGCGCGGCTGGCGGCGTGCGCGGCGTCGGCGGGGTCGCGGTAATGCGCGGCGCCGAGCGCGGCGTCGGCGTGCGCCAGGAGCGGGACAAGGCGCGCGCGCAACGCCCGGGCGGCGTCGGCAATGGCGGCGGCGCCGGCGCGCGCGAGGGGATCGTGCGCCGGATCGCCGGCCTCGGGGAGCGCGGGCATCGCCAGGAAGCGGCGTGCGCCGAGGCGCAGGAGCGCGCGACCGGCGTTGGGCGGCCACAGCGCCGCGTCGAGGAACGGCGTCACGCGCCCTCGCCCGAGCGGCCGCCCCGCGAAGGTGTGCTGCACCCGCACGGCGCGCCCGTCCACGACGCGTACGACCGTGCGCAGCCGGCCCAGGGCCAGCGCGGCGGCCGACAGCAGTACGCCGGCCAGCAGGGGCGCGGCGGCGGGATGGTAGGGGAAGCGCTCGGGCGCGTCCCAGAGCGCCGCGACCCAGGCGCCGGCGCCGGCGAGCGCGACGAAGGCGCCCAGCGCGGCGGCGGCCGCCGCCACGGACGCGCGCCGGCCCAGCACCAGCTCCACGGGCGCGGGTGGCTCGGCGGCGGCCTCGGACCCGCGGGCCAGGTGCGCGTCGCGCAGGCGGGCGACGCGCTGCGAAGCGCGCGCGCTCACGCCGACACGCGCGCCGTCGGGGAAGACGAGTGCCGCGCGCCGCGCTCCGAACGGCCCGGTACGGCGCGTCGCTACCTCGACCGCCCAAGCGGGGGCGGCGTGCAGCAGCCTGCCCGCGCGGCCGCGGCGGCGCAGGCGCCCGCGCCGGGCGACGATGCGCACGGCCCCGGTCGCCGGGTCGAGCACGACCCACGGCCGCGGCGCGATGCGCGCGCCCAGGGTCCGCCATTGCGGCTCGAACCACAGCACCACCGTGAGCGTCGCAATGGAGCCCATGATGATGACGAGCAGCGTGTGCGGCTCGACGACGCGCGCCACCAGCAGCCGCGTGCACACGACGCTCGATCCCACCGCCAGCGGCACCACGATCCAGGGCCAGTCTCGCAGTGGCGCGGGGGCCGCGCTCGGGCGATGCGGCTTCATGTCCATCCAAGGTGACGGATCCGCGCCGCCGCGGCAAGGGGTCGCCGGGCGGTCTCCCGACGCGAGCGGCGAGAGGCCGCAGGCGCCGCGGAGCACGGTGCACGGGTGCGGACCGCTTCGGTCCTCACGCCCCGCGCGCGCCGCGGCGCGCGCCGGCGCCGCGCGCGTCTCCGCCGGCCCCACCCCGAGCTCCTCCGCCAGGATCTCCCCGGCCCGCAGGCCCACGCATACTGCTGCGCACTGCGTGGGAGGGCGGGCGGGATTCAGGTTGTCTGCGGGGCGCCACGGGAGGACGGCTCGGGCCGCCGCGGCCGCTGCGCCGTGGCGCCGGCGCCGGCGTGCCTATCGCCAGCAGAGCGTGGCCGCCGCCGGGACGCGCCACCGGCGCCCGCATCGGCGCGCCCGCGTTCGGTGTAAAGTGCCGGCGTGCGCGTCCGCGAGTGGACCACCGTCGACCGGCGCGGCCTGGCCGTGCTGCGGCGCGCGGTCGCCCCGGACGACGCGCCGCGCCCGGCCGTGGTCGTCGTGCACGGCGTCGGGCAGTCGGCGGCCGTGCTCCAGCCGTTCGCCCGTGCGCTGGCGGAGCACGGCCTGCGCGCCGAGCTGCTCGACCTGCCCGGCTGCGGGCGCAGCGACGGGCCGCGCGGCGACGTCGACGACTTCGACCACTTCGTCGACGACGTCGGGGACGTGCTCGACGAGGCGCGCGCCGCCGCGCCCGGTGGCCGCGCCGCGCTCTACGGCCACAGCCTCGGCGCGCTCGCCTGTGCCCTCACCGCCGCCGCCCGCCCCGCCGACGTCGCCGCCCTCGCCGTGACCTCCGCCCCTTTCACGTTGCACGCCGGGCTGCGCGACTGGTCGCCGCCCGGCACCGCCGTCGCGCCGCACCTGTCGGAGGAGCTCGGCCGCGCCGCGCGCCGCCTCGACGACGCCCCCGCGCCGTTCTGCCCGCGCGTCCCGGTGCTCGCGCTCTACGGCGCCGACGATCCCGCCCTCGCCGGCACCGCCGCCCCCGGCTGGCTCGCCGCCCACGGCCGCCCCGACGCCCTCGTCGAGGTCGTCCCCGGCGGCGCCCATAACCTCCTCGACGAGCCCGCCCCGCGCGCCCGCCTGGCCGCGTGGCTTGCCGCCATGCTGGGCGCCGCGCTCGCCGTGCTCGCCTTTGCCGCCGTGCTCTGCGCCGCCCCCGCGCCCGCCGGCGCCGGCTCCGACCCGGACCGCATCTGGCAGACCATCGAGTCGGAGCACTTCGCCGTGCACTTCTACGCCGGCCTCTACCTCGAAGCCGTGCAGGTGCTCGACATGGCCGAGCGCGCGCACGCCCTGGTGACGCCGTTGCTCGACCACGTGCCCCGCGCCCGCTGCCACATCGTGCTCACCGACTCCACCGACGGCGCCAACGGCTTCGCCGTCGTCTCGCCCTACCCGCTCATCAACCTCTACGTCTCCGCCCCCGACGCCTCCTCCGCCTTCAACGACTACCACGACTGGATGGAGGCGCTCGTCACGCACGAGCTCACGCACATCGTGCACCTCGACACCGTCCACGGCCTCCCGGCCGTCTTCAACCGCCTCTTCGGGCTGCAGTGGACCCCGAACGGCGCGATGCCGCGCTGGTACGTCGAAGGCCTCGCCACCGCCGTCGAGTCGGACCTCACCGTCAGCGGCGGCCGCGCGCGCAGCGCCTACGTCGACATGCACCTGCGCATGGCGATCCTCGCCGGCACGTTCCCCGGCGTCGACGACTTCGGCTCGGGCATCTACACCTGGCCGCGCGGCGACATCGCCTACTACTACGGCGGCGTTTTCCTCACCTGGCTCGTCGCGCGCTACGGCTACGACGCCCTCGCCGCCTTCAACCGCGAGTTCGGCACGCGCCCCGTACCCTTCGCGCTGAACCTCGTCGCGCGCGACGCGCTCGGCGACGACTTCGTCACGCTCTACCGCACCTGGCGCGAGGAGCTGCGCGCCGCCTACGAAGCGGAGCGCGCCCGCGTGGAGGCGGCCGGGGTGCGCGCCGGCGAGCGCCTCACCGCCATCCGCGAGGGCACCGGTTTCGCGCGCCTCTCCCCCCGCGGCGACCTCGTCGCCTACTTCCATTCCGACGCGCACGACCCGGCCTGGCTGCGCGTCATGCCCGCCGTCCCCGGCGGCGAGAAGGCCTCGCGCCGCCTGGTCGACGACCCGGGCTTCAACGCCCCCGCCTGGTTCCCCGACGGGCGCGCCCTCGTCGCCATGCGCGTCGAGCCCTGGAAGAACTTCTACAACTACACCGATCTCTTCCGCATCGACCTGCCCGCGCCCGGCACGACCAAGGGGTTGCCCGTGCCGCTCGCCACCGGCGTCACGCGCCTCACCTGGGGCGTGCGCGCGCGCTTCCCCGACGTTTCGCCTGACGGCCGCTACATCGTCTTCGAGCGCGCCCACGCCGGGTCGCAGGACATCGCGATGATCCCCGCCGGCGGCGCCGGGCCGGACAACGCGCTGCTGCGCACCGTGGTCGAGTCGGTCGACCTCTCGCAATGCTACACGCCGCGCTTCTCGCCGGACGGCCGGCTCGTGGCCTTCGCCTGGCACCGCGACGGGCGCATGGACATCGCGCTGCACGACCTCGTCACGGGCGACACGCGCCGCGTGACCGACGACGGCGCCGTCGACCTCGACCCCGCGTTCAGCCCCGACGGCCGCTGGCTCTACTTCGCCTCCGACCGCAGCGGCATCTACGACCTGTACGCCTACGAGCTGGCCAGCGGGCGGCTCTTCCAGGTCACCAACGTGCTGGGAGGCGCCTTCCAGCCCGACCCGTCGCGTGACGGCCGCACGCTCCTGTACCGCGCCTACGGCGACGGCGGCTTCGACCTGTGGCGTATCGCCGTCGCCCCCGAAACCTGGCCGGAGGTGCCGCTGGTGCCGCCGCCGCCGCCGCCGACGACGACCACCTCGCCGGCGCCAGGGGCCGCGGCCCACCACGCGGGCAGCGCGGCCTACCCGTCCGCCTCGCTGGCGGCGCGCGCCGCGGCCGCGTTGCCGCGCGTGCATCCCTACCACCCTTGGGGGCTGCTCCTGCCGCGCACCTGGCGGCCGCGCATGGGGAGCGACCCCTACGGGACGGCGCTGGGGCTGAGCAGCGGCGCCAGCGACCCCGCCGGCCTGCACCGCTGGAGCGCCTCCGCCGCCTTCGGGCTCGTCTCGCGCGAGCTCACGTGGAGCGTCGACTACGCCTACACGGGGCTGTACCCGACGCTCAGCGTCAGCGGCGGCCGCTTCGCCGCCGCGCGCAGCGACCTGCGCATCGACGGCGCGCGCGTGCCTTACGTCGAGGAGCAGTACTGGTTTTCCGCCGGCGCGAGCTTCTCGCTGAACCGCACCGGCGGAAGCCACGTCCTGGGGCTGCGCTACGACGGCAACTTCATCGGCCCCGACCGCCCGGTGCACGTGGTGCTCGACCCCGGCGATCGCGAGCCGCGCTTCCCCGACACCGGTTACCTCGGCGGCGTTTCCTTGTCGTGGTCCTGGTCCAACGCGCGCGGCGCCACCTACGCGGTGGGCTCCACCGAGGGGCGCGACTTCGCCGTGAACATGCGGCTGCGCGACCCGGCGCTGGGCTCGCGCTTCCGTTCGTTCGAGGTGAGCTGGCGCTGGGAGGAGTTCGTGAAGATGCCGTGGGGGCGCGACCACGTGCTGGCGGTGCGCGCCGCCGGCGGCCTCTCCACCGGCGATTTTCGCTTCCGCCGCACGTACTCGATCGGCGGGCCGCCCGACCAGAATCTCCTGCTGGCGCTGGCCACCAACGCGCGCGTCGGCCCCGGGTACCTGCGCGGCTACGAGCCCGGGGAGTGGTCCGGCAACCGCTTTGCGCTCTTGAACCTCGAGTACCGTTTCCCGCTCGCGATCATCGAGCGGGGCCTGTGGACGGTGCCGCTCTACGTCAACCGCGCCTGGGCGATGGCCTACTTCGACGTGGGCAACGCGTTCAACGACCCGCGCGACGCCTGGGCGCTGAAGCCCGCCGCCGGCGTCGAGCTCTTGGTCGACACGACGCTCGCCTACTACTTTCCCGTGACGCTGCGGGTGGGCGTGGCCGAGGCGCTGGCCGGCATCGCCGACCCCGAGACGCGCCGCAAGCCCCAGCTCTACGTCGTGCTCGGCAACACGTTTTGACGGGGCGAAAGGCTCTTGCTCCGGGCGGGCCGGGACGCCATGATGCGCGCACTTTGAGCCCCGACGCGCGACATTTTCGGCGAGGCGTCGCCACGCCCGCCCTGCTTCTCACCTTCATCGTCCTGCCGCTGGCGACGGCGGTGGCCGCCTGCAGCGGCGGCGGTGGGCGCTCCACCGACTCCGGCGGCGGTGGCAGCGGCGACAGCGGCGGCGGCGGCGGCGGCGACAGCGCCGCACTCCCCGGCGACAGCGGCGGAGGCGGCAGCACGGCCGACAGCGGCGGCAGCACCGCGTGCGGCACCTGCCCCGCGGGCTACACGTGCGGCACGGCGAACGGCGTTGCGGTGTGCCGGGCGCCGAGCGGGATTCCAGAGCTCGAGCACGTCATCGTCATCGTCCTGGAGAACACGAGCTACCAGACGCTGGTCGACAGCACGAACACGCCTTATCTGCACGGGCTCATGTCGGCGTGGGCAACCTCGTCGAACTACCACGGCGTCGAGCACCCGAGCCTGCCCAACTACATTGCGATGACGTCGGGCGGCACCGGCGGCATCGGCTGCGACTGCGACCCCACCGGCACCGCGTGCAACGCCCTGAACTGCAACGCGCTGCTGTCGCTGTGCGGCTGCGCGCAGGCCGCCGAGAGCCTGGCCGACCAGATCGAGGCCGCGGGGCGCACCTGGCGCGCCTACGGCGAGGACATGGGGACGCCCTGCAACCTGGCCGACGCCGGCGACTACGCCGTCCGCCACGTGCCGTTCCTCTATTACGAAGCGCTGCAGATGGACCAGCCGCGCTGCGACGCGCACGTGGTGGACTTCAGCAATTTCGCCGGCGACATGGCGTCGGCGCCGTCCGACTTCATCTACGTCGCGCCGAACCTCGTGCACGACATGCACGACCCCTTCCCCGCCTCGTCGGCGAACCTCGCCAACGGCGACATGTGGCTGGCGGGCGTGGTGCCCAGCATTCTCGCCTCGTCGGCGTTCCTGGACCGCGGCGCGCTCTTCATCGTGTGGGACGAAGACGACCTCTCCGGCGTCGTCGCGCCCGACGACCCCATCCCGTTCTTCCTGCTGTCCCCGCTCGCCCTCAGCGGCGGCGCCGTCAGCGCCGTGCGCGCCGACCACTACTCGCTGCTCGCGACGTTCGAAGACGGCCTCGCCCTCCCACGCCTGGGCGCCGCCGCGTCCGCCACGCCGCTCGCCGATCTGTTCCCAGGGTCCTGAGCGCCTGGTTCGCACCGGCGGCGGCTGCGGTCGTGGGCGGCGGCTCCGCAGCGGGACCGTGGCCGGAGCCGGAGCCGGAGCCGGAGCCGGAGCCCGAGCGGGCTGAGGTATACTGGCGGTGCATGAGCTCCGCGACCGTCCGCGCGTGGGGAGCAGGCCGGCTGCCGCCGGAGGCGGAGGCTCGCTTCGTGGCCGGGGTCGAGTACTGCGGGAGATTCTTCATGGGGCAGGCCGAGGCACAGCAGGCGCTGTACAAGCTGGCTGCGATTCTCGAGGCCGAGGGTTTGCCCTACGCCATCATCGGCGCGTTCGCACTGTTCGAGTACGGTCACCAGCGCGCGACCGTCGACGTCGACCTGGTGATGCGGGAGGACGACCTGCAGGAGTTCAAGCGGCGGTGGCTGGGCCGAGGCTATGCAGAGCGCGTGCCGGGGACGGGCAAGCTGATCGACACAGAGTTCGACGTGCCTATCGACGTGCTCAGCACGGGCCGCTTCCCCGGTGACGACAAGCCCAAGCCGATTGCTTTCCCGGATCCGGCCAAGACGGCCCTGCGCGGAGCGCGCTTCGCGCTTCTCCCCATGCCCTGCTACATCGAGCTCAAGCTCGCCTCCGGCATGGTGGCGCCCCATCGCGCCAAGGATCTCGTCGACGTCCAGGAGCTGATTCGAAGCGCGAAGCTGCCTCGCCAGGCCGCGCTGGATCTCCACCCCTGGGTGCGCGACAAGTTCCTAGAGCTGTGGGAGCTCGCGCAGGCGCCCGACCCGTTCTGAAGGCTCGTGAACGGACCTAGTTCAGCGCTTGGGGCGGCGGGACGGCGGGGGGGAGGGCGCGGCCGGGGTCGTAGTGAAGGGCGAGGTCGGCGGCGGGGCCGTCGCCGGTGACTTCGACGTAGGCGACGCCGCCGCCTTGCAGGGCGCCGAAGAGGAGGGCCTCGGCGAGGGGGCGCTTGAGGCGGTCCTCGATGAGGCGCGCCATGGGGCGGGCGCCCATCTTGGGGTCGAAGCCGCGGTCGGCGAGCCACGCCCGCGCGGCGAGGCCGACCTCCAGCGTGACCTTCTTGTCGGCGAGCTGCTCGGACAGCTCGCGCAGGAACTTGTCCACCACCTTCTCGATGATGGGCCGCGGCAGCGCCGAGAACTGGATCCAGGCGTCCAGCCGGTTGCGGAACTCCGGCGAGAACGTGCGCTCGATGGCGGCGCGGTCGGACGCCAGCTCCGCGGCGGCGGCGCCCCCGGCGCCCGTGCCGAAGCCGATGGCCGCCGAGGACAGGTCGCGCGCGCCCGCGTTCGTGGTCATCACGATCAGGATGTTGCGGAAGTCGGCCTTGCGGCCGTTGTTGTCCGTCAGCGTGGCGTGGTCCATCACCTGTAGGAGCAGGTTGAAGAGGTCCGGGTGCGCCTTCTCGATCTCGTCGAGCACGAGCACCGCGTGGGGCGTCTTGCGCACGGCGTCGGTCAGCAAGCCGCCCTGGTCGAACCCGACGTAGCCGGGCGGCGCGCCGATGAGCCGCGACACGGTGTGGCGCTCCGAGTATTCGCTCATGTCGAAGCGCAGGAACGCCACGCCCAGCGCCTTGGCGATCTGCTTGGCGAGCTCCGTCTTGCCTACGCCGGTCGGGCCGCTGAACAGGAACGACCCCATCGGCTTGTCCGCGGGCCGCAGCCCCGAGCGCGCCAGCTTGATGGTGGCCACCGCCTTGGCCACGGCCGGGTCCTGCCCGAAGATGACGGCGCGGAGCTGCTCCTCCAGCCCGGCGAGCTGCGTCTTGTCGTCGGCCGACACGCTCTTGGGCGGGATCTTCGCCATGCGCGCCACGATCTTCTCGACGTCGGCGGGCGTGACCGGCGCCGCCGTGGCAGGCGGCGGCGGAGCGGCCAGGCGCGCCGCCGCCCCGACTTCGTCCATCACGTCGATGGCCTTGTCGGGCAGGTGGCGGTCGTTGACGTACTTCGCCGACAGCTCGGCGGCGGCGCGCAGGGCCTCGTCCTGGTAGGTGACCTTGTGGTGCTCCTCGTAGCGCGAGCGCAGCCCGCGCAGGATCTCGTAGGTCTCGTCGACGGTCGGCTCGCCGATCTCGACGATTTGGAAGCGGCGCGCCAGCGCGCGGTCGCGGTCGAAGCTCGCCTTGTAGTCGCGGTAGGTGGTCGACCCGATGCAGCGCAGCGCCCCCGACTGCAGCGCGGGCTTGATGAGGTTGGAGGCGTCGAGCGTGCCGCCCGACACCGCCCCGGCGCCGACGACCGTGTGGATCTCGTCGATGAACAGGATGGCGCCGGGGATGTCGTCGAGCGCCTTGAGCACCCCCTTGAGGCGCAGCTCGAAGTCGCCGCGGTAGCGCGTGCCGGCGACGAGCGCGCCCATGTCGAGCGCGAACACGCGCGCCCCGCGCAGTGGCAGCGGGACGTTGCCCTCGTGGATGGCCTTCGCCAGCCCTTCGCCGATGGCGGTCTTGCCCACGCCCGCCTCGCCCACGTACAGCGGGTTGTTCTTGCGCCGCCGGCAGAGGATCTGCACGGTGCGCTCCAGCTCGGCGGCGCGCCCGATCAGCGGGTCGATCTCGCCGCGCGCGGCCTTCGCCACCAGGTCCACGGCGTAGGCCTGCAGCGGATCCTGCGCGACGGCGGCGCCGTCGTCGTCTTCCCCCTCGCCGTCGGCGTGGGCGTCGTCGCGGCGCGTCCCGCCGCCCGCGCCTCGCGCGGCCCCGCCGCTCGTGCCCACCCCGCCCCCGCCACCGCCGCCGCCGCCCCCGCCGCCCGCACCGCCGCCGCCGCCGCCCGTCGTGGCCGGCGGGCCGCCGCGCCCCGTTTCGCGCTGCACGGGCAGGCCGCGCCCGACGCCGTGAGAGATGAAGCGCAGCACCGCCAGCCGCGTCACGCCCTGCCGCTCCAGCAGGTAGCGCGCGTAGGACTGGCCCTCGCGGAAGAACGCCGCCAGCACGCTCGGCGTGTCGATGACGTCCTTCTGCGCGGAGAAGCTGTGCATGAGGGCGCGCTGCAGGACGCGCTGCAAGGCGAGCGTCTGCTCCGGCTCGGGGCCGAGCGCGTCGTCCAGCTCGTCCTCGCGCACCGGCAGCGGGGCGACGGCCGTCTCCAGATGCTCGCGCAGGTCCCGCTCCAGCGCGCGCATGTCGGCGCCGCACGCCCCCAGCACGTCCTTGGCGTGCGGGTCGCCCAGCAGCGCGTAGAGAAGGTGCTCCAGCGTCAGGTACTCGTGGCGGCGCTTGCGCGCGTCGGCCACGGCGCGGGTCAGCGATTCGTACAGGTCCTTGGAGAGCGTCGGGTTCGCCATGGCGTCAGTCGGGCTCCATCGTCACCAGCAGGGGAAATTCGTGGGCCTCGGCCAGCGCCATCGTCAGCGCCACCTTGGTTTCGGCGATCTCGAAGGGGTACACCCCCGCCACGCCGAGGCCCTTCGTGTGGACGTGGAGCATGATCTGCACCGCGTCGGTGGAAGTGTGGTTGAACACGGTCTGCAGGATCTCCACCACGAACTCCTGGGTGGTGTAGTCGTCGTTGTGCAGCAGCACGCGGTAAAGCGACGGCCGGGCCAGCTTGCGCTCGGCCTTCTTGCGGGTCTCGACGGCGAGCCCGCCGTCCCGTTGCGGTTTTCGCTCTCGCTCCCCGGCCATTTCGACGGCTCAATCTAACGCCGCGCGGGCGTGGTTCAACGTTCCGCAGCGATTTTGGCCACGACGATGGCCTGCCCTCATGCTAGCACCCCGGGCCGCAGGGTGTGCAGGTGCAGAAGGTTCGTCCCTTCCGGGGTGCCGGGCGGGATGGAAAGCGTGATCGCCACCACGTCGCCGTCGCGGGCGATGCCGCCGGCGCGGACCGCGCGCACCGCCTCGGCGATCATGTCGTCGGTGCGGTCGTGCAGCGCCCCCAGGATCGGCAGCACGCCCCAGTGCAGCGTCAGCGCCCGCGCGCAGCCTTCGCTCGGCGTGAGCGCCACCACCGGACACGACGGCCGGTACTCGGAGATGAGGCGCACCAGCCGCCCTTGGAGCGTGACGACCACGATGGCCGCCAGCGGCAGCTCGCGCGAGGCGGCGATGGCGGCACGGGCCACGGCGTTGCGCACGGTCCCCAGCGGGATGGGCGGCGGCTCGGGCAGCGAGCGGAAGCGCGGGCTGCCCTCCACCTCGCGAATGATGGTGTCCATCATGCGCACCGACTCCAGCGCGTAGCGGCCCACGGCCGTCTCGCCGGAGAGCATCAGCGCGTCGGTGCCGTCGAGCACGGCGTTGGCCACGTCGGAGGCCTCGGCGCGCGTCGGGCGCGGGTTGCGGATCATCGAGTCGAGCATCTGCGTGGCCGTGATGACGAGCTTGCCCTGGCGGTTCGTCTGCTCGATGGCGCGCTTCTGCACGAGCGGCACCTTCTCCGGGCCGAGCTCCACGCCGAGGTCGCCGCGTGCCACCATCACGCCGTCGAACGCGGCGATGATGTCTTCGAGCCGATCGACCGCCTGGGGGCGCTCGATCTTGGCGATGACCTGCAGGTCGGGGCGGCCGGCGCGCGCCGCGGCGGCGCGCACGGGGGCGACGTCCTCCGGCGAGCGCACGAAGCTGAGCGCCACGAAGTCCACGCCCATCGCCAGCCCGAGCTCCAGGTCCTCGGCGTCCTTGGCGGTGAGCGCCGGCAGGGCGACGTCCACGCCGGGGAGGTTCAGCCCCTTGTGGTCGCGCAGCGCGCCGCCGGTGACGACGGCGGCGCGCGCCTCGCCCTGCCCGTCGGTGGCGATGACTTGTAGCTCCAGCAGGCCGTCGTCGAGCAGGATGCGAACGCCGGGGCGCACGTCGCGCGCCAGCCCTTCGTACGAGACGGGCAGGCGGTGGGCGTCGCCGGGCGCGTCGTCGCGCGTAGTGAGGACGACCTCGTCCCCGGCGGAGAGCGTCACCTCGCCGCCCGGGAAGGTGCCGACGCGCATCTTCGGGCCGCACAGGTCTTGCAGCAGGGCCACCTGGCGGCCGGCGCGGGCGGCGGCCTCGCGCACGCGCACGGCGGTGACGCGGTGGTGCTCGTGGTCGCCGTGCGAGAAGTTCAGGCGCGCGCAGTCCATGCCGTCGCGCACCAGCGCCAGGAGGGCCTCGGGCGTGTCGGTGGCGGGGCCGAGCGTGCAAACGATCTTGGCGCGTCTCAAGGGCTGGCCTCGGGGGGCGAGGATACCAGGGCCGGCGCGGGCCCGTCGTCGGCGACGGCGGCGATGCGCGCCACCGCCCCGGGGCGGCGCAGGATGGTGAAGAAGAAGCCGGGCGAGGGCAGGTCCTCCTCCGGCGTCCAGAGACCCGCCGCCGCGGCGGCCACGCCCGGGCCGGCGCGCGCCCCCGGCTCGCGCCCCCCGCCCTGGCCCTCGCGCCCGGCGGCGATCCCGGCGCGCGGGGCTGGCGCATAGCGCACGCCGCGCCAGGCGGGGCGCTCTACGAAGACGGCGCCGGCGCAGTGGAACGTGACCGACGGCGTGCCGGGGTGCAGGCGGAAGCGCAGGCCGCCGTCGTCGCGCGGCGCCGGGCGGAGGCGCGCCCCCTCGTTGGCGAAGGCGAGCGCGCCGCAGGGCCGGGACGCGAGCAGCACGCGCGCGCGCAGCACCAGCCGCGATCCGCCCTGGTGCTCGTACCAGAGCACGGTGCCGGGGCGGTCGGGGAGCGGGGCGACGTGGCGCGACAGCACGGCGTCGCCCGCGCGCAGGGGCGTGGCCAGGCCGTCGATGACGGGGGAGGCGGCGCCGGCGCCACTGCCACCGCCACCGCCGAGCGTGAGCGGCACGATGCGCCCGGGCCCGTGCTCCACCGGCACGGGGCGCGCGTCCTGCTCGGCGGTCTCGACGACGTCCGCCCACATCAGATATCCAGCGAACGCCAGAAGCCCGTCGG
>DASYRF010000507.1:0-10663 GCA_036004705.1 Myxococcota bacterium
CAGGTGCGGCTGTGGTCGCCCCAGCGCGTGAGGAAGAAAGGAACAAGCAGGCGGTAGCCGCGCGCGGGGTCTTTCCAGACGTGGCTCCAGTAGAGGAAGAAGAGGCGGTACTCCTCGCCCGAGCCGTCGATGTCCGGGTGATGCACCCACAGGAAGAAGTTGCTGCCGCGGTCGACGAAGTGGCCGGCGACGGCAGGTAAGCTCTCGGGCGCCGACTTGGGCGCCGGCGAAGAAGTCGGCGCGACCGCGGCGCTCTCGGGCGCGGCGGAGGCGTCGCCCGTCGCCGGCGCAGACGCGGGCGCCGCCCCGGCGGTTTCGGGCGTCGGCGTCGGGGCCGGGGACGCCGACGGCGCCGAGGCGGAACTGGGTGCCGAGGAGGGCGCCGCCGGCGCCCTGGCGCGGGCGGGAGCGGCCGGGGCGGCGGGAGCGGCCGGGGCGGCGGGAGCAGCCGGGGCGGCGGGGGCGGCAGGGGCGGGCGCCGACGACGGTCTACCTGGTGCGGGGGCGCTCTCCGGCGCGGCCGCGTGCGCGGGCGCCGCGGGCCCGAGCACGAGCGCGAGCGCGGCGGCGGCTGCCGCGGCAACTGCGAAAGCCGTCGCGCACGCGGAGCGCATCGGCGCTGCGACATTCAAGCTTCGTGCCCCGGCGGTTCCCGCGCGCGGGCAGTGCGGAATGGCTCGCGGGCGCAGGGAGTTGTGCCGGGAGCGGAGGTCCGCGCGCCGCCCCCGCGCGCCACCGTTTCTACGCGCTGCGTTGCAAGCCACGCGCACCCGTGGCTGTGTTGCCACACTTGCAGTAGGCTAGGGGACGGACGGGGAAGGAGCGTGACGATGGCGGGCATGGCAGAGAAGATTCTGGAGGCCCTGCGCGAGCAGGAGCACGTGCGGGAAGAGGGCGGCAAGCTCGTATGCCAGCCCGACGCCGAGGTGGCGCTCTACATCGACCAGAAGGCGGAGATACTCGCCGTGCCACGCGTGACGACGGTAGTGCTGCAGGGCGGGTTGCTTCGCATCACGACGGGGCGTGGCGAGGTGTACGTGTTCGCGGCGGACTCGCTCACCGGTTTCCGCCTGCAGCTCGGCGAGCAGAAGACGCGCGATCGGGGGGCGGGCTTCGTGGGGTGAGGCACGCGTCTCTCGCCCTCGCCGTCGCGCTGTGGCTCGGCGTGGCGCGACCGGCGGCGGCCCTGGACTGGTCGGGGAAGCTCGCCGAAGTGGAGCGCGGATTGCGCTCGCCGCTGGTGGTGGAGCGCGAGGCCGCCGTGGAGGCGCTGCGCGCGCTCGATCGCGACGCCGCGCTGCCGCTCTTGCGGCTGGCGCTCGCCGATTCCGAGGCGGCCATCGTGGAGCGCGCGATGGCGGTGGTGGGGGATCGCGGGCTCACGGAGGCGACGCCGCTGGTGGCCGCGCTGGCCGCCGACCCGCGCGCCGCGGTGCGCGCCGCCGCCTGTGAGCTGATTGCGCGACTCGCCCCTCCCGAGGCGGGGCGCGCAGCGCTCAGGCGCGCGCTGGGCGACACGGCGGCGTCGGTGAGGCGGGCGGCGGCCGCCGCGCTCGTTCATCTGGATCGCGCGGGCGCCGTCGCCGAGGTGAGCGCGCTCCTCGACGACCCGGCCGACGAGGTGCGCGTGGAGGTCGTGCGTTTGTTGGGAGAGCTGCGCGATCCGGCGCTGCTGCATCCGCTGCTGGAGCGCGCCCGCGACACTTCAGCCTCCGTGCGTGCGCGCGCCGTGGAGACACTCGGGCGGCTCGGCGATCGCCGCGCCGTGCCGGCAATCCTCGCCGCGCTGGGCGACCTCGACCCCGACGTCGTGCTCGCCGCGGTCGCCGCGCTCGGCCGGCTGCGCGACCCGGTTGCGGTGGCGCCGCTGGCGTCGCTGATCAGCGGTGCCTTCGACGACCGCCTGAAGCGGCGTGCGGCCCGTGCGCTGGGCGAGATCGGCGCTCCGGCGGCGATCCCCGCCCTCCTATACGCCTTACATTTGCCCGAGGCGCGCAAGACGGCTGCGGCGGCGCTGGCGGCGATCGGCGCGCCCGCCGTTCCGGCGCTGCTGGCTGAGCTGGCGGCGCGCGCCGACGCCGGCGGCTACCGCGCCGGCGACCTCGTACGGCGCGACGTCATCGAAGCCTTGGGGCGCATCGGCGACCGCCGCGCGACCGCCGCGCTGCTGGCGGAGCTGGCCGCGGCCGCCGAGCGGCGCGACGAGGCCCCCGGGGCTTTGGGCGGAGACGGGCGCGTCGAGGTTCTGGCCGCGCTGGCGCTGCTGGCCGACCCGGCGTCGCTCCTTCCCGTGCTCGCCCTGCTGGACGATCCCGTTCTGGAGGTGAAGCTCGCGGCCATGGAGGCGCTGCGCCCCATCGCCGACGCCCGCGCGGTGGACCCGCTGGTGAAGGCGGCGTTCGACGTCGACACGCGCGTGGCGCGGGCGGCCGTGACGCTGCTGGGGACGCTGCGCGCGGCGCGGGCGGTGCCGGCGCTGATCGAGCTGGCGGAGTCGGGGCGCGGCGACCTCTCGGCGCGCGCCGCCACGGCCCTCGGGCTCGCCGGCGACGCGCGCGCCGTGGGGCCTCTGCTGACGCTGCTGGGCCACGCCGACGCCGCGTTGCGGCGAGAGGCCGCGGACGCGCTGGCGAACCTCGGCGACACGGCGGCGGTGGCGCCGATGGTGGCGCATCTGCGTGCGCCCGGCGTGGCCGGCAAGCCGGAAGCGACGCGTGCGCTCGGCGTGTTGTTACGCGGCAAGCCGCCCGATCCCAGGGTCGTGGACCTCCTCAGCGGATTCCTCGGCAGTGGTGACCCCAGCCTGGTGGCGAGCGCCGTGCAGGCGCTGGGCGCCATGCGGGCCGAGGCGGCCGCGGGCGCGTTGATCGCACGCTGGCCGGCCGCGCGGACGCCCGTGCGCCTGGCGATCGTCGAGGCGCTCGGAGAGATTGGCGCGCCGGCCGCTCGGGCGTTGCTACGCGAGGCGCTCGCCGCGCCGGATGCGCGGGTGCGCGCGGCGGCGGCGTGGGCGATGGGGCGCGCGGGCGACCACGACGCGGCGGCGGCGGCGGCGCTGCGCCCGCTCTTGCGTGACGCCGACCCGGCGGTACGGACGAACGCGTTCTGGGCAGCGGCGGTGGCCGGCGGCCGAGAAGCGGCGGGCGCCCTGGTGGACGCGGCGGCGGCGGAGCCCGACCGCTGGGCGCGCGCCAACGCCTGCCTGGCGCTGGGGCTGCTCGCCACGGCGGCGGATGCGCCGGCGCCGCCCGACGAGGCGCTCGTGGAAGGCGCGCTGCGCTGCGTCGCGGACGCCGACGCCGACGTGCGCCGCAGCGGGGTGCGCGCCCTCGCCGAGCTGCAGCGTCTGCTCGAAGGGGGCCCAGCAGGACCGGCGGCGGGCGCCGGCGCGGCCAAACTGCGCGTCGCCAACGCGCTGGCGGCGACGGCCAGCGGCGACGAGCGCGAAGAGGTGCGCGCCCTCGCCGCGCGTGCCCTAGCCGGCGAGATCCCCGCCTGGCGCAGCGTGGCGCGGACGTCGTGGCTCGCCTATCGCCCGGTCGGTCCCGACGGCGGGCCGCTGTGCGGGGCGCGCTTCCTGGTCCTGTTCCCCACGGGCGAGGTGCGCGCCACCACCGTGGACCTGCACGGCGAGGTGCGCGAGAGCGGATTCGCCGACGGGGAGGTCTACTTCGACCCGGGTGCCGACGGCCCGACGGCGCCCGAGGCCGAGCGTGCCGCGCCGTGAATAGCGGCGGCGGCGCGGGCGTCCTTCACCGCGGGCTTGGTTGCGCGCATGCCATGCCGGGACTAGACTCCCTGCGGAGCCGAGAAGAACCGGTCGCGTGAGGGCTCGGGGCGGCTCCCAAGGTCCGAGCCCTCGGAAGGGTATGACGATGAAGCGTTTCCTCCAGGTCGCCGGTGTGGTCCTGCTGGCAGGAGCCCTCGCCGGCGTGGCCGATGCCGCCAAGAAGGCTCCCGCCAAGAAGAAGGCCGCGCCCGCGGCGGCGTCCGGCCGCGAGGCGATCATGGGCGTGCTCGAGACCGCCGGCTTGAAGTGGGGCAGCACGGTGGACGACGTGAAGAAGCTCTACAAGGAGAAGATCAAGGCCGAGTTCGCCGAGAAGATGAAGGGCGAGAAGGACTCGCTCAAGATGTACAACCTCGGCAAGGAGCGCGACGAGGCGATGGCGGAGATCGACGCCAAGTACGTCGTGTTCGACCCGAAGAAGGAAGCGGAGTTCCGCAGCGCCATCGTCGCCAAGGAATTCAAGTACGACAGCAGCGAGTCGATGATCGTGGTGCCGACGCCGCAGTCGCAGTGGTACCTGTTCTTCCTCGACTCGAAGCTGTGGAAGCTCTTCATCGCCTACAACAGCGACTACATCGGCGACCGTACGTTCGGCGACATCGTCGCCCTCGGCGAGAAGAAGTACGGCTCGCCGAAAAAGCGCTGGATGCGCAAGCCCATGAAGGGCGACCCCATCATGGTCGCGGCCGAGTGGGAAGACGGCGGCTCGCGCCTCTGGATGGAGGACAAGATCGCGCTGTTCGGCTCGGTGGTGATGATCTACGCCGACAAGACGAAGCGCACCGACGACCGCAGCGACGTGTCGAACCCGCTGCCGAAGGAAGGCATCTCCGGGTACGCGCCGCCCGACGCGGTCATCGACAGCATCAAGACCGACACCGATCCCGACGCCGGCAAGGCGGACATCGTCGACAAGATCACCGGCAAGAGCACCTACGCCGACCTGGACGAGCTGACCGACGACAGCGGCCCGAGCGTGAGCGCCGGCGACGCAGCCGGCAAGAAGAAGGCCGCGCCCAAGAAGAAGGCCACCGACAAGGACAAGACCAAGGGCACGGCCAAGCCCAAGGGCGTCGACGACGATCTCATCTTCTGAAGTCCCTGCCTGAAGTCCCTGCCTCCCCCGACATTCGTAGCCCGATTCTTGAAGGCCGGTGGCGCGGTGGTAGCATGAGCCGATGGTGCTAGGCGCCGATCTGCGCGCCTGGGCTCGCACCGCGGACGCTACGCTGGCGCGGGCCGTTGCCCAGGTCATCCGCGACGCTGCGCTGGGGCGCGCCTTCCCCGTCGCGCCCGAGGTCCTGGTACGCGCGGGGGCGGCCCACCGCCTGGGTGCCGGCGGATGGCGCGGCCCGCCTGGCGCGCCGGATCTCGGACCCGCGCTGGTCGGGAGCGAACGGGGGGCGGCGGCTGCGACGGCGGCGCGCGCGGTGGCCTTGCTGGCGGCACGCGGGCTGGCGCTGGAAGCGACGTCCCCGCAGCCGGGCGCGCACGCGGCTGACGAGGTCGCGCTCGGCAGCGCGCTGGCGGATCTCGAGGAGCGCGCCGGTCTGCCTCTCGGCGAGGCGATGGCGTTCGAGGCGGCGCTCGACGAGCGCACGGCGCTGTGGCGCGCGTGGGCGGGCTCCGCGTTGGAGGCAGCCTCGCCGCCGCCCCACCCCTGGGGCTACGCGCTGGTCGTCTACGGGCGCGCCGCGGAAGACGCGGGCCAGGCGGCGCACCGCGCGGCGCTGCTGGCGATGCGCGCGCGCGGCGCGCGTGCCGCGCTCGTGCTCGGTGCGCTGCGCGCCGCGCACGGCGCGGGCGTGTTGCGCGCGCTGCTGGGCGAGCCCAGCCTGCTCGACCCTGGTGGCGCGGGCGAAAAGCTCCTGGTGTCCGACGACCCCCGCGACCTGGCGCTCGGGGTGGCGGCGCTGCATCTCGGCGCGCCGCGCCCGCTCGAGACGCTGCGGCGCGCAGTGGTTCGGCGGCTGAGCCGCGGCACGCCCGATCGCGACGCGCCCTGGTTGACGGAGCTCTATGCGCTGAGCCAGCTCGCGCCGAGCTCGGCCCTGCGAGAGCGCATCGCGCGGCTCCTCGCCGACGAAGTGGCGGAACGTGCGGCGGCGCTGGCGGCGCGCGTGGCGGCGGTGGTGGCGCAGACGGGCGACTACCGCCTGTTCCGCAGGGCGCTGGTGGCGGCGGACGTGGGCGAGCTGCTGATGCGGCGCGAGGCGCCGGCGCCGGCGCTCGGACTTCTGCGCGCCGCCGCACAGGCGTTCTTCCGCTCGCTGACGCCGGCCGGCGTGGCCCATCCGCTGCACGACGAGCTCTTCGTGTCGCGCGAGGCGCGCGCTTTCGCCGCGCTGGTTGCGATCGACGAAGAGGCGCCCAGGACGCTCGCGACCTTCATCGACTCGCTGGCGAGCCTACCGGCGGCGCAAACGTCGTCGGCGGCGCTGGGCCTGCTGGTCGAGCGCGTCGCCGAGACGTTGCTGGGCGCTGCCGGCCGCGCCGCCGTCTGGGGCCGCGCGCCCGCCGCCGAGAAGCTTGGCGCCTCCGCGCTGCAGCTGGCGCACCGCTATGGGGGCACACTGTGGCCCTCGGGTGCGTCGGGCCGCCTGCTGCGCTACCGCGCCGAGTCGCTGTCGCCCGCGGGCATCGCCGCCGAGGAGGGACGGCGCCTGTCCGAGCGCGAGCCGCCGCACGCGGAGGCCGCGGCGCCGGCGACGGCTCGCCCCGCCCCTGCGCTGACGGCGACGCCGACGCCGAGCACGACGCCGACGCCGAGCACGACGCCGACGCCGACGCCGAGCACGATGCCGGCGCCGACGCCGACGCTGACGGCGACGCCGAGCCCGACGCCGACGCCGACGCCGACGCTGACGGCGACGCCGAGCCCGACGCTGACGGCGACGCCGAGCCCGACGCCGATGCCGACGCCGAGCCCGACGCCGACGCCGACGCCGCGCCCGACGCCGACGCCGACGCCGAGCACGACACCGACGCCGACGCCCAGCGCGACGCCGAGACCCAGGCCGACACCTTGGCCGACGGCCGTCGCGCCACCTGGCGCGCCGCCCTTGCCGGCACTGATGCCGGCGCTGCCGCCGCTGCCGCCGCCCTTGCCTGCCCCTGCGGCCGCCGCCCTGGTCGCCGCGGGCCGTCTTCGTCCAATGGTCCCGCGTCCGGGCGCCGACCTGGCCGGCTGGGCTGCCGCTCTCGTCGGCCTCGTGACCCACGCGCTCGCTCCGCGCGTCGTGCAGCTTGCGGTCGCCGGCGACGGGTCCCTGAGCATCGCCGGTTCGGGCGGGGCGGCGAACGCCACCGCGCGCCTCCCTGCGACCCCTTCCCCCGCCACCGTCGCTCGCGTCGAGCGGCGCGTTTCACTGCTCGGGGTCGCCGTGCGCGCGCTCCCGCTTCTGGCCGCGGCCGCCGCGGCAACCGTCGTCTTCGTCGGCGGCGCGTGGGCCCACAGCCTCGCGCGCCTCGCCGTCGCCGTGGCGCTGCTCGCCGCCGGCCTCGTCGCCGACGTCTTCGTTCAGCGCCACTACGGCGCCGCGCGCGAGCGCGTGCTTCTCTGGCTGCGGCTCGGCTCCGAGCTGGTGGGCGTGCAGGTCGACCCGGTGCGCGTGCACCCGCTCCTGGCGGCGATGGGACGGAGCGCCACGGACGGCGATCAGCCGCGCCTGTCGCCGGGCCGCTAGAACGCCATCAGCTTGGTGCCGCTCTTTTCCTTCTCGATGGTGTTCTCGGCCCCGATGAGGATCTTCCGCCCCTCCTCGGTGAGCTTGGTCAGCAGCTTCTGCATATCCGACAGTCGCGCCGAGTAGTCGTACAGCATCTCCAGATTTTTCGGCTGAAGCATGGCCTTCTTCGACTCCTCGGCGACCGGCGCGGCGAACGGCTTGTCGAGCTCCTCCGGCTTCGCCTTGGGGTCCTTCCCCGAGTCGGCGTCGAAGAACAGCCACCCCTTGATGCCCTTGTCCTTGTCCTTGGGGTCGATCCACACGATCCCGACGGTGCCCAGCGACGCGGCCAATCCCGGCACGGACGCGTCCGTCACGGGCGCGCCGCCCTTGGGGTTCTTGGGGACGCGCGCTGCGTAGAGGGCGTCCTTGAACCCCTGCGCCGTCTCGTGTGCCTTGCGCAGGTCGTCGATGTGGTCACCCACCAGGTGGCCGTGATGGTTCGCCAGCGCCACGAACCCCGCCAGGTCGCTGTAGTAGACCAGCAGCCGCGTCACCATGCCCTGGTCCATGAAGGGCGTACGCGCGGTGATCGATTCGTCGTCGATGAACGTCTCCAGCCGCAGGGCCGCCAGGTACTTCGCGAAGTTCTCCATCTCGGAGAAGTCCTTGCCGCCCTTCTCCTTCATGGCCGCGTAATAGGCCTTGAAGCTCTTGTCGACCTTGACCACCTCGTCCAGCGTCGCCCCGTAGCGCGTCGCCAGCATCTCCGCCTCGGCGATCCGGTCGTTGTGGTTGCGCCGCCCGTAATTGTTCTCGCCGCACCAGTGGCCGACGAACACGAAGAACAGCGCCGGCGCCACCACGGCGATGATCTTGATGCCGACGCCCGACTTCTTCCCTCCTTCGTCGGTCAAGGCCGTCGGATCCAGCGCGCCCGAGAGGTCCACCGCCCACGGCGCCGGACGATCGAGGTCCTCCTCGGGGGCGTACATGCCCGGCGGCAGCACCGTGCGCACCGGTCCGCCCGGCCCGCGCGGCGCGAGGCCGGGGGCGCCGCCGCCCGGCGGGGCGACCACCGGCGCCGCGCTGCCCGGCGCCGCGCCCGGCACCCCCACCGCCTTCACACCGAGGCGGGCCTTCAGCGCGGCGATGTCCTGCACGCCCTTCTTGCCCGGTCCTGGTGGCTTCGTCGTGGCCATCTATGAGGCTCCTTGCATTGCTGGCGGTCGATGCACCGTGTGCGCCCTGGGCGGCGCGCTCACAGATCCGGCTTGCGCGCGATCTCCTCGTCGAGCGCCGCCTGCAGCTTGGCCCCCATTTCCTTGAGCGCCTTGAGATCGAGCTTCACGTGCGCGAGCTGCTGGTTGTGCTCCTCCAGCAGCGCCATGTCTTCCTTGGGGATGAGCGGCGAGTCGGGCATCGGCAGGATCGCGCTGCAGTTGAACCACTGCGGCGGCTGCTCGGGGTCGGCGGTCACCCTGCAGGCCTCGTCGCCGTCCTTGAAGTCGGTGTTGGGGAAGTCACCTTCCGCTTCCGGCACGGAGATGTCCTTCGCCGTGAGCTTCTTGCGCTCGACGATGGTCACGATCGTCGAGGTGAAGAAGGCCTCCTCGGGCGTGATCAGCACGCCGTAGCTCTTGGGCGGACCAGGACCCTTCTCCAGCGTCAGCAGCATCTCCTCGGCGTTGTAGTTCTTCTTGGCGAAGCGGATGACGTCGAGGAAGAACTCGCGGCTGAAGCGTACGTACTGCATCATCAGCGCCGCCGTCGATCCCTTCATGAAGGCGATCTGCTTGCCGGCCATCTTGTCGGCTTTGATCAGGTCGTCCTCGTGGAAGTTCTCGCCGATCCATTTGCTGAACGCGATGCGGCTCGCCATGTCGGTCGTCTTGTTCAGAGCCGCGTCGACCTCGATGATCTTGTTCACGGTGCGGTCGACGTCCGACTTCAGCGCCTCCATCTCGATCCGGCGCGTGTGCTCGAAGGCACGGCCGAAGGCGGTCGACCCCCACCAAACGCCGCCGACCATGGCCGCGCCGCCCGAGAGGACCGCCAGCGCCAGCGCCAGCTTGCTCGCCTTCGGCTTTTGCCGCGCCTGGATGGCTTCGAGCCGCTGGTCGATGTGCTCGGTGTCGGCGACGAAGCGCCGCCCGCCGAAGATCCCGTCGCTGGTCAGGATGTTCGTGCCGGGGATGACCTTGGGCGCCTCGGGCTGCGCCGAACGCGCCGGCTGCGACGGGAAGATAGACGCGCCGCCCGGCGGCATCGCCAGCGGCGCCGGCACGCCCGGCGTCGGCGGGAGCGCAGTCGTGCTGCCGAACGGGTTCGCGCTGGCGGGGATGCTCATCGTGGGGGCATACGCCGCCGGCGCCACGCTCTTGGCCTGGCCGGAGTCGAACGGCGAGGCGCCGAACGGCGAGCCGGGAGGGGCCGGCGCCGACGACGGCGCCGACGACGGCGCGTCGAGCGGCGGGATGCCGACCGGCCCTGTTTCGCGATCGCCGACCGTCGGCTCTGACGCCGCCGCTGGATCCGGAGCCGGCGCCCGCGCCCCGGGCACCGTGGCCGCAGCGCCGGTGCTCGCGCCGGGCGGCGCGGCGGGCGCCGCGGTGGGCTTTTTCAAGCCGAGCTTCGACTTCAGCTCGCTGATGTCCCGAACCCCGGGCTTCTTTATCTCACTCAAAGCTTCCTCCGGCCCACGGAGGCTCGGGAGCGTCCCGGGCCTCGCTCTGGTCGACACCGTCTCGCCCTGCCGGCCCGGCAGAGGCGCTCCATTGTATGGATCGCGTTTTCGAGGGTCAAGGAAGGGTCCCGCGCCACTGTGTCATTGACACCGCGCCGCGCCGCTCGTTCCTGGCCCGTTCCGCCGCCGCCGCTCACAGGAAGAAGTAGGCGGCCAAGCCGCCGCCGGCCAGCGCCACCAGCGCCAGCAGCATGATGATCAGGACCCACGTCCCCGTGGACATGCCGCCCGAGGACGCCGGCGGCGCCGGCGCGGGGGCCGGCGCTCCCGGAAGCGGCACCGGCACGGAGCCTGACCCCGGCGCGGGCGGCGTCGCGGCGCCGCCTGCTGCTGCCGCGCCAGGTGCTGCGGCCCCCGGGGCGTTCGCGCCGACCCGGGACATGCGTCCCGAGCCAGAGGACGCTGACGCGGGCGCCGGCGCCGGCGCGGCGCCCGCCGCTGCAGGCGCCGCCGCGCCCG
>DASYRF010000508.1:0-3140 GCA_036004705.1 Myxococcota bacterium
GCTCGGGGTGGCGCACTGGCGCTACGACCGTGCCGACTGGCGGGCGCCGTGGTCGATGCGGGCGAGCGCGGACGTGAGGGTCGGCAGCGGCGAAGGCGAGACGCGCGAAGGGGCCGCCGACGTGTCGTTCACGCCGTTTCACGAGGTTTCGAAGCGTGTGAACCTGGGCGTGCTGCGTAGCGAGCTGCACCAGCTCTTCGGGACGTTTGCGGGGAAGGCGGTGACGGGCGCCGGGGAGCGCCTGGCGTTCGACGGTGTGCTTGGCTGGGCCGAGGAGCACCGCGCGCGCTGGTGAGTCGGGCCGAGGAACGCCGTCAACGTCGCCGGGGCTCACAGAGCGGCGAGACGGACCCGGCCACACCGCCGCAGTGAAGATCGAGGAGCTGAAGAGCGCCAAGGTCGGCGTGAAGAAACTGGAGGAGGCGCTTCGATGCGCCGTGCCTGGAGGCCGTCGAGGAGCTTCGAGCTCCGAGTAAGCTGAGCCGGCTCCCGCCTGTGGCCGGAGGGCCGGCTCAGAACGTGCCCGCGAGCAGGAGGGCGGCGCCGCCGGGAAGGAGCGCGGGCACGAGGCGAAGGGTAGGGGCGCTCCCCGAGAAGGCGCTGGCGCCGCTGTCGCCGCCGGGGCCGGCGGGCTCTCCTGCCTCTGCGCTCGCGCCCGCGCCCGCGCGCGCCGAGGCGAAGGACGGGCGCCGCTCGTGCGCCGTGAAAAGCACGAGGCCGGTGACGGCGAACACCGCCCCGACCCCGCCGACGCAGGCGCCGATGATCATGTAGGCCTTGCCGGCGCTCGCGTTGTCGGGGGCGGCGACGTAGTACACCGCGCCGAAGCCGGCGATGCCGGCGCCGGCCAGCCCCGTGTAGAGCGACCAGCGCAGCAGCGTGCGCCCGGCCTTGCGCCGCCGGAACGCGTCGAGCGTCAGCTCGCTGTCGACGAAGGGATCGTAGTCGTCGCCCAGCTCGGTGCGCAGGGAGCGTTCCACCTCGGGCGAGAACTCCGGTCCGCGACGCGCGCGCACGTCGTACGTGCGCCGCAGCCCTCCGCGGCGGCGCCCGGCGTCTGCGCCGGCGTCCCCCTCGCCGGCGTCTGCGCCGCCGCCGGCGCCGCCGTCTGCGCCGCGGTCTGCGCCCTCAGCGCTCGCCGCCGCGTCGTCGCGACGGTCGGCGCCGCCGGACGATGGGCCGCGCCGGCCACCGTCGTCGCCGCGGGCGCCGCCGCCGCGGTCGCCGTCGTCGCCGCCGCCGGTGTCGCGGCCGGCGCGCGCGCCGGTCCGCCCCGTCTTCGTCCGGCGCAGGTCCGCCAGCACCTTTCGCGCCTCGTCGGCTGTCGGGCCCTCTCTTTCTGTCTCCAGATAACGCTCGTAGTAGCGAATCGCCTTGTCGGTCTCGCCGAGCATGCGCCAGCACTGGGCGATGTTCACCAGGAACGGCGCGCGCAACGTGAGGGCATAGCCCGCCTCGAACTCCTCGACGGCGTCGGCGTAGCGGGCGTCGTCGTAGAGCGCGACGCCTCGAGCCCAGTGCTCCTTGGCCTTGTCGGTCTTGGCGTCGGCGCGCGCCGTGCCGGCGGCCCCCGCGAGCGCAACCAAGCCCGCCGCCATGGCCGCTGCCGCCCGCGCCGCCCCGCGCACGCTCAGAACGTCCCTGACAGCGTCAGCGCCGCGCCTCCCGGCGCGGGGACGAGCCCGAAGCCCAGCCCGGCGCGTGCGTCCGAGGGGCTTCGCACCATGCGCCCGCCCGCGGCCCAGGACGCGTAGCCGAAGTACAGGCAGTACGCCCCGCCGAGCACCGCCAAGATCCCCCCGACGTAGCCCACGTACTCGAGGCTCGTGCGCTCCATCGGATTGAACACCGAGCTGAGAACCAGGGCACCGATGCCGGCGCCGACCAGTACGCCTCCGACAACCATCACGGTGCTTCCGGTGCGCACCCGGCGGAAGCCCTCCACGGTAAGCCCGCTCCGCTCGTAGGCGTCGTACGACGACCCCATCTCGATGCGCAGGCGCTCCTCCTCGGGCGTCATTGCTTTGCGGCGCGGCCGCGCGTCGCGGTCTGCGCCGGGGTCACCGTCGCCGTCACCGTCGCCACGGTCGACGCGGCCGGCGTCGCCGTCCGCGCCTCCGTCCCCGCCCCCGCTGCCGCCGCCGCCGCCGCCGTCGCCGTCGCCGTCGTCCCGGCCCGCGCGCTTGCCGCCCTTGCCGCTCTTCCCCCTGCCCAGCTTGGAAGAGGTGTCGCCGTCGCGGCCGCCGTCCGCGCCGCCCGGGTCGCGCCCCGCATCGAGGTCGGCCAGGATGCCGCGCACCTCCGGAGCGTCCGCGGCGTCCGGCTTCCGCTTCAGGTAGAGGCGGTAGTAGTAGGCCGCCTTGTCGCGGTCGCCCATCTCCCGGTACGCCTGCGCGATGTTCAGCAGGAACTCGGCCCGCTCCGACAGCTCGTACCCCTCCTCCCATTCGGCGATGGCGCCCTCCGGGTTGCCGGCCTCGTACAGCGCCGCGCCTCGCTCCCAGTGCGCCTTGGCGGCGGCCTCGTCGGCGGCGCGCCCGGCCGCGGCGGCGCGCGGCCACGCGGCACAGGCGAGCAACCCCAGTAAGACGGCGAGCGCCCCGCGCATCGGACGCTCTTCTTACTTCGATCCGAACGGGTCCGCCAGGCCTCCCTTGGACAGAGACTTGCCGGTGGGCTTGATCGGCTTGGCGGATCGCGGCGCCGCAGCCGGGGGCGCCGCCGTCACGGGCTCGCCGTCGCCGTCGCCGTCGCCGTCCGGGGCGCGGTCCGCCACGCGCGGGCGCGGGGGCGGCGCCGGCTCGGGGACGGGGGCCGGCAGCGCGGTCGTGTGCGGCGGCGGCTCGGGGGGGCGCGCCGCGCTCTTGACGGCGGGCGCGGGCGAACGGGCTGGAGCGGTTGTGCGCGCAGCGGCGGCGCCGGGTGCGCGCGGCGCGGCGGCCGCGGCCGAGCGCGGCGCGGCGCTCGCCGGCTTCAGCGCGGGCGACACCGTGTTGTTGCCGCCGGGGCGCACCGAGTCGCCGGCCGGCGTGGTCGGCGGCGCGCCGCGGTCGTGCGTCGCGCGGTCCGAGTCGTCGTCCTCGTCGCGCGTCGCGGCCGGCCGGTCGCCGCCGGACGGCGCGCGCAGCAGCAGGGTCGCG
>DASYRF010000509.1:0-2832 GCA_036004705.1 Myxococcota bacterium
ACGCGCGCCAGACTTTGTCCTCGCCGACCTTGCGGAAGAGCGTCGCCCCCTTCACCACCTTCCCCACGATGAGCGCCGCCACCGGCGCCCCCGCGCCGAAGAGCTCCACCTTCACGCCCTTGGCGTCGTCAACCTCCATCGACACATGGTTGGCGTTGGTCTCGGCCTCCAGGCCCTCGACGTTCCACGCCGCCAGCTTGTCGAACAGGTTCGAAAGGAACTGCTGGTTGACCGCGTAAGCCACCGGCTTGGTCACCTGCCATTTTCCGTCGTCGCCCTTGGTCAGCTCGATCGTCTCCTTCACGCCTGCCGGCGCCGCCGACCCCGCCGCGCTCGCGCTGCCGGCGGCCGGGCTGGCGCCCGGCCGCGTGATGACGATGCGGTCGAGCTTGGTCGGGTCGATCTGCAACAGCTCCGCCGACGGCTTCTCGGCGGCGTCGAACTTGGGCTCGCGCCCCACCACGAACGCCAGTACCAGCAGGACCACGAACGCCGCCGCGGCGTACTGGTTGCGCCTGGACAGCTCGATCCCCAGCACGTTCATGACCGCGCCTCCTCGGCCCCGATGCGGATGTTGCGCCGGCGCACCTCGCGCCACCTCCAGCGCAAGAGCCCGAACACGATGAGCCCCGCCGCCAGCCCTAGCCGATGCGTCCACTTCAGCGTTTCCTTGGTGCCCGCCTCGGTCTCCTTCAACGGGCGCGCGTTGACCGACTTCGTGCGGATGGACGTCAGGCCCGGGTCGCGCGCCATCCAGTCGGCGAGGTTCAACGCCACCGCCAGGTTCGTCCGGCTCAGGTAAGGGTCCAGCATGAAGTCGCCGTCGCCGAACACGAACACGCGCCCGTCCGCCGCCGACGCCGCGACCGCGCGCGTCGCGTCTTCCGGCAGCGGCGCCATCTCCTCCGGCGGCATCGGCGGCATGCCCGGCTCCGGCGGGCTCGCCTTCTTCGTCGGCTTGGGAATCGGCTTGCCGGCGTAGAACGACGGGATGGTGCCGGTGATGGCCGCCCCCAGCACGAACGGGCCCGCGTCGTCGGTGTCGCCCTTGCGCAGCGCCGGCGCCTTGGTCGGGTCGAACAGCATGAACCCTTCGCGCCGCCAGCTCTTCGGCCCCGACGTCGCCACGACCTCGATGTTCGTCCCGGCGCGCGCCCGCGCCGCGTCGTTCACCAGGATGGTCGACGCGAACGGCAGAGACATCATCCCCACGCCCGCCGTGATCGGATGCGTCTTGCTGAGCTCGGTGACCCGCGGGATGGGCGGGTATTGCAAGATTGCCATGCCGCGCGCCGTCGGGATGCGGATGATCTCGGCATTCTCGTCCATGACCGTGTCGTGCCGTGCCGACGCGCCGTAGTGCGCCATCATGTCGTCGAGCCCGACGTCGAGCGCCGTGCCGAGCTTGTTCTTTGGCTCGATGCCCATGCCTTCGTAGAGGAACGCCACGGCGTGGCCCGCCATGATGAATTGATCGATCTCGAACTTCTCGCGCTCGCTCAGGCGCGCCTTCGGCCCGATCACGAACAGGGCGTCGGTGCCCTCGGGGACCTTCTTGCCCTCGCTCAGGTCGATGGGCCGCGTCACGAAGTGGGCGAGGCCCTCCTTGACGTTCTTCATGTTGGTGAAGAGGTTCGGCTCGCCGTGGCCCGACAAGAAACCGATCGTCTTCTTGGGCTTGGTCAGCCGCGTGATGATGCCGCTGAGCTCGTACTCCAGCGACGAATAGTCCGCCTCGGTGGGCACCCACGCCTCGGTCTGGCCGCCGTAGTGGAACACCAGCCCCATGAAGACCTTGGCCACCTCCAGCTTGTCGGACTTCAGCACCTGCACCTGGTTCTCCTGCACGCCCGCCTTGCGCGCCTCGGCCTGCAGGTCCTTGTCGTCACCAGGCGCGATGAACGTGTAGCGGAAGCGCCCGTTCGAGACGGCGGCGTACTCCTCCAGCAGGTCGCGCACGAACCGCTCGTGGTTGTTGAACGGCGGCGGGATGTCCTTGTCGAAGTAGGCGGTGACGAACATGCGGTCGGGCAGCGCCGACACCAGCGCGCGCGACGCGGGCGACAGCGTGTTCTCGTCCGACTCCGTCCAGTCGAGCCGCCCGTAGGCGCGCGAGGCGACGAAGTTCAGCGCCAGCGTGATGCCGACGAGCAGCGTGATGAAGGTGGCGCCTTCGCGCCGCACCGCCAGCCACCGGCTCACCGCCGGATCCTTGCGCGCGTCCTTCGTCATCGTGCGGCGCAGCACGGCGACCGTCAGCACGAAGGCGGCGCCGGCGGCGAGGAAGACGAGCAGCATCGCGAACGGCGAGGCCTGGTGCTCGAGATCGCCGGGCGGCTTGGGCTTGGCGCTGCCCGGCGCGGCCGCACCGCCGGGGCCGGCGGAGCCGGGCGCCATGCCGGGCGGCAGCGCGGGCGCGCTGGGGCCGCCCGGTCCGGGCCCCGGTCCGGGCGACGCCGCCGGGGGAGCGCCGGGCGCGCCGCCGCCGGAGGGCGTAGGGCCCGCGCCTGCGCCGTCGAGCGTGGCCGCCGCGGCCGTCGGCACCACGTCGGTCGTCCCGCCCGCTCCGCCGCCGATCGTCCCGGAGGCGATGCCGGCGCCGACGAACACGAGCACCAGCGCGACCACGACGCCGGCGACGAGCGGGACGACCTGGCCCTTGCGCCCGACGAGGTCTGACCCCGACGGCAGCCGGCGCCAGTCGATGATGGCCGCCGCCGCCGCCAGCCAGAACCCCGTCTGCGACAGGAAGTAGAGGACGTTGCGCGAGTCGACGACGCCGCGCGCCAGGCCGTCGAGGTGGTAGCTGACGCTGCCGTACTCGACGAGCCC
>DASYRF010000510.1:0-7027 GCA_036004705.1 Myxococcota bacterium
TTCGCGCGGCAATAGGCGGTCGATGGCGTCGCGGTGCGCCTCCCCCAGGTCCACGAAGGCGATGCCCATGCCCTGTCCCTGGCCGGGCAGCCCGACCTCGACCCGCACGATCTCGCCCCCGCACTCGAACTCGTGCCCGCCCGGCAGCACCACGTGAAGGCGCACGCGGTCGCCGAGCTCGTACAGCAGGTCGGAGCAGAGGAACATGCCTTCGCGGGACAGGTCGCGCACCTCGAAGGCGCAGTCGCCCTCGTCCTCGTACCGGACCGACACGAGGACCGGCAGCCGCTCGCGGTCGCGGCGGCTTCGCCGCAGGTCGGCGCTGGCGGCCGGTGTCTTGGGGCTTCGGGCCATGGGTGGAACCTCCTCCGCCGCGACACTAACGGCCCACGCCGCACCGTCAACTTTTCCGGCCTGCGAGCGGCAATGTTGACCGCACCGCCGGGGGGCCTCATCCTTATAGCCACGATGCCCCGCAAGCCGTCGCGGCCCCCGCCCAGCGAGGCGCTGTTGCGCGGGCGCCGGTCCGCGATGGGACCGGGATTGACGCTCGGAGCCCTCGCGCTGCTGGCGCTGGCGCTCGCGCTGCAGACGGGGACGCGCGACCCGACCCCGCCACCCCGCTTCCCCGGGCATGTCCACGCCGGCGACGGCCCCGCCGCGCCGCTCCCCCGCATCGTGCCGCCGCCGGAGATCGCCGACGAGGAGGACATCGCCCCACCGCCGCCGGAGGCAGACAGCATCGGCCCCGCGATGGGCGCGCTCGGTTGGTGGAAGGTGAATACGCACGCGCACGCCAGCACCGCCGGCGCGTTCACGGCACGCGACGACGGGCTCCTGCCCGTGAGCTATTGGCTCGACCGCTATGCGGTGAAGGGTTTCGACCTTCTGTTTTTCACGCCCCACTCGCACAAGAACCCCGGCGCAGCGGGGCGCGACCGCTGGCTGAAGACGCGCGAGGCGCTACCGAAGATGAAGGCGCCGCTCGTGGTGGCCGTCGGCGCGGAAGTGGGCGTGCCCAAAGGTCCGGCGTGGCGCGCCTTCGCCTTCGCCGACTTCGTTGGCAACGTGCACCACCACCTCAACCACATCGTCGTGCTGGGCGCGAAGGAGTTCATCGGCCCCGGGCTCGGCGCCAAGGAGGTGGCGACGCTCGCCCACGAGGGCGGCGGCGTGGCCATCCTGGCGCATCCGGAGATCTGGGAGCCGGGCTACTGGGACGCGCCCGAGACGGGGATCGCGCTGGACGGGCTGGAGGTCTACAACGGCCTGCTGATGTCCGTGACCGACCGCGACAACGCGCCGCTGTATCGACACGCCGTGAGCTACGGCGGGCTGGGCATGAAGCTGGCCGCGATCGGCGGGAGCGACACGCACAAGAAGAAGGCCGCCGCCAGCACCGCGACCTGGTTCGCCGCGGTATCGCCTGACCCGGATCTCTTCGTCGACGCGGTGCGCGCGCGAAAGACGTTCGCCACGACCGGGTTCGACGACCTGCGCGTCGAATGCGACAAGATGGGCGAGGTGAGGCACGAGCCGGAAGTCACGCTGTCCATCCAGCTCGACCGCGTCGTGGACACGATCGTGCTCTGGCGCGAGGAGAGCGAGGCCTTCACCTGGGTGAACGTCGCTTCGGCGGAGTTCTCCGAAACGCTCACCGCCGCCGCCGCGTACTCCTGGGAGGTGCGCGACGGCGACGCGCGCGGCTATTCGTCGGCTGTCTGGTACGAGCCCCTGCGTGCCGAGGCGGGCGGCGCCGGCCATCACGCCGAGCGCGCCGCGCCGTAGCCGCGACCTAGTTCAGAAGCGATCCCTCGAACGCCGACGCGTCGCCGATGGGCTGCCGGCCTACGAAGCCCGCGTCCAGCTCGTGCCACGAGGCGAACTGCTCTTCGCCCGCCTGCCAGCACAGGTAGACGATGCGGCCCTGGAACCGGCTGCGGACGTCGCACAACCCGTCGGCGCCCTTGATCTCGACCCCGAGCTCCGAAAGCTGGCGCAGGCGGTCGAGCACCTGATCGCGCAGGTCCCGCAGGTCTCGGTAGCGCGCGACGACGTCCGGCGCGGCGCCCTCGGCGGGCTCCAGCGTCAGCGGATCGGGCTCGTCGCCCGACTGGCGCAGCGCGGAAAGGTGGCCGCGCATCGCCGCGCGCGCCGTGCGTACGTCCTCGAACGTGCGCTGCAGCAGCGGCACGAGGGCATTCGCCTCGGCGACCGAGAAGTAGCGCTCCCCGGGCCTCGCCACGGCGTACAAATCGTTGCTCATCGAGTCGCCAACGTAGCCCGCCACCCCGGGAGGCGCAAGCCGGCGCTAGCCGCCGCGAAGAGCGCGGGCGACTTCGGCGGCGATGATCTCCCGCAGTCCCGGCGCGGGCGCCGCCAGCACCGTGGCGCGCGGCGCGCTCGGCGCGGACGCGGGCCCGGCCGCGCCGCCGGCGGCCGCAGTTGGACCGAGGCCCGCTTTGCGCCGTCCCTCGAGCAATTGCGCGACGACGTCGGCGGCGATGGGCCGCGCCCCTCCGGCCGCGCGCGCGGCGAGCGTGATGCGCGCAAGGTGCTCCACCAGCTCCAGCCGCAGGAACGCGGTCTCCAAGTCGGAGCCGAGCGTGAGCACGCCGTGCTGCTCGAGCAGGAAGGCGTCGGCGCCGGCCAGGTATGCGCGCAGGGCCTCGACCGCGGGGGCGCCCGGCGCGGCGAAGGGAACGAGCGGCACGTCGCCCAGGCTGACGACCGGCTCGGCCATGATGCGCACGTCGAGCTTCACGCCGGCGACCGCCAGGCCGGTCGCCGAAGGCGGATGCGCGTGCAAGACCGCGGCAGCGTCGGGGCGCGCCTTCCAGGCCGCCACGTGCAGACCGATCTCGCTGAAGGGCTGACCGCGCCCGGCGAGCTTCTTGCCGTCGGCGTCCAGCACGAGCACCTGGTCGGGGGTCACGGCGCCTTTGGACACGGCCGTCGGCGTGGCCAGCCAGCGCCCGGAGGCGGCGCGCACGCTCACGTTGCCGTCGTGGTTCGCCACCCAGCCGGCGCGGTGAAGGCGACGGCTGCATTCGGCGACGGCCTCGCGCAGGCGCTCCTCGGTCAGAAGCGCCTCGCTCACGGCGCATGCTCCACGTGGTCGACGACACCCACGATGATCGACCGCACCGGGAAATGGTCGTTGGGTCGCTTCTGGAAGAGCTGCCGCACGCCGTTCCCCTCCTGCATCACCAGCACCAGGTCGCCCTCCCCGGCCTGCACGCGGTCGACCGCCAGGAATGACGCGCCGGCGCTGCGCCCGTCGGGGAGCACCGGCTCCACGACCAGCAGCGTGAGGCCCGCGTAGGCCTCGTCCTTGGCGGTCGAGGTCACGGTGCCGAGCACGCGGCAGAGCTTCACCGCCGGCCTCGCCCCGCGGCTTCGGGCGCCGGACCGCGCAGCGCGGCGGCCGGCGTGTCGACGCGGTCGACGATTCCGACGATGGCCGAGTCGACCGGAACGAAGTAGGGATCCACCGCCAGCGCCGCCTCGCGGCTGCCCACGAGGTACACGAGGTCTCCGGGACCCGCCTGCACGACGTCGACCGCCACATGGGGCTCGCCCACGGGCTCCCGCCGGTGGTCGAGCGGCTGGACGACGAGGAGCTTGTGGCCGCGCAGCGCCTCGTACTTGCGCGTGGCGACCACCGTTCCGATGACCTCGGCGAGCTGCACGCGGCGACGCTATCCAGGGCAACCGGCGCCTGTCAACGCGGCCGCATTGCCCCGGGCACGTTTGACAGCCTGCGCATCCCCGTGGGAAAGGTCGAACGCGTTCGAGACGCCGGAGAGCGTTCGCGGCGATGAGAGTGACCCGCCTGGGCGTGCTGTTGGCCGTGGCTTCGTGCCTGGGCTGCCCGCACCGACCGACCGTGACTGGGCCGCCCGGCGGCGGCCCGGGCACGCCGCCCGCCTCACCGGACCTGACGGCGAAGAGGAGCACGGTGATCCGAACCCTGCCGAGCGGCCTGACCGTGCTGGTCGAGGAGAACCACTCGACGCCCGTCGTGGCCGTCCAGGTGTGGGTCGCGGTCGGCTCCGCCGACGAGACGCCCGCCGAAGCGGGGCTGGCGCACTTCTTCGAGCACATGCTGTTCAAGGGAACAGACAAGCGCCCCGTCGGGGCCATCGCCGCCGACATCGAAGGCGCGGGCGGGGACATCAACGCCTGGACCAGCTACGACGAGACCGTCTACCACGTGGTGCTGGCGTCGCGCTTCTTCGACACGGGGCTCGACGTGCTCGCCGACGCGGTCAGCCACTCGCGCTTCGACCCCGCCGACATCGAAGGCGAGATCAAGGTCGTGCTCGAAGAGATCAAGCGCGGGCACGACAACCCCTCACGCGTGGTGTCGGAGGAGCTGTTCGACCTGGCGTACGGGGCGCACCCGTACGGGCGGAACATCCTGGGCAGCGACGCGTCGGTGAGAGCTTTCACGCGCGAGCGCGTGCTCGACTTCTTCCACCGCTGGTACGTGCCGGCGACCACCACGGTGGTGATCGCCGGGGACGTCAAACCCGAGGCCGTGCTCCGCCGCGTGGAGAAGGCCTTCGCCGACTACGGGCACGCGCCCGGCACCGCCGGCGGAGGCGCCGCCACGGCCGCGGCCCCGGCGCGCACACCGACCGCCGTGGCCCTGCCCGACGCGCCGCGCGCGCGGGTGAAGGCCGACTCGGTGAAGGAGGCGCGCTTCGAGGCCGGATTCCCCATCCCGCCGTTGCTCGACGACGACATCGTCGCGCTCGACGTGCTCGCCGTGCTGCTCGGCCAGGGCGAGTCCTCGCGCTTGAACGAAGAGGTGCGCCGAAACCGCCTGCTCGTCAACGACGTCTATTCGTTCGCCTACACGCCCCGCCAGGAGGGGCTGTTCATCGTGGGCGCCACGCTGCAAGCGGAGAACGTCGCGGCCGCCACCGAGGCAACGATGCGCGAGGTCTTCCGCCTGGCGCACGAGGAGCCGGCGAGCGACGAGGTCGCCAAGGCGCGCACCATCATCGAGTCCGACGCGGTCTACCAGGTGGAGACGGTGCAGGGGCTGGCGCGCAAGCTGGGCTTCTACCGCGTCATCGCCGGCGACCTCGCCCACGAGGCGCGCTACTACGCGGCGCTGGCCAAGGTCACCCCGGCGGACGTGCGGCGCGTGGCGGCGAAGTACCTGCGCCCGGACCGCCTGTCGCTCGCCGCCGTGGTGCCGACCGCGCTCGCCGCCGACGACGCCGCCGCGCACGCGCTGGAGAAGGCGCTGCTGGCGGAAACGAAAAAAGCGGCCGAGGGCGCGGCGGCGGAGAGCGCGCTGCCGGCGGTGGCGCCCGGCGCGGGCGGCGTGGTGAAGGTGACGCTCCCCTCGGGCGCCACGGTCCTGCTGAAGCGCACCACGACGAGCCCGGTCGTCGCAGTGCGGGCGGTCTTCAACGGCGGGCTGCGCTTCGAGGACGCGTCGAACAACGGCGTCAACAACATGCTGGCGCGGCTCATCACCAGCGGGACGGCGACGCGCGACGCGAGCGCGCTGTCGCTGGAGGTGGACAAGATTGCCGGGTCGCTGTCGGGGTACAGCGGCAAGAACAGCTTCGGCCTGCGGGGCGAGTTCCTGGCGCGGAACTTCGAGCGCGGCATGGAGCTCTTCGCCGACTGCTTGCTCCATCCGGAGTTCCCGCCCGACGAGATCAAGAAGGAGCGCAAGGAGGTGCTGGAGGAGATCGCCGCGCGCGACGACGACCCCGCCGGAGTCGCTTTCCGGCTTTTCGCCGAGACGCTCTACCATACGCATCCCTACCGGATGGACTCGCTCGGGACCGAGGCGACGGTGAAGAAGATTTCGCGCGCGACGCTGGCCGCGTACTACGGCGCGCACTTCCCGATTTCGGAAGTGACGCTGGTGATCGTCGGCGACGTCGATCCGGCCAAGGCGCTGGCAGTCGCGCGGCGCTGGTTCGGGCGCCTGCCGTCTGCGGCGACGGCGCCGGCGCCGCGTCCGGTGCTGCCCGTGGAGGCGACGCGCACGGCCCCGGAAGTCGCCATCCGCGACCTTTCGAAGGAACAGGCCCACGTGGTCTTTGGCTGGATGGGGCCGGCGATGACCTCGCCCGACCGCTACGCGCTCGAAGTGATCAGCGCGATGCTGGGCGCGCAGGGCGGGCGGCTCTTTCGCGAGCTGCGCGAGGAGAAGGGGCTCGCTTACAGCGTCAGCTCGGTGATGCTCGACGGCGTCGAGGCCGGATACCTGGCAGTCCACGTCGGAACCAGCCCGGAAAACGTGGACGCGACGCTGGCCGGGATCAAGGCGGAGGTGGAGAAGATGGTGGCCGGCGCGCCCGACCCAGACGAGGTCGAGCGTGCCAAGCGGTTCGTCATCGGCACGCACGAGATCTCCCTGCAGCGCGCGTCCGCCCTGGCGGCGTCGATGGGGTTCGCCGAGGCCTACGGGCTCGGCTACGCCGATTACATCACCTTCCCCGAGCGCATCGCCGCGGTCACGCCGGCCGACGTGGCGCGCGTGGCCAAAGAGTACCTGGGGCTCGACCGGTACGTGCTGGCGCTGGTGAAGCCGGGCGACGAGAGCGCCGCCGACGACGCGCCGGCGGGGTCGCCGGGCCCGGGTCCGAAGGGCAAGACGGCGCCGGCGGCCTCGAGCGCGCCGGCGAAGCCGAAGGCACCGGTCAAGGCCAAGGGGAAGTGATGACGAAGGCACGCGCACGGCGCGCGCCGCTCCTGGGCGCCGGTTTCCTGGTCGGGTTGTGCGCCGCCGTCGCGCCCTGCCCTGCGCTGGCGGCGGCACCCGCTCCGACTGGTAGCGTCGCGCCCAAGCCCGCCGGAACCGCGGCCCCCAAGCCCGCCGGAACCGCCGCGCCCAGGCCCGCCGGAACCGCGGCCCCCAAGCCCGCCGGAACCGTTGCGCCGAAGCCCGCCGCCACGGCGGCTGCCAAGCCGGACGTCGCCGCTTTCGGGCCCAAGCCGCCGTCGCCGGTTGATCGGCTCGGCGCACTGGAAGCCGAGCTCGCGCGCCTGC
>DASYRF010000511.1:0-4253 GCA_036004705.1 Myxococcota bacterium
CACCTTGCGAATCTTCAGAAAGGATCAGGCGGTGCGCGGCGGCGCAGGCGTGGCGGGCGTGCCATGTTCGTAAAGTCCGCCAAGGGAGGCACGACGTGACGACCGCCTTGATGCAACGCGGCAACAGCATGGGGAAAGCCAACCGCCCGGGCTCCGGGGGCGGCGCCGCGGCGCGGCGAGCGACGGTCGTGGCGGCCGGCGCGGGCGTGGCGCTGCTGGCCGCGGCGGCGGGGGGCGCCGCCTCCGCGGAGACGCCGCCGACGGCAACCGCTGCGCCCGCTTACCCGCTGGCCCCGGAGTTCGACCCGCGCAGCGTGGACGCGCCGAAATGCCTGGGCATCATGCCCGACGGCTCCGGCGTCTTGCTGTTCTTGACCGAGTTCTCCGACAGCGACCTCACAATCTCCCACATCGTGGCGTTCAAGATGGCGCCGGGGAAGAAGGCGCCCTTCGGCGCCACGGTCGTCGAGGGCCGCTTGGGCTCGGCGCCGGACTTCGGCGCGGAAGGCGCGGGCCTTGACCCCGCGGACGCGCCGCCCTGGGAAGACGCCGACGCGCTGCTGGAGAAACGCGCGGCGAAGATCAACGCGGGCATGCGCAAGGCGGGCCTGCTGCGGTGCGACGGCGCCGTCTCCGGGACGATCTTCCGGGTGACCGCGGGCGGCGTGGACATCGTTGTGCAAGACACGGGCACGGCGGTGATGGTGACGCCGGCGCCGGGCGCCGCGCCCGTGCGCGTGCGCGGCCTGTCGAAGGACGACAGCGCGGCCTACGACGAAGCCTTCGAGCTCCCACGGGAGCACGTCTCGGGCGTCTTCTTCCACCCGGCGTTTCCGCACCTGTTCGTCGTCATCGCGCTCGAGTGGCCCGGCATCTACAGCGAGCACCGCGGCGTGCTGGTCGTGACCCCGGAGAAGCTGCGCGCGAAGGCCGCCGCCAAGGCCGCGAAGTAAGTAGATGTGGAGGTCGCCGGCGGCGTCGAGGGCGATGCCCCAGGGGTGAGCGAGGAGGGCCGCCACGGCCGGCCCGCCGTCACCGGCGTAGCCGACCTGCCCGCAGATGCCCGCGACGGTCGTGATGACGCCGTCCGTGCCAATCCGGCGGACGCAGAGGCGAGCGTGTCGGCCACGTACACGGCGCCGTCGGCGGCGACGGCCGCGTCGGCCGGCCATTCGCGCAGCGCCTCCGTCGCCGGGCAGCCGTCGCCGGTGGAACCGGACGCGTGACCGACGCCGGCGATGGTGGTGATGGTCGTCGTCCCGGCCTCGATACGTCGAACGACGTTTAACGGCTAGGGTACCTTCTTGCGGTTCTTCGGGGGATCCAGGGGGACGCCGAGCTTCGTGGCGCGGCGGACGAGGGTGTGGCGGTCGATGTGGAGGAGGCGCGCGGCTTCGCTGCGGTTGTGCGACGTGGCCTTGAGCGTGGTCAGCAGGAGCTCCTTCTCCTCTAGGTCGCGGCGGGCTTGGTAGTCGGCGGGGACGGGGCGCGTGGGATCGGGGGGCGCGGCGAGGGGCGGCGGGACGGGGGCGCTCGTGCGGATGCGGAGCGAGAGAGCGGGGGCGTCGACTTCGGGGCCGGTGGAGAGGAGCGCGGCACGCTCGATGGCGCTCTGGAGCTCGCGGACGTTGCCGGGCCAGGAGTGCTGGAGGAGCGCGGTCTGGGCGGCGGGGGTGAAGCCGCGGAGGGGCGAGGGGGTGAGGGAAGAAAACTGGGCGAGGAAATGGGCAGCGAGAGGGAGAATCTCTTCGGGGCGATCGCGGAGCGGGGGGATGGTGAGGGGGAGCGTGGCGATGCGGTGATAGAGGTCCTCGCGGAAGGTGCCGAGGGTGATCAGGACCTCGAGGTCGCGGTGCGTGGCGAGGACGAGACGGAAGTCGCAGGGGCGCTCGTCGGGGGCGCCGACGGGACGGACGGCGCGCGCGGCGATCACGCGCAGGAGCTTGGGCTGCACGTCGAGGGGGAGCTCGCCGATCTCGTCCAGGAACACGGTGCCGCCGCGCGCGGCGGCGAAGACGCCGGGGGCGTCGTGCGTGGCGTCCGAGAAGGCGCCGCGCACGTGGCCGAATAGCTCTGACTCGACGAGGTTGCGCGCGAGCGCGCCGCAGTTGACGGCGAGGAAGGGTCGCGCCCGGCGGACGCTGCGCTCGTGCAAGAGGCGCGCGAGCACGTCCTTGCCGACGCCGGTCTCGCCGAGCAGCAGGATGGGCGTGGGGGCGTCGGCGACGCGGACGAGCTGGTCGTGGATCTCGCGCATGCGGGGACTGATGAGGATGGGGGCGGAGGCCGCGGCGCCGGCGCCGCCGGCGGGCGACGGTGGCGAGGCGGGCGCGGAGGCGCGCGGGGCGCGCGCGGGGGGACGCTCGGCGGTGCGGCGGGCAGGGGAGCGGCGCGCGGGACTGGCATGGGCTTCGGCCTCGGCGGCCTCGGCCTCGGCGGCGGCGTCGGCGTCGGCGTCGGCTTCGGCTTCGGCTTCGGCTTCGGCTTCGACTTCGGCGTCGGCGTCGGCTTCGGCGGAATGGACGGAGCGCGAGCGCCGCGCGCGGGCCTGGGCCGACACGGACCCGGACTCCGCCTCGGCCACGGTTTCGGTTACGCGCGCGGCTGCGGTTCCGGTTCCGGTTCCGGTTCCGACTCCGGTTCCGGTTCCGGTTCCGGTTCCGGTTCCGGGGCGGCCGATGGGGAGCGCGGGCGAGATGGGGGCCTTCGCCGTGGCGCGGGCGGCGGCGGCGCGGGCGGCTTGCTCCAGCACGGGGGGCGTGAGGCCGCACGTGGGATAGAACGCGAGGCCGCAGCGGAGCGGGGCCTCGCCGGCGCGGCGGTTGCCGGTCAGCACGCGGGCGAACTGCAGGGCCTCGTCGGGGGTGGCTTCGGGGTGCAAGAGCAGCACGGACTCGGGGCCGTAGAAAGACACGCGGTCGACGTCGGGGACGAGGGGGCGCAGGCGCGGGAACCAGCGCGCGGCGTGCGCGACGGGCTGGCCGCGCACCTCGTCGGCGGCGCGCAGGTACAGGAGCGCGAGCGTGCGCGCGCAGTGGCGGGCGTGGACGATCTCGCGCGCGAGCGCGTCCATCAGCGCGTCGTGGCCGACGAGGCACTGGGGCTCGGGCACGCCGGGGACCTGCCGCAGGACCCAGGCGACGACGTCGCCGAAGGCGAACGCGTCACCGGCGGCGAGGGGCGCGGGCGCGCCGGCGCCGATCGGGACGACGGCTTCGTTGACGAACGTGCCGTTGCGCGAACGAAGGTCCTCGACCGTGAGAACGCCACCGCGCAGCGCGAGCCGCGCGTGACGGCGCGACACGAGCTCGTCGGCGAAGAGGATCGGCACGACGTCGGGCGCGGCGGCCGGCGGCTCGGGCGTGACGCGGCCGATGACGTACTCGTCGCCTTCGCGCAGCGGCTGGAAGCGGGTCTCGTCGAGCGTGACGAACAACACGCGCAGCGCGGGCTCGCCGGAAGCGCGCGCGGTCGGGCGGCGCTTTTCGTTGCTCTTGGTGATGAGGTCCGAGCGATCGTCTTCCGCCACGGCGCGGGCTCCGCCTGCGAGGCTATCACGGGCCCGGCCGCGCGCGCGGCGCAGGATGACGGCCGCGTGAAACGCGGCGAACGCAGCGCGGCGTGGGCGGCCGAACGTGCCAAACGAACGAAAGCGGCGCGGCGTGGGCGGCCGAACGTGCCAAACGGACGAAAAGCGGCGCGGCGTGCGATCTCAGGGACAGTAAACCGATTCAGCGGCGCACGCGGTGCGCTGATGCAGGCGATGGACGGGGGCGCGGGGACGCGGGACGCGCCATCGGGGAGCGCGGGCACGACGGGGGGCGCGCGCGACAGACGGACGTCGAGCGCGGTCGGACGGAGGCACGCGCGGACGGGAACGACGCGCGCGTGAAGGGCGAGCGCGCAGGCGCGGCGCGGGCTGCCGCGGCAGGAAACCGGGGCGGCGCGCGCGGCGGGCGAATCGACGCCAGGCGCAGGGCGGTCCGCGCGCGCGCGGACCAGGGTGGCGCGCCCGTCAAGAGGCTGGAGCGGACCTTGAAATCGATTGATCCGCCCGAGAAGGGGCACCGTGCGGCGCGGCGGCGACACCCACGTGGGCGCGCGCGGCGGCGAGCGCGCGCTTGGCCTCGCCGTCGCGCAGGCCGAGGTATTCAAGGTGGAGAACGCGCCTGCGCCGGCCTCGGGGGCAGACCTCAATCGACGGACGGGCCGCGCGGACAAGCGCGATCCCGCCGCCGTGGCTGTGGGGTTGT
>DASYRF010000512.1:0-8104 GCA_036004705.1 Myxococcota bacterium
GACCAGCGCCGCGGCGGGTCACGCAGCGCAGCGAGGGCCGTCCCAGGGCATCGCCCGCTCGCGACCCCTTCCCGCTGACCGCGCCGCGGGCGCCCGTACGTGATGATCGGGCCGGTGTCCACGAGTTCGCGGTCGTCGCCAGTGATGGCGCTTATGTCGGCCAGGCGGGAGTCGTCCCAGAGGGGTCGGGCGCGCCGCTGACGTACCAGTCGCTGCCGTTGTCGGCGAGCAACAGGCCGTAGGTCTTGAAGCTGGCGCACAGGAACTTGGACTTCGGGGGTGCCCGCGGAGCAGTCATACGTGGCCTGCATGCGCAGGCGCAGACCCATGGGCGGGAGCGTCGCATCGGCGGAGCCGGCGGCGTGCGTTGCGGGATGTGATGGATGTAGCCGGAATGCGTCGACGACGCGGTCATGCGGATCGCATGTCGGCCCTCAGCGCGGCACCGTTGACACGCGTGCGGCGATCCGGTACGAGGCGCCCAACATTCCCCCTGGAGGAAAATGACTCAGCGCACGATCTGGGGCGCCATGGTGCTGGCGCTCGCCTTCTCTCTGGCCGTCGGTTGCAAGCACAAGGGCAGCGATGCCGGCACGGACTCCGGCGGCGCGGTGACCGACTCCGGCGCCACCGACTCCGGCGGCGCCGTGACCGACTCCGGCGGCGGCCTCCCGCCCGACTCGGGCACGACCGCGACGCTCATCATCAACGTCACCGAGGTGTTCAACGACTCGATCCAGGACGGCGTCGCCATCGACCTGTTCGACCGTGCGGACGTGGCCGAGGCCACCTCGCTGGCCAGTGGCACGACCGATGCCGCCGGCAACGCGACGCTGATGGTAGACGTGGCGGGTGGCCCGGTGAACGGCTACTTCAAGCTGACGAAGGCGACGTTCAAGAACACCTACCACTACGACAACTATCCGACCGCGGTCAGCGCGGTGCAGAGCCGACCCATCGTCTCCGACACGACCTGGGGCCTCTTCGTCGGGCTGGTCCCCACGCCGATGGGCGCCGACATGGGCGACGGCAACTACGACGCCGCCAGCGAGTCGATCGGCGCGTTCGTCACCGTCGACTGCGCCGGCAACCCCGTGATGGGCGCGACCGTGACCACGACGAGCGGCAGCGTGCGCTACGTCTCCGCCGCAGGCTTCCCCGACGGCACGCTCATGGCGACGTCGGCGAACGGCCAGTTCATCGTGTTCGAGCTCGGAACCGGTCCCCAGACGGTTAGCGTTACGTTCCCCTCCACGCCCGCCGGCTGCGCAGGAACCACCGCCGATGACGTGATGGATGTTCGCGCAGACAGCCCCGTCCTCGGCACGGTCCTCGTCCCGTAGCGCACGCCACTTCCTTCGCCTCCGCCGTGTCTGCCGCCGGCCGCGGTTCCGGTTCCGACCGGCACCGTTCACCGCCGACGACCGGCGCTTCTTTCGCACGCTGGCCCCTTACTGCGCGCAGGCGATGGCGCGCGCCTGCTCGCCTGCGTGCTGGCGCAGCTGTGCGGCGATGCGCTGCGCGTCCCGCCGCTGCCGCGGCCCGCGGTGACGCACGAAGCCCAGCCGGCGTAGCGCGCGCCAGGGCAGCGGCCTGCGGAAGTGTGACGTCGCAGTCGCACGCGTACGGGAGGGCAGGGGCTCGTGCATGTTCCGGATGCGTCACACGGGAGGCGTGAATGTCGGGCACGGGTTGTCTTGTCGGAGAAGACCACGCATGTTAAGCGCGTGAGATGGGCACGCCCTCGAACATAGGATCGTTCGAGCCTCGCGGGCGCAGTGGGCCCGCGGCCGGCGCCGAGCGGCGGCACAACAAGATGTTCGTCACGCTCCATTCGGAGTACCACGTGCACGACGACGTGTGCGTGGCGGTGCGAGACCGGAACAGCGGCGCCTGGTTCGACCGCCACCGGGCGGTGGGGAGCCGCCTCTTGGGCGCGTTCTCGCTGACGCAGGACGGGTCGATGGTGCCCGAGCCGGAGCCGCGCACCGGACATCACCTGGTGTTCTTCCGCGACCGCCGCGACGTCGTGACGAGCTCGTTGCAGGCGATCGAGCGTCCGCCCAAGGACGCGGTGCAGCACTACCGGCTTCCGCCCCGTAGCACCAACTAGTTGCGGGGACTCGTCGCCGCGGTGTTTGCCCTGGCTGGCGGGGGCGTGGCCGGCTGCGGATGCAGCGGCGGCGGCACGGGGGGGCCCGCCACGGCGGCGCCGGTGTACGCGGCGGCCGGCGTCCGCGTGGCGGACGTGGAGGTGAGCCTCCCGGCCGGGGCGCGCGTGCGCGCGCGCGCGGGGGACCTGTTGCTGTCGAACGATCTGGTGACGGCGGTCGTGGAGAAGGCGCCGCGCCTGGCCGGCTTCCGGCCGCTGGTGGGGCAGCTGATCGATCTGTACGAGCCGGGCGGGGCGGACGTGGGGGTGGACCTGCTCGAGAACGCGGGCGCCGCCGTGGGTGTGGACGACGCGCCGCCGCGGCCGGTGGCCTTCACGAAGATCGAGAAGGTGGGCGCGGCCGGCGCCGAAGCGACGCCGCTGCTGCGGGCGACGGGGACGCTGCATCTCGGCGCCGACGCTTCGCCGGCGCTGGTGGAGGTGACGGCCGAGTACCGGATGCGCGCCGGGGAGCACCTCGTGCGCGTGACGGAGCGCGCGCGCAACGTCACGGCGGCGCCGCTGCTGGTGACGCTGTGCGAGGCCGCGTATCTGGGGAACCATCCGGCGTGGCTGCCGGGCGTGGGGCTCGTGACGCCGCCCGCGACGGTGAGCGCCGACTGGGTGGGCTACGAGGCGCTGGGGTCGGCCTACGCCATGGGCGCGCCGAGCGGTGCGGTGAGCGTGGACGCGAAGGTCGTGGCCATCGACGAGGCGTCGTTCCACAGCGGCTTCACGGCGTGCGCCGGGACGGCGCAGAGCCTGGCGCCGGGCGCCGAGATGCAGCGCGAATGGCTGTGGGCCTATTCGCCGCGCGATCTGGCCGAGGCGGCCGCCCGCCTGCGCGCCGCGCGCGGCGAGCCGCTGGCGGCGCTCTCGGGTCGCGTCGCGACGGCGCCCGAGCCGGCGCGGCCGCCGACGCCGAAAGTGACGCCGAAGCTCGGGCCCGCCGCCCCGGCCACGGCCGCGGCCGCGGCCGGAACCGGAACCGCAGCCGCAGCCGGAACCGGAACCGGAGCCGGAGCCGGAACCGGAGCCGGGACCGGAGCCGCAACCGCAGCCGGAACCGGAACCGGAACCGGAACCGGCACCGGAACCGCAACCGCAACCGGAGCCGGAACCGGGACCGGAACCGCAACCGCAACCGGAACCGGAACCGGAGCCGGGACCGGAGCCGCAACCGCAGCCGGAACCGGAACCGGAACCGGAACCGGAACCGGAACCGGAGCGGGAGCCGGAGCCGGAACCGCAAGTGGGACGGCTGCGGCGGGGGCGGCTCCGATGCCTCTTCCGGCGGCGCCGGGGGCGGCGCCGCGTGACGCGTGGGTCGAGCTGTCGGTGGACGGCAAGCTCTGGGCGCGGACGGCCGTCGTGCTGAATGCCTACGAGGCGCGCGTGCCGCCGGGTCACGTGCTGGCCGCCGTGGGGGGCGACGGCCGCGCGGCTGGGACAGCCGCCGAGCGCGATCTCGCCGCGGGCGCCTCCGCCACGGCGGACCTCGCGGCCGCCGACTGGGGGCTGCTGACGGTCTGGGTCGTCGACGAGGAGACGGCGGAGCCCATCCCGGCGCGCGTCATCGTGCTGCCCGCCGACGGGCCGGTCCGCGCGGCGCCACCCGCCCCGCCCGCGCCCCCCGTGCCTGGCGCCCCGGCGCCGCTGCTCCCGCCGGCGCCGGCACCGCTCCTGGGGCGCTACGATCACGCCGACGGCGCGGGTAATTCGATCTACACGCTCACCGGCGCCGCGTCGGTGGCGCTCCCGCCGGGGCGCTGGCGCGTGCTCGCCTCGCGCGGGCTCGAATACAACCTCCCCGAACAGACCGTCACGCTCGAGGCCGGCAAGTCCACCGGCGTCACGCTCACCATGCGCATCGCCGTCGACACGCCCGACGCGGTGGCCTGCGACCTCCACCTGCACTCCGGCCACAGCAAGGACAGCGACCTGACCCTCGAGGGGCGCGTCATCTCGCTCATCGCCGAGGGCGTCGAGCTCGCCGTCGCCACCGACCACGACGCGCTCACCGACTACCAGCCGACCCTGGCGAAGCTCAAGGCCCGCGGGCTCCTCGCGACGATGGTCGGCGACGAGATCACCACGAGCGACCCCAACTTCGGCCACTTCAACCTCTTCCCCATCCCCGTGTACGACATCGCCGGTGAGATGCGCATCGCCGCCGACCCCATCCCGTCATGGCGTACGACGCCCGCCGAGATGTTCGCGCGCGCGCGCGGCGTGACCAGCGCCGACGACGAGATACTTCAAGTGAACCATCCGCGCATGGAGCCGCGGCTCGGCTACTTCACGGCGATGGAGCTCGACCCCGCCACCGGGCTCGCCGGCTCGCCGCTGTGGAGCCCCGACTTCGACTGCATCGAGGTGTTCAACGGGCTGGAGCTCGCCCACCTCGACAAGGTCGAGGCGAACCTGCGCGACTGGTACGCGCTCTTGTCGCTCGGCCTGCACAAGACCGCCACCGGCAACAGCGACTCGCACTGGCTGGCGCTGCACGAGGTCGGCTACCCGCGCACCTACGTCTTCATGGCCGGCGTCGACCTCCCTACCGAGATCCGCGCCCCCGACTTCGTGCGCGCGCTGCGCGAAGGGCGCGCCATGGTCACCAACGGCCCCTACCTGCGCGCCACCGTCGGCGGCGAAGGGCCGGGCGGGCACGTCAAGGCCGCGCCCGGCGGCAAGGTCGCCGTCGACGTGGAGGTCCAGGTGGCCGACTGGATCGACGTGTCGTCGGTGGAGGTGGTCGTCAACGGCGAGGTCGCGTGGAGGGCGAAGCTGGCCGCCGAGGACGGTTACGCGCACGCCGCCACCACGCTGGCGCTGGCGCGCGACGCCTGGGTCGTGGTGCTCGTGCGCGGCACGCGCCCGCTCGACGGCGTGCTGCCCATCGCCGGCGTGCTGCCGTTCGCCTTCCAGAACCCCGTGTGGGTGGACGCCGACGGCGACGGCGCCTGGACCCCGCCGGGGAGGAAGCCCTAGACTCTGGCGATGGTGCGCCGCGGGGGGAACTTGGGACGGGCGGCGGCCGCGGGGCTGGGCGGGCTCGTGGCCGCGCTGCTCGCGGCGCCGCGCGGCGGCCGGGCCGACGCTCACGAGCTCGACCTGGTCGAGCACATCTTCGGCGCCACCAACGTACAGGCCGTGGCGGGCGCGGGCGGCCTGACGATCGGCGTCAGCCGCGACGGCGACCTGACGGTGCTGACCTGGCCGTCGCCCAGCTACTACGACCAGCTCAGCTACGTGACGTCGAACAGCGAGGACGCGCGCGCGCTCCCGCGCTTCGGCGCCTCCGAGGGCATGGGCGCTTTCGCGGGGCTCGTCTACTCGACCGACGGCGGCGCGACGCAAGCGGTCACCTGGCTGCGCGACGCCGGCTGGACGCGGGCGCTCGGCTACGCGTCGGCGCGCTCCAGCGTGGTCGAGGCGACGTTCGCGAACGCCGCGCTCGGGCTCACCGTCACGCAGACCGACTTCGTCGACGAGATCGACGACGTCTGGGTGCGCGTGCTGCACGTCGTGCGCGATCCCGCGAGCCCGGTCACCGGCGCGGCCGCGCTGCTCTACGCCAACTTGACCCCGACGCTGTCGCGCCTGCCCGAGATTCCGCTCGCCGACTGGGCGCTGGAGCCGCGCAACGACTTCGCCGCCGTGTACGACGCCGCCGCCGGGACGGTGCTGCATTTTCATCCCGCCGACAGGGCCGTGGTCGACGGCCTGACCGACCTCTTCATGGGGACCGGGCCGACGGACTACGGGCCGATCGGCGTGGCGCTTGGCGCCGCCGCGCCGGGAACGCCGGTGGACGACGCCACCGCCGACGCGCTGGTGGCGGCGCTCGACGCCGATTACGCGCCGGGCGTGTACTTCGCGCTCGGCACGGTCCCGGCGCCGGATGCCTGGGAGGTGGGCTTCGACGAGACGGACCTGTGCGGTCCGCTCGGCGTGCTGGCGGACAACCTGGGCACGCTGGGCGACCGCTACCCGGACGCCGAGGCGGGCGCGGCCGGCGCGGCGGCGGGGCTGTTGCGCTGCACAGGCGTGCTGCAGCCAGGCCAGGCGATCTACGGCGACGAGGGCTGGACGGCTGCGGCGCCCGACGCGCTGGCCGACGTGGCCGACGACGGCGACCTCGCCGGCGCGCGCGTCGCCGCCGGCCACGTGAACGAGGCGCTGCGCGTGCCGCTCGCCTTCGCCGTCGGGCCGGGCGGCGACGAGGCGCGCGCCGCGTTCTATCTGGCGGCGGGCGCGACCGCCGGGGCGGCGCGCGGAGCGCTGGAAGCGGTGCGCGCCGCCGACCCCGACGCCCTCGCCGACGCCACCCGCGCCGCGCACGAGGCGTGGGTCGGGGCGCTGGCCCTGCCGGACGCGCCGGGCGTGGATCCGGCGCTCGTGGACTTCTCGGCGCGTACGCTCCTGAACCTGCGCGTGGGGCTCGACCGCGCCACGAGCGCGCTGGTGGCGTCGATCTCGCGCCAGCCGCCCTACGGCGAGGACTGGCCGCGCGACGGCGCCTTCTTCGACGCGGCGCTGGACGTCGCCGGGCTCACCGACCTCGTCACCGACCGCATGCGCTTCTACGCGCTGACCCAGCGCGACGTGCCCGCGCTGCCGACGCCTTTCATCGACACGCCCGGCCCCGGCTACCCCGACGACCCGACCGACGCCACCTACCCGGCGAACGGCTGGGAGATGAACTACTACGCCGACGGCGTCGTGGGCGGGAACATCCGCTTCGAGATCGACAATACCGCGCTCGCCACCTGGTCCATGGTGGCGCACGCCGGCTACCTGGCCGATCCCGTCGCGCGCATGGACTACCTGGCCGAGCTCTTCCCCACCGTGCGGCGCGCCGCCGACTTGATGACCTACTGGCGCGACCCCGACACCTACCTGCCGTGGAAGGCGAACGAGGACGACCACGCCGCCTTCACGCAGGGGTTGCAGGGCGCGGCCACCGTGTTCGGCGCGCTGCGGGCCGCGGCCATGGCGGCCCGCGCGCTGGGCGAAGACGCCAGCGCCGCCGCCTGGGAGTACCGCGCCGCCGAGGTGCGCTGGGCCATCGACCACGAGCTCTACGTCCCGGGCACGGGGTTCGTCGAGGAGATGGTCGGCGGGAACCCGGGCTCCAGCCCCACCGGCTCCTCGTCCTGGGTCGCCTGGCCGGCGAAGGTCTTCGGCCCCGACGGGGGCGGCGCCTACGCCGCGCTCGACCCGCGCGTCGCCGACCAGCTCAGCGCGAACTTGGACGCCGTGCTCGCCGACGCCGCCGGGCTGACGGGCGGCGGCGCCTACCCGGCGAAGGTGTCCCTCGCCGCGGCGCTGGTGCACCCCGACCCCGCCGAGCGCGACCGCGCGCTGGAGCTGGCGGCGGCGATGGTGAACGACGTCGCCGACCCCGAGACGCGCTACCTCGGCGAAGTGTTCGTGTCGGTGGACGACGACGGCGACGGCGTGACCGACCGCTTCGACAACCGCGTGGCCACGCCGCATCTCTGGGCGGCGACGCTCGTCTACCTCACCGTGATGGCCTACGAGCACCCGGAGCGGTTCGACCTGTACGAGGACGTTCTGCCGCCGGCCCAGATCCCCGAGGACGTCCCGCCGCCGGGCGGTGCGGCCGGAGACGGCGGCACCACGGACGGCGGAGGCGGCGCGTCCGACGCCGGCACGTTCGGCGTCGAGGGCGGGGGCGGCTGCGGCTGCGGCTGCGCGGTGGGGCGCGGCGGCACGCCAGAGCGCGCAGGCAGCGGTCTTCTGCTACTGTCGCTGCTAGTGATCGGTACGCGTGCCTACCCCCGGGGGGCGCGAGGTCGGCGATGGATCTGAGCGCGCTGCTGCACCCGCGTACGATTGCCGTGGTCGGCGCCTCGGACGAGAGCCGCCTCGCGCGTGACCTGCACGCCAACCTGCAGCGCGGCGTGTCCGAGGGACATCGCCTGC
>DASYRF010000513.1:0-15639 GCA_036004705.1 Myxococcota bacterium
CCCGCGGGCAGCTCGACGGCGTCGCCGCGAAGCACGAGGAGTTGCGCGCGCGCATGGCGCTCGCCGAGACGCTCACCGGCGGGAAGGGCGAGACGCGCCGGCTCCTCGACCGCATCGGCGAGGCCGGCGACGAGCTGTCGCGCGAGGAGTTCGTGGCCCTCACCGCCTGGTCGCCGATCATGGCGATGTCGTTCCTGCGGGAGATGCTCCGCGTCCACGTGAAGATCGACGCGGCGCTGCCGCGGCTCTTGCGCATGGAGCGCGCCCGTCCGCGCGACATCGAGCACCTGCGCACGTTCTGGCGCTCCTCGTGGGCGATGGGCCATCTGCTGCTCCTCGCCGCCGTCGACGATCGCACCCTGCTCGACGGGATGCCGCAGGGTGCGCTGGAGCAGCTCGCCGGCATCTCGACGCCGCTCGTGCGGCTCGGCAGCAGCTACCTCGCCGTCCGGGCGGCCTGGGCCATCGGACGGCTCGGGAAGCCCCTGCTCGCGCAGGCCAAGCGGCGCCTCGGCGAAGCGACGAACCTCGGGCTGCTCGTCGACGCGGTCGTCGACCTCGCGGCCATCGGCGTACGCCACACGCGCCTGTGGGCCGAGGTGCGCAAGGCGCTCTGGGGCGCCGCGGCGGATCCCGCCGACACTTCGCGCGCCGCCGCCCTCGCCCGGCACCGTCGGCTCCTGGTGGGCGTCCTGGATCACGCGCTCGCCAGCCCCGAGGAGACCCGCGCCGACCTCGTCCACTGGGCGCGCGAGAACTACGTGGCCTGCTCGGCCGGGCTGCCCGCCGGCTCTCCCTACCTCTTCCAGCGGCCCGAGGACGTCCCGGAGCCGCTGGCCTTCGAGATCGCCGTGAACATCGACTGCGACTTCCTCAACAACGGGGAAGACCTCCAGACGCTTCTCGAAACGGTCGTGCTCACCGCGCGCGGCCCCGCGGAGGCGCTGTACCTGCCCGGCGAGTCGATGCGGGCGATGCACCTCGCCTGGACCCCGGAGCGCAGCCTCGAGCTCCTGGACCGGGTCCGGCGCTACAACGGCAAGGCGCGCCCCGTCGAAGCCGCCCCGAAGCCCGGCCGCAACGAGCCGTGCCTCTGCGGCAGCGGGAAGAAGTACAAGCGCTGCTGCGGCGCATGAGAACGCGCGGAGCCCGTCCAGAGGCGCAGAATCGCCACTCCTACGGCAGCCCCGACTTCTTGACAGCCTCGCACCGGCGCGCGACAAGCGTCTTCTTGCCAGACCTCAAGAATCGCATCGAAGCGCGTCTCCGCGCGTTGGCAGCCGAGATCGAACAGCTCGTTCGAGAAGAAGCGCGCGCCATGCTGACAGGTGCACTGGGCGTCTGGCAGCAAGCGCCACGCACGCCCTCGCGTGTCAACGGCGCCGGCCGCCCCAAGGCCGCCCCCGCGAGACCTGCGCCCGCCGCCCGCGCCTCCGCCGGCACCGGCCGGCGCAACTACAAGCAAATGAAGCGCGACATGGACGTGATGGTCACCTACGTCCGCCACCACCCCGGCGCCAAGATGGAGGAGATCGCCAAGGCGATCCACTCCAGCAGCGCGAAACTGAACCGTCCCATGCACAAGCTCGTGGAGTCGCAGATCGCCGACGCCGTCGCCCGCTTGCCCATCTTCGACTGACGCGGCCGCGCCAGGTCGTCGGTTCCGGTTCCGGTTCCGGTTCCGGGCTCCCGTGAGGGCGACTCGGGCGGGTCGAACGGCTGCCGGCTTTGCCGGGCGAGGGGGGGCGGGCAGGCGACGCGCCGCTCAGAAGCTCGCGTCCTTCTACTGGTCAGCGGTGCAGCCCCGCGCGAGAAACGCGCGGAGGGGGGAGGCTCGCCCGGCTTCGCCGGGCGAGGGGGGGCGGGCAGGCCCCCCCCTACTCGATGCTGCCGCCGCCCTCGTCCGCCTCGAGCGTGCGCGGGTCCGTGCGCGTGCGCTCGGCGCGCTCCTCCGCCTCTTTGCACTCGATGCAGAGCGTGGCCACCGGTCGCGCCTTCAGGCGCGCGAAGCCGATCTCCTCCTCGCATTCCTCGCACAGGCCGAACGTCCCGGCGACGATCCGCCCCAGCGCCTGGTCGATCTTCTCCAGCAGCCACTTCTCGCGGTCACGCAAGCGCAGCTGCGTGGAGGCGATGCTCTCCTCCAGCGACTCGTCGAGGCTGTCGCCGACGTCGGCGCGCTCGCGATCACGAAGCTCGCCGCGCTCGTCGTCGGCCGCGCGCATCATGCGCTCGCGGTCGGCCGTGAGGATCTCCCGAATCGTCTGTATCTCTTCGGGCGACATCGTGGGCGCAGACTACCACCGCGCCACGCGACCTGTCGAGTGACCGCAGCGCCACGGGAGGGCCGCGGACGCGCGCCCACGCCCCGCCCCGCCTCGCCCCGCCCGCCGGTCGCACGGCGACGCCTCGCCGCCTCGCCGCGCCGCCCGCGCCCGCGGCGATTCCGCTCCTAGCGCACCGCGAACACGAGCGTGAGCGGGACGCCGCCGCGCAGAAGCTCCACGCGCACCTCGGGCGACGTGGTGGCGACCTCCCACGCGAACATGAACTCGTCGGGGTGGCCAAGCGGAAGGCCGTTCACGCGCACGACCACGTCGTCCGCTGCCAGCCCGCCAGGCCCGAATAGCGGATCGCCAGCCGTCCGCGGGCGGACGCGCCACCCCACGAAGCGCGCCCCGTCTCGCACGTCGGTCATGTCGACGCGCGCCATGAGCGCCCCGGCGCCGCCGGCACGCAGGCGCTCCATCTCCGCGCGCGCGATCACGCCGGGCACGCCGCCGCCGCCGCCACCGTCCGTCTTCGCCGCGCCCGACCCCGACTTCGTCGCCGCGACGCCGCCCTCCCCCTTCGCCGTCGCCGCGTCGCCGGTCAGGCCTTCGGTCGTACTGGCGCGGCGCGCCGCGCCTGCGCCGCCGCATCCCGCCGCCACAAAGCCGAGCGCCAAGAGCGCCACCAACGCCGCCGAAACAACCGCCGCCATCGCCGGACCCGCCGCCATCGCCGCCCACGGCGCCGTCGCGCGCGCGATCCGCGCGCCGCTCATGCCGCCACCCCGAGCGCCACCAGCGCCGCGAGCAGCACCGCGTCCGCATCGCGCGCGCCGTCCAGCACGATGATCCGCTCGCCGGCCAGCCGGGCCGGCAGCGCGCGGTATCGCTCCGCGACGGCCGCCTGCGTGCCCGGCGCGTCGAAGAGCTCCGGCGCCGAGCGCGCCGCATCCGCGCGCCGCCGCTCCACGGCCGTCTGCACCGTCACGTCCAGCAGCAGCGTCACGTCCGGCGCCCGCGCCCCGCGGTGCAGCGCGCGGATCCAGTCGAAGTCCTCGCCCACCCCCTGGTAGGCCAGCGTCGAATGATAATAGCGGTCGCTCACCACCCACGCACCTTCGGCCAGCGCCGGCGCGATCGTTCCGGCGAGATGGTCCATGCGGTCGGCGGCGAACAGCAGCGCCATCGTCGCCGGGCTCGGCCCGCCGCCTCGCGCGTCCGTTCCCTTGAGCACTTGCCGCAGCAGCTTCCCCACTGGGCCGTCGGTCGGCTCGCACGTCCAACACGCCTTCTCCCCGCGCGCCGCGAGCGCATCCACCAGCCGCCGCGACAACGTCGTCGTCCCGGCGCCGTCGATTCCTTCGACGGCGACGAACCGACCGGTCATGGCGTCGCCGCGCCCGCCGCCCCGCTCCCGGCGGCGGCGGCCGGTGCGGCTCCCGCGCCCGCTGTGCCGGCCGGCGCGCCGAGCCGCGCCAGCTTCGCCTTCACGTCGTCGACCTCGTCGCCGCTCGCCGGCGACCCTCCCAGGAAGGCCGCGTAGTGGTCGCGCGCCAGCTCGATGCGGCCCTCCTTCATGTACAGGTCGCCCAGGAGCTTGTGCGCCAACGGGTGCGACGGGAGCACCGCCAGCGCGCGCCGCGCCGCATCCGCCGCCTCCGCCGCCTGCCCCGCCTCTGCCAGCGCCAGCGCCTCGAGATAGAGCGTCTTCGCCGCCACGTAGGTCTCGTAGCCGTCGTGCAGGTACGGGTCCTCGGGGAAATCGAGCGGCGGCGGCCCCAGCGGCACCGACCCCGCCGCCGGCCCCAGCTCGCGCCGCAGGTCGAACGCCACCGCGCGCCCCAGCGTGTGCGGCGCCTCGGTCACCCACAGCACGCGCGCGCTGGCGTCCACCACGACCGAGTGCGTGGCGATCAGCGCGTCGAGCGCGTTGCGGTTCCCGGGCCCGAGCGGCTTGCCGCCCGCGCCCAGCCGGTCGCGCAGCACGCTCAGCGCGCGCCCCGGGTCGATGGCCCCCTCGTGGTGGCCGAGCGCCTCCAGCATCCGCTCGTAGCGATGCGTGGACGACAGCGTGCGAACGGCGTCGACGTTTCCCGGGTCGTCCTTCAACGCGTCGGTCAAGAAGTGGTTCGCCGCCACCAGGACGCCATGCTCGTCGGGACCGCGCACGCCCACCTTGCCCGGGCCGAGCTCCACCACCGCCGACTCGCCGGTCTCGCCGTCGCCGACCAAGATGATGTCGCCCACCATCACCGCGTGCGCCTTCAGCAGATCGATCGCATCGGCCATCGAGTGCGCGTGCTGCAGCACCCAACGCACGAGCAGAATGATGGGCATCCCTTCGTTCGACGGATCCTTCACGCGCCCGGCGTTCACCGACAAGTAGACGCCCTCGGCGTTCAGGCCAGTGACCACGCCGGCGAGCCCCGGCCAGCCGACCGAGGCGAACGGAATCCCTTCGTCCGGCTCGAAGAACAGGACCGCCTTGTCGGTGTCGAAGATGTCGCCGCCGTCGAAGTCGAAGTTGCGCCCGATGATGAGCCGCCCGCCTGCGGTGGCCCGGCCCGACGCCGCGAACGCCGTGCAGCCGAGCAGCGGCGAGTGCACGAGCGGCTGCGTGATGTCGTGTAGCGCATGATAAAACACCACGCGCTCGTAGGTGTCGATCATGTCCTGATAAGGGTCGGGCTCATAGCCGCGGGCGATGCCGGCGAGCTCCATCTGCAGCGCCGCCGGGAGCGCGTCGGCCACCTTGCGGTAGCGCCAGCGCAGGAAGTTGTACAGCCCCCAGCGCACAAACCGGTTGGGCACGAACGTCTCGGCCATCTCGGCCATGTGGTGGTCGGCGCGGCGGTGGAAGAACATCGCCAGCCGCCCGTGCGCGTATCCCATCTCGAACGGGTCGCCGCGCAGGTGCACCTCCCAGATCTTCCCGCGGCGCGCCATCCAGGACTTGCCGAAGACGACACGCCCGCCGTCCACGCGCGTGACGATGGCCGGCGGCTCCGGGGTGTCAGGAGCGTCGATCGCCACCGTCCAGACGAACAGGCCGTAGGCGATGACCAGCAGCGCGGCAAAGACGGCGGCGCCGACTAAGATCCGGCGCAGCAAGCGCGACTCGTGGTGGCGGTGGTTGAGCTGGATGGCCAGGGCGTCACCGGGCCGCGGCTCGGGGCGGGCCCACCGCCCGGGCGGCGCGGGCCGGCCGCGCGGCAGCCACGGCGTAGCACGCCGCGCGGGCAGCGGGCAAGAAAGCCGGCGGGGCGCGCGACGGGCGCGTTGACCCGCCGCGCCGCCGATGGTTATCATGGACGTCTGTTCGAGGTCCGACCGTCCTATCTCCGGACGGTCACCAGGCTGGAGGTAGGGCTTGGGTCGAGTGGAGCGGTGCCGTGCAGCCGCGCTGGCCGGGCTCGTGGCCCTGGGGCTGTGGTCCGAGCCGGCCGCGGCCACGGACGACCTGGGCGGTCCCTGGGTTTCCTCGCGAAGCGGCACGGAGGTGTTCGACGGGGAGTGGGGCGCGGCGTGCGGGCCGCTGCCGGCGTTCGCGCTCGTGGCGCTGCCGCTGCGGCTCGACGTGGAGGACGACGGCGCCGCCCTGCTCCTGCGCGGCGAAGGGCTCGCGGCGACGACGGCGCACTGCCCGGCGCCGCTGGTGCACGGCGAGGCGCGCCACGACGGCAGCGCCTGGACGCTGGAATGCGACGAAGGAACCGGCGCGGCGACCGCAGGCGCCGGGGCGCGCGACGGGGCGGCGACCGCGGGGGGCGCGACGGCCGTGCACCACACGATCACGTTCGCAGCAGTCGACCCGACGAGACTGGAGGTGCGCGAGCGAGCAGTGGCCACGCGCACCGGCGCCGAGGGCGCAGCGTGCCGCGCCGTGGCCGTGCTGACGGCCAGCTACGCGCGCGAATCGCCGGCGTCGCTGCTGCGGCGGGCGGCGGACGATCCGCGGTGCACCAAGGCCAGCGTGGCGTCCAGCGTGACGCTGCGCCCGGCGGCCGCGGCCCTGCGCTCGGGCGCGGCCACGTGCTTCGCGGCGGAAGCGTACGACGCGGACGGGTGCCCGGCAGCGCTGACGCCGACCTTTGCGCTGTCGGTACCGGACGGCGTGGACGCGGCGCGAGACGTCGGGACGCTCGCGAGCGACGGCTGCTTCCGCGCCGCCGCCGAGGTGGCGGCGACGACGCCGGTCGTCGTGCTGGCCCGCAGCGAGCATGCCACCGGCGTGGCGCTGCTGGACCTGCTCCCGCTGCACCCCGGCGCGCCGCTCGGGCCGCGTGGGACCCGGACAGCGGCGGCGGGCGCGGGGGAAGGGGCTGGCGGCGGCGCTGCCCTGACCGGCACCGAAGCGACAGGGGCCGGTACGGGCAGCAGCGGCGTGGCGGGCGGGGCCCCTACGGGCACTCTGGACGAAGGCGGCGCGGCCGGGGCGGCGGACCGGGCCGGCGAGGACGCGACGCGCGGCGCGGGCGCGGGCGCGGGCGCGGGTGGAGGCGGCGGCGGAGGGCGCGCCGATATCTCCACCATCATCGGCGCGGCGCTGGCGGTGGGCGTCACTGGCGCGCTGGCCGTGCTGCTCGGTCACTTCATCACGCTGTGGTCGCGGCGGCGCCAGACCCCTGCCGCGCGAGCGGCCAAGGGGCGCGCGACACCGCCGCGCGCCGCCGTCGCCGCGCCCGCCGGCAAGGCCGTCGTCCCGATGCGCAGCGCCAGCGTGGCCGCCGCCGGGCCGCCCTCCGCAGGCGCCGCCAGCCCGGGCCCCAGCCAGACGCCCACGCTCGTGCCGACCGGTGCCCGCCCCGTGGCGCAGCGCCCCTCGGTGGGTAGCGGAGGCAGCGGAGGTGGCGCCGGCGCCGCACCGCCCTCGGCGGGCGGCGTTCCGTCGGCGGCGACGCTCGTGCTTCTGCAGCGGCCGGAGAGCCCCGAGGTCCTGGTGTGCCCGGCGTGCCGGCGCGAGTACGAGGACGGCGCGCGCTTCTGCGTCGCAGACGGATCGACGCTGGTGTCGCAGTCGGTGGCGCAGAGCACGCTGCAGGGAGGCATCTGTCCGCGCTGCAACCGCGGCGTCGACGCCGGGACCCGCCACTGCCCGCACGACGGCGAGGAGGTGCTGCCGTACGCCGTGTACCAGACCACGCGCGGCACCGACCCTCCGCACGAAGGCCACCGCATCTGTCCCAGCTGCGCCGCCAAGTACGAGGGCGCCGCCACGTTCTGCGGCCGCGACGGCGCCGAGCTGGTCCTGCTCAACTGAGCCCCGGGCCGACGGCGCGGCGCGGGAAGAACCGGAGCGGCCGGGCGTAAGACCGGGCATGCGCTCACGCACGCTCCTGGCCGAATGAAGATGTTCAGGACCCTCGCCATAACACTCTGCGCGGCCGCTTCGTCGGTGACCGTGTTCGCCACGCCGGCCGACGCAGCGCAGGCCGAACGCATCGCCTCGACGGACGGATTGTTGGCATCGTTCAAGGCGCGCACTGCGGCGGACTGCCGGCCCCTCGCCGTCGAAGTGCACATGCCGGCGTACGCGACGGGCTCGATGCACTATGCCGAGGAGCTGCTGCTGCGCGCGGGCGACGACGAGACGCGGCTGGCGACCGACGTTGCGCGCGACGTGCTGGCGCCGATCGCGTCGCCGCCGCTGCTGCTGCGCGGATGTCGATACCTCGTCGTCGGATGGACGTCGGCCGGCGGCAGCACGAGCACGATCCACGCGCTCATCGTCGACGCGAGCAGCCACGGCGTGCGCTTGCTGGACCACCTGCGCGTCACGGGCAAGCGTGCGCGGGGCGGGATCGTCGTACGCGAGCGCGACGGCCGCGCCTGGATCGGCGTGCCGGGCCCTGACCCGAGCGAGACAGCCGACGATCCCGACGGGTGGCGCCTGGAGACGAGCCGAAGCGCGCTGGACGCGTCCGCCGTCGGTGCCCGCAGCCTCGTGCCTTGGGACGGTGACGGCGCGCTCCACACGTTCGGCCCCGTCTCCCGCGACGCGCTCGAGACAGACCTGCGCGCGCGCCCCGCCGTGCTCTGGCTCGCGGCCGGCGCCGCCGGGTTCGTGCCGGCGCCCTAGCGCGCGGATGTCGCAGGCGCCGCCTTGGCTCGCGGCACCGAAGTGAATGACTGTGATGCGCTGCCGTCAGCGCCCGCGCGGCAAGCAGGCGCCGCGGCGGCGGCGCGCGGCAACGGCGGCGGCCGCGAACGCGAAGGCGCCAGCCACCAGACCGGCGAAGGCGCGTGGCACGGCCACGGCGCCGCCGGCGCCCACCTGACACCCGCACCCGCTCCGCTCCGCGGGCCCGCCGGCGATGGCGTCCGAGCCCGGAACGGTGCCGGCGTCGGAGCCGAGCGGCGCCGCGTCGGTGCCGGCGGCGGCCGCGGCGTCGGTGCCCGTCACGCCGCTGTCCGTGCACGCCCCTACGCCGCAGTCGACCTTGCGGATCTGGAATCCGTTGAGCGCCGCCCCGAGGGCGGCGGATGCGCCGGGTACGATGCCGGAGTGCGACCCCATGAACCCGTCCGACGGGATATCGAGCAAATGGCGGGCGTAGGTGATGCCCTCCACGTGCGCGCCAGTCCAGGCGCCGCCGACGTCCACGGTGGTCGCTGACAAGTCGTGGCGCACGCGAGACAGCACGGAGGGGGCGGCCGGCATCCAGGCGTACACCGTCACTTCGTAAGTTCCCGGCTCCAGGCCGTTGACGAAAAGACAGGACTCGAGCGACGCGTCGTACGTGATGAGCGCATCGTTCAGCAGCGCGGCGTCGTCGCCGCTGACGGACGGATCGGCCGCCGACAGGAGGTACGTCCCGCCGTACTGGTACAGCGTCACGGCGGTCGGGGCGCCGTCGAGCCCCACGAGCGCGTAAGCCGAGGGCGCGTTCGGATCGCCCTCGATGCTGTTCCAGACGCCCGGCAGTCCAGCCGCGCCGTAGGTGTCGCTGGGCGCGTCGGCCGGGAGCCCGAAGTCGACGTTGAGCGACTGGGCACGGGCGACGGCCGCGCCGCCGAACAGACCGACGAAGAGAACGGCGGCGGCGGCCCGCGCCACGCCTGTCGGTGTGCTCCGCATGTACGCATTCTAGCGCCCGCGGCGGCCCCACGTCAGGTCCGTTCCGGGCACCCCCCGCGGGCGCACGCCGCGCGCCCGTTCGTTCTTAGGCGGCGGCGATGAAGACCAGCGCGGCGCAGGCACCGCCCGCCCCCGCCGAGAGGACCAGCGCCGTGCCGGGTCCGCCGCGGGCGGCCGGCGCCCCGGGGAAGAAGGCACCCGACAGCGCCAGGACCGCGGCGGCCGCCGCATGGGCCCCCGACGACGGGAACCATCCGGTGACGTGCCGCACCGCGAAGACCGCCGGCGCCGCCGCGGCGGGAAAAAGCGCAGCGAGGGAAAGAGCCAGCGGCGTGTCGAGCTCGGGGAGACCCGCGGCCCCCGTGATGACCAGGTCGACGTCGGCCGGGTCGCGCGCGGCCTGCGCCAGCGCCTCGCGCGCGACGCGCACCAGCGTCGCGGGGGCGTCGGCGGCGTAGCGTTGCGGGGCGGGCGCCGCCCCCCCGCCGCTGGCCCAGCCCGCGAGCACCGCGAGCGGGTGCGCGCCGCGCGCGGTGGCGGCGGCCGGCGCTTCGAGGACGAGCGCAGCCGCGCCCTCGCCGAGGACCGCGCCTTCGGGGCGGCCCGGGCCGCGCAGAAGACGCAGGCGCCGCAGCACCGCTGCGAGCGTCGGCAACGACTCGTCGACGCCGCCCGCCAGCAAGGCGTCGGCGTGACCCAGCGCCAGCGCATCGGCGGCTTGCACCAGCGCCAGCTCCCCCGAGAGGTCGCGCGCGGTCACCGTCGCCCCGTAGCCGAGGATCCCGAAGCGCAACGACACGTAGGCGGCGGCGGCGTTGAGAACCGACGAAGGGAACAGCGCGGGGTTGGCATACTCGGCGCCGCGCGTGGCGACGCCGTCGAGGAAGGCGACCGCGTCCTCGGCGCCGCCGTAGCCCGTGCCGTAGCAAAGACCGACGCGCTCGGCGCGCCCCGGCGCAGCGAGCGCCGCGCCGTCGAGACCCGCTTCCGCCAGCGCCTGGCCGGCGGCCGTGACGGCCAGGCGACCGATGCGGTTCAGGCGCCGGCGCTCGGCGCCGGTGAAGCGGCGGTCGTCCCAGCCGGCCAGGCGCCCCGTCGCGCCGCCGCGTGCCGCGTGCAGCAAAGCGGCGGCGCCGGGATCGTCGGCCGGCGCCTCCTGCAGCACCGGCATCGCACGCGCCGCGCGCAGCGCCGCCGCGAACGCGCCGCTGCCGTCACAACCGGGACAGAGAACTCCGGTGCCCGTGACCCACGCCGGCGCGACGCCGGCGCCGCGCGCTCCTGCGCCCGCGCTCACGCGAAGGCCGCGGCGCGCCCGAAGCACAGCGCCGTGTTGGAGCCGCCGAACGCAAACGAGCAGGAGAGGGCGAGGTCGACCTGCGCAGCGCGCGGCGCGCGCACGTGCCCCAGCAGGCACGCGGGGTCCGCCTCCTCCAGGCCGACCGTCGCCGGCAGGAAGCCTGCGCCCAGCGCCAGCACCGTCACCGCCGCCTCGAGCGCCCCGGCAGCGCTGAGGCAGTGGCCGAGCTGCGACTTGCTGGAGCTCACGGGCAGCTCGGCGGCGCGCGCCCCGAACACGGCATGCAACGCCGCCGCCTCGGCGGGATCGTTGTGCGGCGTGCCGGTGCCGTGGGCGTTGACGTAGCCGACGCGCGTGTCGAGCGCCGCGGCGTCCGCTTCGCCGACGGCGCGCGCCGCGTCGGCGAGCGCCGCACGGATCGCCCGCGCCGCGCCCCGCCCGTCCGGAGCCGGCGCCGTCAGGTGGTGCGCGTCCATGGTGTTGCCCGCGCCCAGGAGCAGCGCCAGCACGCCCGCGCCGCGCGCGCGCGCGCGCGACAGCGGCTCCAGCACAAGGAACGCGGCGCCCTCCCCCAGCGTGAGCCCGGCGCGCCGTCGATCGAACGGCCGGCAAGGCGCCGGGTCGAGCGCGCGCAGCGCGTTGAAGCCGCCGTACACGAGCGCGCAAAGGGCGTCAGCCCCGCCCGCCAGGACCGCGTCGGCCCGCCCCAGCCTCAGTAGATCCGCGCCGCGCGACAGCGCGTTGGCCGACGACGAGCACGCGGTCATGATCGTCACGCGCGGCCCGCGCAACCCGTGACGCGCCGCCACCGCGTCCGCCGTCGTGGAGGCGTTCAACCCTTCGAGCCACGATAGACGGGCGGCGCGCTCGCCGCCCCCGCGCATCGCAGCGAGGTAGCGCTCGGCGCGATCGACGCCGGCGTTGCCACCGCCGAAGCACAGCGCGAACCGCTCGGCGCTGGGCGCGAGGCCCGCGCCGTCCCGCTCGCCCTGCGCCAGCCCCGCGCCTGCCAGCGCCTCCGCCGCGGCCCACAGCCCCAGCCGGTCGGCGCGCGTGGGACGTGTCCACGCCGGCCCCGGCCGGTCCGCCGGCGCCGCCTCGTCCTGCAGCCCCGCCACCTCCGCGGCCAAATGGGCGCGGTACGCGGTCGTGTCGAACAGCGTGACGGGACCGATGGCCCGGCGCCCCTCGCGCAGGCCGCGCTCCAACGCCGCGGCGCCGCGCCCCAGCGCGCACACCGCCCCCACCCCGGTCACGGCGATCAGCTCCCGCACGGCGCACGGATTAAGCGTGCTTGCGGCGCGGTGTCAACGGGCGCCGCCGGCGGCGCGCTTGCCGCCCAGCCGCGCCGCCTGTACGATCAGCGCATCTGCTCCTGCTTCAACGCACGGAGGTCCTCCATGGTGCGGGTGCTGGCTGAGTTTGCGCGCCGGGCCGCGGGCGTGCCGCATTGCGCGCTGCTGGCTGCGGCGCTGGCCTGCGCGACCGCGGGCGCAGGGTGCACGAGCTGCGGGACGCCGCGCGGCGGCGCCACCGACGCGGGCGGCGGCGGGACGACCGACGGCGGGCCCGGCCTCGACTCCGGCGGCGGCGCGCCCGACTCGGGGGGAACAGCCAACACCAGCGACGCGGGCGGCGGCTCGTCCACCGACGGCGCCCCAATCGGCACCGACGCCGCGCCCGGCGCCACCGACGCGGACGGCGACAACATCTCCGACGCCGACGAGGGCGCTCCGGCGACCGACACCGACTCGGACGGCCTGCCGGACTACACGGACGCCGACTCCGACAACGACGGCATCCCCGACGCGCTGGAAGCCGGCGACGCCGACGACGCCACGCCGCCCGTCGACACCGACGGCGACGGCGCGCCCGACTTCCGCGACAGCGACTCCGACGGCGACGGCATCCCCGACCTCTTCGAAGGCACCGACGACGACGACGGCGACGGCGCGCCGAACTTCCAGGACACCGACGCCGACGGCGACGGCATCCCCGACGCCGTGGAGACGGCGAGCGACTCCGACGGCGACGGCACGCCGAACTACCTCGACATCGACTCGGACGACGACTTCATCCTCGACGCTGTCGAGGGCGCCGGCGATCCCGACGGCGACGGCGCGCCGAACTACCTGGACACCGACTCGGACGGCGACGGCGTGCTCGACATCACCGAGCGCTCCAACCCGACCTGCGGCTGCAGCGACACCGACGCCGACGGCGTCGCCGACTTCCTCGATACCGACTCCGACGGCGACGGCATCCCCGACGCCACGGAGAACGCCCCGCCCGGCGGCTTCGGCCTCGACCCCGACGCGGACGGCATCTCCAACTACTGGGACCTAGACTCCGACTCCGACGGCCTTTACGACTCGGACGAATCGGCCGGCTGCCCCAGCGCCTACGACGACGACTCCGACACGGACGGCTTCTCCGACCTGGCCGAGGTGGCCGTCGGCACGGACCCGTGCAGCGCCGCCTCCGTCATCCCCGACTTCTACTTCGTGCTCCCGTTCGGAACGATGGACGCCTCGCTCTTCATGTTCTCGACGGACCTCAGCCAGATCGACCTCCACATCAACGTCGACACCACCGGGTCGATGGGCGGCGAGATCAACAACATCCAGTCCGGCCTCTCCGCGACCATCATCCCGGGCGTGACCGCCGCCGTCGCCGACGCCGAGTTCGGCGTGAGCGAGTACGAAGACTTCCCTTACAACCAGTGCAACTCCATGCCGTCGAATACCTGGTGCAACTTCGGCACCGGCTCCCCGCCGGCCGACATCTTCGGCTGGGAGGACAGCGACATCATGATCTCCGAAGGGTGGACGTGCGGCGGGAACCCGACGACGCACGACCGCCCCTTCGCGCTGCTGTCCCCTATCGGCGGCGACGTCGTGGGCGGCGTCAACAACCTGGACCTCCCGCTCGGCTGCGGGCTCGACACCCCCGAAGCGGGGTGGGAGGCGCTCTACCAGATCGCCACGGGCGTCGGCTGGGGCGCGTTCACCGACTCCAACGGCACGGTGTACTCGCCGCTGGTGCCGGCGTTCGTCCCCGGCGGCGGCGCCGGCGGCACCATCGGCGGCGTCGGCTTCCGCGACGGCTCGCTCCCCATCGTCTTGCACATCACCGACGCCGTGAACCACACGCCCGCCGAATACGCCTCGGCTTTCTCCGGCGCGCCGAGCGTGTCCACCGCCACGACCGCGCTCACCGGGATCGCCGCCCGCGTCATCACGGTGAACTCCTGGGCCACCGGCGCCGGCACCGACCCGCAGTCGGAGCTGGCCACGCTCGCCAACGCCACCGGCGCATCGATCCCGCCTTGCGCGTGGAGCTTCAACCCCGACGGCTCGGCGGCGACGCGCCCAGCCGGTTGCACCGGCGCGCAATGCTGCACGGGCGTCGGAGGCGTGGGCGTCGGCACCACCGGCGGCACGTGCCCGCTGTCCTTCCGCATCAGTGACACCGGCTCCGGGCTCAGCACGCTGATCGTCAACTCGATCAACCTGCTTGTGAACTTCTCCACCGTGGACGTCACGCTGGACGTCTACGAGGATCCCGCGCTCCCCGGCGGCCTTTGCATGGTGAAGGACATCGCCCCCGTGTCGGCGACGAACCCCTTCCCGGGATGCGCGATGTCGGCGACGCCCTTCAACCCCAGCACCACCGTGCCGGGCGACGAGGGCTTCAACAACGTCACGCCGGGGATGGTGCTGACGTTCAACGTCGTCGTGAACAACGATTGCGTCCCGCAGGACATGACGGCGCGGGCTTTCGGCGCCATCATGGACATTGTGGCCGACGGGGTGACGGTGCTGGATTCGCAGACCATCACGATGATCGTGCCGCCGCTGCCACCGGCGGGGCAGTAGCCGGAGGAAGTGTTGCAAATTGGGCACGTTCGCGCCCGCGCTTCACGGCAGCCGCCCGCACGGGCGGACGGCCCGTGCGTCTAACTAGGCGTACCGGGCCGGCCCAACCGGGTCTGGGGGACGGCCCGGGATTTGCTTTGCTTTTCAGGCACGCGCGGCCGCGGGCCGGCGTGAGGAGGAGGATTCGATGCGACGCACTCAGGTGATGCTGGTCTCGGCGGCGGCGTTGGTCTCGGCCCTGCTCGGCTCGGCATGCATCGTGGTGCCCGGGCCGGCGACCCCGGTCGACTCATATTACGTCACACACACGCACGTGCACGGGCCCGACTGCGGCCACTACCGCGTCTGGTACGAGGGCTCGTGGGTGTACTACTACGACGGACGCTGGGAGTATTACCATCCCTATACGCACCGTTGGGTGTACTACCGCGACGACCGCGTGCCGCCGGCGCTGCACAGCCACTACGCCGCGGCGAAAGTCTACCGGCCGGCCCCGGTCTACGGGCGCCCTGTGCCGGGCTACGTGAAGGGCGGCGGCGACGACTACTACGGCGCGTCCAAAGCACCGCCGGCGTACTACGGCAGTGGCAGCCCCGGCTACAAATCGCCCGGTTACGATGCCGGCCCCGGGTACGGCGCCACCAAGGCCGGGCCCGGCTACGACCGTGATCCGGGCCCCGGCTACGGCGCCACGAAGGCCGGCCCCGGCTACGACGCGGGCCCCGGCTACGGCGCCACGAAGGCCGGGCCTGGCTACGGCGGCAGCGGCGGCGGCCCGGGCTACGGCGCCACGAAGGCCGGGCCTGGCTATGACGCGGCACCCGGCTACGGCGCTTCGAAGGCCGGCCCCGGCTACGACGGCGGCCCCGGCTACGGTGCCACGAAGGCGGGCCCCGGCGGCGGCGGTGCTGGCTCCGGCTATGGCGCCGGCCCTACGTACGGTGGCCCCGGCGGCCCCGGCGCAACGAAGGCCGCGCCCGGCTACAGCGGCGGCGGCGCCGGCTCGTCCGGGCCTACGTACGGCGGCCCCGGTGGCCCCGGCGCGACGAAGGCCGCGCCCGGCTACAGCGGCGGCGGCGCCGGCTCGTCCGGGCCTACGTACGGCGGCCCCGG
>DASYRF010000514.1:0-9560 GCA_036004705.1 Myxococcota bacterium
TCGACGTAGGCGAATCCGTCGGCCAGCGTGAAGGCCAGCTCCTGCGCCGCCGTCGAGCCCGCCTCGCGGATGTGGTAGCCGCTGACTGAGACGGGGTGCCATTTCGGCACGTGCCGGGCGCCGAACTCGATGGTGTCGACCACCAGCTTCAGCGACGGCAGCGGCGGGTAGATGTACTCCTTCTGGGCGATGAACTCCTTGAGGATGTCGTTCTGCAGCGTGCCTTCGAGCTTGCCCAAGTCGGCGCCGCGCTTCTCGGCGTTGACGAGGTACATCGCCCACAGGATCGCCGCCGGGGAATTGATGGTCATCGACGTGGAGATGGCACCGACGGGGATGCCGTCGAACAGCGTCTCCATGTCGGCGAGCGAGGCGACGGCGACGCCGCACCGCCCGACCTCTCCTTCCGACAGCGGGTCGTCGCTGTCGTAGCCCATCAGCGTGGGCATGTCGAAGGCGACCGAGAGCCCCGTCTGGCCGTGCGCCAGCAAGTACTTGTAGCGCTCGTTGGTGTCCTGCGCCGTACCGAAGCCGGAGAACTGGCGCATCGTCCACAGGCGGCCGCGGTACTGCGTCGGGTAAACGCCGCGCGTGTAGGGGAAGTCGCCCGGCCAGCCGAGCCGCTCGTCGTAACGCCACTCGGGTCCCAGCGTCTCGGGCGTGGCCAGCATGGGAATCTCCATGCCGCTGAGCGTCGTGAAGTCCGCGTCGCGCAGCCGCCCGCCGTGGACGTGCGCCTCCCAGCGCGCCTGCCCGCCGCCCGGTCCGCCGTTGCCGTCGCCCATGTGCCCTCTCGCCGCGTCCCCGCCGCCGCGCGCGCCGCCATTCAATCCCATGGCACGGCCCGGCGGCAAGTCGCCGAGGCCTTCCGCATGCGGCGGCGTGCCTCAGTTCGGCGGGCCGGGCTCGTGGTCGTCGTCGTCGTCGGCCGCGCCAGCGGCGGCCGGCGCGATGTCGGCGTCGGTGTCGGGGTCGGGGTCGGCGGCGGGCGCCGAGACTTGCCCGGCGGCGTGCTTGACCAGCTCCAGGAGCCGTACCGCCTCGGAACGCAGCTCGACCGACGGTCGGCCGGCCAGGATGTCCTCGAACGCGCGGGCGGCCTGGGTGTAGCGGCCCAGGCGCGCGCTGGCGATGCCGAGCAGGAAGTTGCCGTCCTCGTCGGCCGGGCGCAGTCGAAGGATCTCCTTGGCGCAGTCGACGGCGGCATGGTTCTCGTCGGTGTCGAGCAGCACGTGGCCGAGGCCCACCCAGGCGCCGAGGAACCCCGAGCTGACCTCGATAGCCGTGGCGAAGGCCGCGCGCGCCGCGTCGTAGTTCTTGCGCGCATGGAGCGCCGAGCCGAGAAAGAACGCGGCGTACTCGTTGAGCGGGTCGGCGCGCAGCACCGTCATCAGCGCACCGACGGCCGCCTCGAGCCGCCCCTCGCGGAAAAGCTCCTGTCCTTCCACGGTCGCCTCCCAGCGGGCGTCGGCCTTCGCCTTGGCAACCGGGTCGAGCGGCCGCGCCTGGCGCACCGCGTGATGCTCGTCCTCGTGGTCGTGCTCATCCTCGTGGTCGTGGTCGTGGTCGTGCGAGTGGTCGTGGTCGGGGTCGTGCTCGTGCTCCTGGTCGTGGTCGTGCCCGTGCGCGTGCGCATGGTCGTGCGCGTGCGCGTGGTCGCGCGGGTGCTCGGGATCGCGCTCGCCTACACGGAAGGGGACGCGCCTCGCCGGGCCCGACCGCTTCGTCCCCGCCTTCGTCCCGGCCTTCGCGCCTGCCTGTGCCGCCGCCTTCGTCTTCGTCGCAGCACCCAGCTTCGTCTTCGCTTGCGCCGCCGCGGGCTTCTTCGCGCGCTTGGCGGCGGGCTTGGCGCGCGTCGGCCCGCGGTGCTTGGGCCGCGCTTTCGCACCGACACCCGTCTTGCGTGGAGGCATGCGCAACACTACCACCTTCCGTCCAGGGGGTTCTTGCTCAGTAGTCGATCCCGGCGCGCTTGCGCACACCCACCGCCGCATAGTGCTTCTCGGCCCGCATCACGGTCACGACGTGGCCCGCCGCCAGGATCTCGGGCGGCGCGTCCGTCCCCGTCAGCACGACCTCCACGCCATCGGGCCGCTTGTCGAGCAGCCGCAGCACGTCGTCCACCTTCAACAGGCCTCGGTTCACCGCGCCCACCACTTCGTCGAGCACCACCACGTCGTGCTCGCCCTTCTCGAACACCTTGGCCGCCAACCGTAGCCCGTCTTCGGCCCACTTGAGATCGATCTGCACCGGGCCGCTGTCCTCGCGCGCCTCGCGCCCCATCTGCCGGATCTCCAGCTTCCCCGTGCCCAGCGCCTTCGCCGCCTCCAGCTCCCCGTATTCGACGTTTCCCTTCATGAACTGGATCACGAAGCAGCGCAGCCCGTGCCCCACGGCTCGCAGGCACAACCCCAGCGCCGCGCTCGTCTTGCCCTTGCCGTCGCCGGTGTACACGTGCACGTAGCCCCGCTCCAGCGCCATGCCGCCTCCGGCCGACCTACCCGGCCTGATCGCGCAGCGCCGCCACCACGTCGCGCGCGATGATGAGCCGCTGCACTTCGCTCGTCCCCTCATAGATGGTGGTCACCTTGACGTCGCGCAGGTGGCGCTCGACGGCGAAGTCGCGGATGTACCCGTACCCGCCGTGTACTTGCAGGCAGGCGTGGCACGCCCGGTTCGCCGCCTCGGTGGCGAACAGCTTCGCCGCCGCCGACTCGCGGTTGTGCGGCAGGCCGCGGTCGTACGCCCACGCCGCGCGCCGCACCATCAGCTCCCCCGCCTCCAGCTCCGTCCGCGCGTCGGCCAGCATCATCTGGATCGCCTGGAAGTCGCGCAGCGCTCGGCCGAACTGCACGCGCTGGCGCGCGTACGCCACCGCCTCCTCCAGCGCCGCCCGCGCAATGCCTACCGCCTGCGCGCCGATGCCGACGCGCCCCACCGCCAGGTTCTGCATGGCGATGCCGAACCCGTCCCCCTCCGCGCCGAGCCGGTTCTCCGCCGGCACACGCGCCCCCTCGAACAGCACCGGGCAGGTGTGCGAAGCACGCAGCCCCGTCTTGTCCTCGGGCTTCCCGACGCGCATCCCCGGCGTGCCCTGCTCCACGACGAACGCGCTCACGCCCTTGGCCCCGGCCGTCCCCTCGCCGGTGCGCGCGAAGACCACCATCACGCCCGCCACGTCGCCCGACGTGATCCATTGCTTCTGGCCGTCGAGCACGTAGTGGTCGCCCTCGGCGCGCGCGCGGCAGCGCAGCGACGCCGCGTCCGACCCCGCCCCCGGCTCGCTCAGCGCGAACGCCCCCGCCGCGTACTCCCCCGACACCAGCGGCGGGATCCAGCGCCGCTTCTGCGCCTCGCTCCCGGTGCGGGCGATCACCCCGGCGCACAGGTTCGTCACCGCCATCGTCACCGCCGTCGACGCGCACGCCGCGGCCACTTCCGTCATCGCCGCCGCATAGCAGCTCAGGTCGAGCCCCGCCCCGCCGTACTCCGCCGGGATCATGACGCCGCACAGCCCCGCCTCGGCCAATTCCTTCATCACAGCGCGCGGGAACTCTTCCGCGGCGTCGCGCGCCGCGGCGCCCGGGGCGATGCGGCGCCGGGCCAGGTCCCGCGCCGCGTCGCGCACCATGCGCGTGGTCTCGCCGAGCTCGAAGCTGACCGCCATCTCAGAAGCTGTGGATCTTTCCCTAAGTCGGAGGCGACGCCTTCGGCGTGCCTCGACTCAGTTCAGCGTGAGCCGCACCTTTTCGGCGGGGCCGGACGCCTTCGGCCACACGACCTCGGGCGCCGTGGCGGCGATCACGGCGCAGTCGGCAAACACCCCGTCCACCACGTCGGACGAGGCGAACCCCGCAGCGAGCGCCTTGCCGTCCGCCCCGACGTACACCGTCAGCGCGTAGCCGGTGCCACCCGGCGCCGCGCAGGCCTTCTCCACCGCCGTCCGCACCGCCGCCGCCTCGGCCAGCGACGCGTCGCGCTCGACGACCCCGCCGCGCGCGCCCGCCGGCATGAACGACAGCGGCAGCACCATCTGCACCTCGCCGCCGCGCGGCTTGGGAAAGCGCAACGCCCCCGCCAGTCCCGTCAAGCAGCGCTCGGTCTCGCGGTCCCCGAGCGAAGAGTCCTCCACGACCGACTCGCGCACCGCGCCGTCGCGCGCGACGATGATGCGCAGCGACACCGCGCCGTACTCGAAGCGGTTGCGCGTCTTGCCGGCGGCGAAGCAGTCGTTCACCTTCAACGCCGCGCCGCGCATCACCTCCTGCACCTCGTCCGGGCTGAGGTCGCCCTCGAACGTGCCGGCGATCCCCAGTCCGTCGTCGGCCCCGTCGTCGTGCCGCGCCAGCGGGTCGTAGTCGTCGCCCGCCGCGCCCTCCGGCTTGGCCGGCGTCGCCGCCTTCTTCGGCCCGCAGCCGGCCGCCGCCACCATCGCCATCGCCGCCACGGCCGCCGCCGCCGCCATCGCCGTGACCATGACCGTCAGCGTGACCATTGCCTTGCGCGCCCCACCCGTCAGTCCTACGTTCCTCTTCATGTCAGTCCTTCAGCAGTGAAGCGGCGATCACCAGCCGCTGGATCTCGCTCGTGCCCTCGTAGATCTCGGTGATGCGCGCGTCCCGGTAGTGACGCTCCACCGGGAAGTCGCGCAGATAGCCGTAGCCGCCGTGCACCTGGATCGCCTGGTGCGCGATGCGCGTCGCCGCCTCCGACGCCATCAGCTTCGCCATGGCGCTCTCGGGCGCGTGCCGCAGCCCCTGGTCCTTCATCCAGGCCGCCCGCCACGTCAGCAGGCGCGCCGCGTCCAGCGCCACCGCCATGTCGGCCAGCTTCCACTGGATCGCTTGCAGCTCGCAGATGGGCTTGCCGAACGCCTTGCGCTCCGTCGAGTAGCGCGCCGCCGCTTCGAACGCTGCCCGCCCGATGCCGAGCGCCTGTGCGGCGATGCCGATGCGCCCGCCGTCCAGCGTGGCCATCGCGATCTTGAACCCCTCGCCCGGCCCGCCCAGCAGATCCTCCGGCCCGACGCGCGCGTCGTCGAAGCTCACGCTGGAGCACGGCGACGCGGTGATGCCCAGCTTGTCCTCGGCCTTCTGCACCGTCACGCCCGGGTACGGCAACGGCAGCACGAACGCCGCGATCCCCTTGTGCTGCTTGGCGGGGTCCGCCTGGGCGAAGAGCAGGATGTAGTCGGCGACAGGCGCATTGGTGATGAAGTTCTTCTGCCCATTGAGCAGCCAGCCCCCCTCGACCGCGCGCGCCGCGGTGCGCTGGTTCGCCGCGTCGCTGCCCGCCTCGGGCTCGCTCAGCGCGAAGCATCCCAGCTTCTCGCCGCGCGCCAGCGGCGCCAGCACCTCCTGTTTCTGCCGCTCGCTGCCGAACTTCAGCAGCGGGTCGCACACGAGCGAGTTGTTCACGCTCATGATGACGCCCAGCGACGCGTCCGCCGCGCTCACCTCTTCCATCGCCAGGACGTAGCTCAGCACGTCGAGCCCACCGCCGCCGTACTCCGGCGGCACCGCCATGCCCAGGAACCCCATCTCGGCGAGCCGCCCCACCAGCGCGCGCGGGTACTCGTGGGCGCGGTCGCGCGCCGCCGCCCCCGGCGCGATCTCGCGGCGCGCCAGCTCGCGCGCCGTCCTGCGGATCATCTCCTGCTCGGGCGTCAGCGTCAGGTCCATGCGTCCTCAGGGCGCGCCCGGCGGGCCGGGGGCCGCGGCCGGCACCGGCGGCGCCGGGTCGTAGGGGCCCAGCTTCTTCAGCTCCACGCGGTTGTTCCCCTCGATGGCGGCAGGCGTGCGCGCCTTGTCCAGCTTCGCCGTGCCGCCGTAGGCCTTCACCAGGAGCCGCGCCTCGGGAATCCCCCCCGCCACCAGGCGCGCCTTCACCGCCTCAGCGCGCGCCTTCGACCACTTCACCAGCCCGACCGCCGAGGCCTTCGCCCCGTCGGCGTGGCCACCCACTTCGATGAGCAGGTCCGGATGGTCGCGTAGCACCGCCACCCAGCGGTCCACCAGCGGCAGCGTCGCCGGGTCCAGCTCGCCCGCCTTGAACCCCAGCCCGAACAGCACCTCGACGTCGCCTAGCGGCAGGCAGCCGTCACCGTCGACCGTCTCGCCCGACGACGTTCCCGGGCACTTGTCCGCGCCGTCCGCCACGCCGTCGGCGTCGCCGTCCTTGGTGTCGGTCGTGGCGCCCGCCGCCTTGAGGATGAGGTCGGGATTGTCGTCCCCCTTCTTCAGCGGGTCCATCCCGTACTTCACCTCGGCGCCGTCGTTCACGCCGCCGCCGTCGGTGTCGGCTTTCTTCGGATCCGTCTCGCCCGGATCGAGCTTGCCGTTCTTGTTCTTGTCCTCTTCGCCGTCGCCCAGCCCGTCCGAGTCGGAGTCGCCCGACAGCGGATCGGTGCCGGCGCGCTTCTCCACGCCGTCAGGGACTCCGTCCACGTCGCTGTCCGCCAGCGTCGGATCGGTGCCGAGCGCGTCCTCCTCCGCGTCGCTCAGACCGTCGCCGTCGGCGTCGCCCTTCTTGGAGCCGCCGCCGCCCCCGCGCGGCGAGGCGCCTACCGACGCCGTCACGTCCACGCCGAAGCTGAGGACGTTCACGCCGTTCAGCGTGCGCCCGCCCGCCAGCCCCTCGACGGTCACGAAGTAGCGGGTGAAGCGGGCGAACAGCCCCACCGAAAGCGGCTTCACCAGCGATAGCGAATAGCCGAGCCCCGCGTCCAACGCGAAGCCGGGCTTCACGCCGTCCTGGGTGGGTACGAACCCGACGCCCCCGTCGACGCTGGCCCACAGCGTGCCGAGCACGTTGCCGCCCGGATCGCCGAGCCACCCGGCCTGGTCGTCGAGGATGTTCAGGCGTACGCCGCCGCCGAGATGCTGCAGCGACAGCAACGACACGCTCACCAGCTCGCTCGCCGGATCGGTGAAGAACGGCTCGTACGAGTAGCCGACCTCGATCGCCAGCAGCGACACGACCGCGACGTCGGCGCGCAACGACAGCGAGAGCCCGCCGGCCGGGGCGGCCTCGGCCAGCACGCCGCCGAGCGGGCGGGCGTAGCCGGCGTCGAGGTGCAGGTTCAGGCGCCCGCTGTCGGCGCGCGCGGCGGCGGGAGCCGCGCACAGGACGGCGGCAGCGGCGGCGGCAGCGGCGGCGGCAGCGGCGACGATAGGGGCAGCGGCGGCAGCGGCGGCAGCGACGGCGGCGGCGGCGGAGCGCGTGAGCATCATTCTCCTTTGAACTTCGGCGGGCGCTTCTCGAGGAACGCGCGCGCGCCCTCACGCTGGTCGGCCGTACCGAACAGCCCCGCGAACGCCTCGCTCTCCAGGGCGCACGCGGCGCGCAGAGGCAGCTCCAGGCCGTCGCGGATCAAGCGCTTCGCCTCGGCGATCGCGCGCGGCGCGCCGGCGGCCATCTTCGCCGCCGTCTCGTGCGCCTTCGTCATCAGCTCGTCGGCGGCGAACACCGCGTTCACCAGCCCCAGCGCCAGAGCGCGGGCCGCGTCGATCATCTCCCCCGTGGCGATGAGCTCGAATGCGCGCGCGCGGCCGATGCGCCGCGCCAACCGCTGCGTGCCGCCGTATCCGGGGACCAGGCCCAGCTTCACCTCCGGCTGGCCGAAGCGCGCGGTGTGCGCCGCATAGATGAAGTCGCAGGCGAGCGCCATCTCGCACCCACCGCCGAGCGCGAAGCCGTTCACGGCCGCCAGCACCGGTTTGGCGAGCGACTCGACGAGGAACGTCACCGCCATCCCCTCCTCGGACAGACGGCGCGCGCCGGCCGGGGACAGCTCCGGGAACTGCCGGATGTCGGCGCCGGCGATGAAGGCCTTGACCCCGGCGCCGGTGAGCACCACCGCGCCGACGTCGGCCGCCGCGCCGGCCATCTGCACTGTGTCGCTCAGCGCCGCCATGGTCGCCGCGTCCAGCGCGTTCATCGCCTCCGGCCGGTTGACGGTGATCGTCGCGACGCGATCGGCCACCTCGTAGAGCACGGTCATGGCCGCGCCGTCCTCATTTCGCCCCGGACGCCGGCACCGCCGCTGCCGCCGCCGGCGCCGCCCCTGCAGACGCCGCCGCCGCCGCTGGCGCGTACGAATAGAACCCACGCCCCGACTTGCGCCCCAGCCACCCCGCGGCGACGTACTGGCGCAACAGCGGGCACGGCCGGTACTTGGAGTCGCCCAGCTCGCGGTGCAGGACCTCGGCGATGGCCAGGCAGGTGTCGAGGCCGATGAGGTCCGCCAGCGCCAGCGGCCCCATCGGGTGGTTCAGCCCCAGCTTCACGCCCTGGTCGATGTCCTCCGGCGTGCCCAACCCTTCCATCAGCGCGTAGCAGGCCTCGTTCAGCATCGGCAGCAGGATGCGATTGACGATGAAGCCGGGCATGTCCTTGGACGTTACCGTCTTCTTGCCGAAGCGCGCCGCCAGCCCCTGCACCAACGCAAACGTGTCCTCGTCGGTGGCGAGCCCGCGCACGATCTCGATGAGCTGCATCAACGGCGGCGGGTTCATCCAGTGCATCCCGATCACCTTCTCCGGGCGCTTCGTCGCCGCGCCGAGCAGCGTGATGGAGATGGAGGAGGTGTTCGACGCCAGCACCGCGTCGGCGGGCGCCACCGCGTCGAGGTCCTCGAAGAGCTTGCGCTTGAGCGCCACGTTCTCGCTCGCCGCCTCGACCACGATCTGCGCCGCGGCCAGGTCCACGAGCTCGCCGGTCGGGCGGATGCGCGCCAGCAGCGCATCGCGGTCCGCCCCCGCCATCTTTCCCTTCTCGACCAGCCGGGCGAGCTGCGCGGCGATGCCGGCCTTCCCCTTCTCCGCCAGCGCCGCCGTGGCGTCGGCGAGCACGACGGTGCAGCCGTGCCCCGCCGCGACCTGGGCGATGCCCGAGCCCATCTGGCCCGCGCCGACGACCCCCAGCACCTCGACGCCCGCCGCGCGCACCGACCCGTCCCTCGCCGCCATCCGCCGCTCCTCCCGCCGCCCGTCCGAGCTCTGCAAAGTAGCGGCGCAGCAACGGAACTGTCAACTGCACGCGGACACGGACGCCGCCGCTCGTGGGCGAAGGTGGCGCGGGGGCGCGCCCTCCCGCGTCAGCTCGGCGGCGCCGCTCCCAGGGCCACCGGCTTCAGCCATCCGAGCACCGCCGCCAGCACGAAGTACGCGCAGAACGCCCAGACGGCCGCCGCCACGCCGATGCCGGCGGCGTTCCAGCCGCGCTTGCCCCGGTCGAGGGCGAGCGGTTCGCCGCGCGCAACCGACTCCACGTTCGCGGCGAACGTCTTTCGCCAGACGAGGAAGAACGGGAGAGACACGAGCAGGTTCCAGAGGTGCCAGTGCTTGATGAGCCCGACGACCGCCAGGACCGAGAGCAGCGCCAGCACGCACGTGACCCAGTCCTTCAGCATCTGCCAGCGGACGCGCTTCCACGTCCAGGCCAGCCACTGCCACGAGAACAGCAGATAGGACCACGTCATCCCCGACGCCCCGTGCCCCCGTCCCGCGATCAAGATGTGCATGAGCACGATCTGCACGGCGAGGCTGGTGAACGTCACG
>DASYRF010000515.1:0-11457 GCA_036004705.1 Myxococcota bacterium
GCGAGGTTGAGCTGGAAGTAGCCAGGCTCGTAGGCGAAGCCGACGTCGATGCCGAGGCGACTCGGGTCGGTGACGGTGACGCGGTCTTCGTAGTAGTCGTCGATCGGCATCGGCAGCGCGAGCCGCGCCGCGCCGCCGGCGCTCAACCCGCGCATGGCGGCGGTGATCCGCCAGGCACGCGTCTACCAGGAAATGATGCGCGCCGGCCTGAACGCGCTGGGCTTGCCGAGCGACATGATCCCGATCTTCCGCTACCGCTACCTGGAAACGGTGGCGCGCTACTTCGCCAACCAGGCGATGAAGGCCGAGCGCGACTACATCAACTTCGCCGCCAACGCCGAGCGCGAGACGGCGACCCTCATGCAGCTGCAGCAGTCGGTCGATCTGGCGGCCGCGGGCGTCGAGCTGGAGCGGCGCCGCGTCGCCGAGGCGCAAACCGAGACGCGAGTCGCGGAGCTGTCGGCCGCCCTGGCGGCGCAACGCGAGGCGAACGCGACCGCACGCCGCGCGGAGTACGCCACGGTGAGCGCCGACCAGGTGGCGCTCGACACCGCCACCGCGCACGCCTCGGGCGGCTTCACCGAGACCGAAGGCGGCTATCAGGTACACCTCGCCACCAGCGGCGAGACGGTCAACCTCGGCGACCAGGACTACGTCATCATGCGCAACGCCGCTTGGCGGCGCGGCATGATCCTGCGCCAGTACGAGCTGGACGAGATGCAGCGCACCATCTCCGAGTACCACTCTCAGACCGGCATCGCGCAGGCCGTGGTGGCGCAGGCGCAGGCGCGGCAGCGGATCGCCGACGAGGGCAAGCGGATCGCCGAGCTGCGCCTCTCGCAGGCGCAGGACAACTTGACGTACGCGCGCGACAAGACGTTCAACGCCGAGCTGTGGAACAACCTCGCCGACTTCATGCGCGGCATCGCCGACGTGTACCTGCAGCGCGCGGTGGAGGTCGCGTTCATGATGCAGCAGGCCTACAACTTCGAGATGGACGACAGCCTGCACGTCATCCGTATGAGCTACTCGACCGGCGAGTCGCTGGCCGACCTGCTCGGCGGCGACGCGCTGCTGCGCGACGTCGACTACTTCACCTACCATTACGTCACGCAGACGAAGCGCAAGGAGATCCCGCTCAAGGTGATCGTGTCGCTCGCCGAGCGCGACCCGTTCTCGATGTTCCAGTTCCGCCGCACCGGCACCGCCAACTTCGAGACGCGGCTGGCCGACTTCGACCGCATGTATCCGGGTGGCTTCCTCTGCAAGATCAAGACGGTCGAGGTGGCGCTCGAAGGCGTGGTGGGCGTCGACGGCGTGCGCGGCAGCCTCAAGAACTCCGGCACCTCCGCCTTTCGCACCGCCGGCAACGACCGCAAGGTGCGCCTGCAGCCGCGCGAGACGATGTTCGTCTCGAGCTACTCGCCGCAGCGTGACGCGCTGGTGCTGCGTCCCTCCGACGACATGCTGGGCGTGTTCGAGGGCACCGGCGCGGCGACGGCGTGGACGCTGGCGCTGCCGCCCGACGCGAACGACCTCGACTTCCAGGCGATCTCCGACGTGAAGCTGGTGCTGTACCTCACCTGTTATCACGACCAGCAGCTCGAGGACGCCGTGCGCGGGTCGCTTCCGGCCACCGGCGCGTGGTCGCGCGGGTTCTCGCTCCGCAACAACTTCCCCGACGCGCTGTTCCTGCTCCTAGAGACCGCCGCCGCCGACCTCACGATCGAGCGCGGCGACTTCCCGTACACCCAGGTCGATCCGACCATGACCCGCGTCGGCCTCTACGTCATCACCGACGCCGGCACCTCCGCCGCCGGTGTCTCGATCAAGCTCCGCGCCGACGCCAGCGCGCACGAAGCCGTCGCGGTGACCGACGCCAGCGGCACCGTCTCGGCAGGACCGCTCGACGTCTTCCAGGGCGATTCGCCGCTCGGCCGCTGGACGATCTCGCTCGACCCCGCGCAGAACCCCGGCCTGTTCCGCGACAGCGACGGGCTGAGCCGCATCAAAGGCCTGCGCGACCTCGTGTTGATGCTCGACTACGATTACCGTGTCCGAGGCTCCGCCTGAGAACGCGTTCTAGTGACACGGCGCTCGTCGGCGCGGCCATGCGGCCGCCTGGCATCCAGCTCCGCGAGCCACACCGCCCGCGTGGCGGCCGTCGCGCGGCGGCCGTCCACACTTAGGTCCTGGCGAGGAGGCCGGCGGCCCGTGTACGCTGGCGCCCATGAGCCCGCCGATCGTGATGGAGCCCATCGGAGTCGTGCGCAGTACGCGTAAGGAGCCGACCGACGACCAGTGGTCCGCCGAGCGCGCCGAAATCGAGATCGACGCACAGCGGTTCTCCGACGAGGCGCTGCTCGGCCTCGACGCGTTCTCGCACGTGCAGGTCCTGTACCTCATGCATGCCGTCGAAGAGGGCGACGTCGAGATGCGCGCGCGACACCCGCGCAACCGGGCGGATTGGCCGAAAGTGGGCATCTTCGCGCAGCGGGCGAAGCGGCGGCCCAATCGCATCGGCCTGTCGTGCTGCCGCCTGCTCGGCACGAGCGGGCTTTGCCTCCGCGTCGAGGGGCTCGACGCCATCGACGGAACGCCAGTGCTCGACATCAAGCCCTGGGTGCGCGAGTTCGGACCGCGCGGCGAGACCACGCAGCCCCCCTGGATGACCGAGCTCATGAGGGACTACTACTAGCGAACGCCCTTGGCGCCGCGCGTCCTGGCCGGCGCCCGCAAGACGCGGCCGCGCCGGCGCGGCGCGCCCAACGCGTACCGGAGGGCGCCCTGGCGCCGAGCATCCGCGGGCCTTCCTGGCGCATCCTAGAGACGATTGGAGAGGCCACATGGCTGACAAAGCGCAATTCCTGACGGACGACGCCAAGACGCGCGCCGACGGCCGCAGAGGCCGCGAGGCCGCCACGGTCGTCACGGCACACCGGCAGCGCGAGGGTGGCGGCTTCATCGTGCGCCGCCCGTTGCCCACGCGCGGCTTGGAGCTGGCGGACCCGTTCCTGCTAGTGGACGAGATGGGCCCCGTGGAGTACGGCCCCGGCCAGGCGGTCGGTGCGCCCGACCACCCGCACCGCGGGTTCGAGACGGTGACGTACATGCTGGAAGGGGAGTTCGAGCACGAGGACTCGGCCGGGCATCGCGGCGTGCTGCGTCCCGGCGACGTTCAATGGATGACGGCCGGCGCCGGCATCGTGCATTCGGAGATGCCGTCCCGACGCATCCGCGACCAGGGCGGCCGCGTGCACGGCTTCCAGATATGGGTGAACCTGCCGGCGCGGTCGAAGATGACGCGCCCGCGCTACCAGGAGGTGCCGGCGGCGCGCATCCCGGAAGCACGGAGCGAGGACGGGCGGGCGCGCGTGCGCGTGGTGGCGGGCGAAGCCCTGGGGGCACGGGCGGTCATCGACACCAACACGCCCATCGTCTACCAGGACTGGACCCTCGACCCCGGCGCGGACGTCACCATCCCGCTGCCGGCCGACCACCAGGGGCTGGTCTACGTATTCGAGGGCTCGGCGCGCGTCGGGGAGGAGGCCCGGGAATTGCGCGACGGGCAGCTGGCGCTGCTGGGCGCGGGCGACGCGGTCCGCTTGCGCGCCAGCGACCACGGCGACCGCCGCCGCGAAGGCAACGGCGCCGCGCCTGGCCGCCTGCTGCTGCTGGCCGGCGTTCCGCTGGGTGAGCCCGTCGCGCGCTACGGGCCCTTCGTCATGAACAGCGAGCAGGAGCTGCGCCAGGCCATCGACGACTACCAGACGGGGCGCATGGGCGAGATCACCCGCACGGCGCGGCTGGCGTGATCTCCACGCCCTCCACGACGACGGAGGAGGTGCCGTGATCACGCCGAACCTCGTCGCCTGGCAGTGGGAACACTACGCCGAGGCCCACCGCGACCGGCGAAATCTCGTCGTCCACGTTCTGACTGCGCCGCTCTTCGCCGCGGCGGCGCTCTTGACGCCGGTCGCGTTCGCGCTCCGGCACCCGCTGGCCGGCGCTGCCGCGCTCGCGCTGCTCTTCACCGTCCTCGCAGCTCAGGGGCGCGGCCATCGCCTCGAAGCGCAGCCGCCCCTGCCGTTCCGCTCGCCCCTCGACGTCGCCGCGCGCTTCTTCCTGGAGCAGCTCTTCACGTTCCCGCGGTTCGTCCTGAGCGGCGGCTTCGCGCGCGCCTGGCGCGGGGCGCATCCTTCGAAACCGGCGTAGGCGCGCGCGCGGGAGCGCGCCCGCCCGCCCGCGACAATTTCGCGGGGCGGCGCGACGGCGCGCAGGTTAGAGTGCCGCATGTTCATCGGCCACTTTGCCGTGGGGTTTGCCTCGAAGCGGGCGGCCCCGCGCACCTCCCTGGGCGCGTTGATGGCGGCTCCGCTGCTGCTGGACCTGATGTGGCCGCTGGCGCTCCTGGCCGGGATCGAGAGCGTGAAGGTCGACCCCGGCAACACGGCCTTCACGCCGCTCGACCTCCACGACTACCCCTGGACGCACAGCCTGGCGATGTCGCTGGTCTGGTCGGTGCTGTTCGCGCTCGGCGTGCTGGCGCTGACGCGGGACCGCCGCGCCGCCGCCGTCACCGGGCTGGGCGTCTTCAGCCACTGGATCCTGGACTTCGTGACGCACCGGCCCGACATGCCGCTCTGGCCCGGCAGCAAGATCTACGTGGGCCTCGGGCTGTGGAACTCCCGCGCCGGGACGATCGCCGTCGAAGCGGCGATGTTCGCCGCCGGCGTGTGGCTCTATGCGACGACCACGCGCGCGCGCCGCCGCGCCGGCACCGTGGCGATGTGGGCGCTCGTCCTCGTTCTCGTCGCGCTCTACGTCACCACCGTGCTGAGCCCGCCGCCGCCCAGCCCCCGCGCCATCGCCTTCGGTGGTCTCGCCGCCTGGATCTTCGTGCCCTGGGCCTGGTGGATCGATCGCCATCGCGAGGTCCGCCCCAGCTGAGCCGCGTCGTGAGCGAGCCCTGGGACCCCGAGCAAACCGTCGATGCGGCGCTCGCCCGCGCGCTCATCGAAGCGCAGTTTCCCGACCTGGCTCCCGCCCAGGTCGCCCCGCTGGGCGTCGGCTGGGACAACAGCGCCTTCCTCGTCGGCGGGACCTGGGTCTTCCGCTTTCCACGCCGTGCCGTCGCCGTGCCGCTGCTGGAGCGCGAAACGCGTCTCCTGCCGGCGCTGGCGCCTTGCCTGCCGCTACCGATCCCGGTACCGCAGCGCGTGGGGCGCCCGGGCCCCGCCTTCCCCTGGCCCTTCGCGGGCTACCTCCTGCTGCCCGGTCGTACCGCCTGCGCCGCCGCGCTCGACGACCGGCAGCGCGCCGTCGCGGCCGGCCCGCTCGGCGCCTTCCTCGCCGCGTTGCACGCCTTCCCCGTGGCCGAGGCCGCCGCCCGAGGCGCGGGCGCCGACGAGATCGGCCGCACCGACGTGCCGGCGCGTACGGCCAAAGCGCGCGGAACGCTTGCCGAGCTGGATCGCCTCGGCCTGCTCGACCCCGGCGGCCGCGCGCGCCTGGAGCGGGTGCTCGACGCCGCGCCGACCGCCCGCCCGGGCGCCGACCGCGTGCCGCCGGTGCTCGTGCACGGCGACCTCTACGTGCGGCACGTCCTCGTCGATGAGCGCGCCCGCCCGGCCGGAGTCATCGACTGGGGCGACGTCCACCTGGGGGAACGCGCGGTCGACCTCGCCCTCGCGCACTGGTGCTTGCCGCCGGCGGCGCACGAAACTTTCCGCCGCGCCTACGGCCCCATCGACGACGACACCTGGAGGCTCGCCGCGTTCCGCGCCGCCTACCACGCCGCCAGCGTCGTCCGTTACGCGCAAGGCGTGGGCGACGCGGACCTGCTGCGCGAAGGCCGCCTCGCCCTCCGCTGGCTGGCCGCGTCGTGATCCCGCGCGCGCGCCGGCTGGCCGCGCCGTGATCCCGCGCTACAGGCGGCGGACCGCCATGCGGTAGGTTCCGGTGCCGCTGGCGCCGTAGTGGCGAACGCGGACGTAATAGGTGCCGGCGCTGAGCCACGTGGCGATGCGCGCGTTGTACGCGTAGCCGCTGTCGTCGTCCTCAGCCACCAGGGTCGACAGCGAATCGGGGCCGTACAGCCCCATCACGGTGTCGGTCTGTCCGGTCGTCTGCACCCGGTACTTGCCGTCGGACGGCGCCACGAACTTGAAGAGGTCGATCTCGCCGGGAGCGGCGATCGACGCTTGCACGGACGCGGCGTCCATCGTCAAGGAAGTGGCCACCGGCGCCTGCTGCGGATACCAGGCAGCCATGTACTGCTTGTCCACGGCCGACAGCACCCGGTTCCAGCCGATCTCGTAGTTGCCAGTCGTCAGCGCATTGTCCACCGCGTAAAGCATGATCGAGTCGGGGTCGAACTTGGAATACTGCGTCGTCGTGGCGCTGTAGCGGTCGAAGATGTTGGAATCGACGTCGGCGCGCGTCCAGTTGTTCGGCGGCCCCATGTAGTAGGCGTAGACCGCCTCGCGGTCCCAGGGGATGCCGGCATCGGGGCTCTGGTGCTCGTGGATGGCTCCCAGCGCATGGCCGAACTCGTGGAGCACGACGCGCCCCACTTCGTCGTCGGGCGTGGAAGGCTCCAGCCACCCGTAATTCATCGTCGACGCCGCGGCGTTCTCCAGCAGCGCGTCGGTGCCGATGTAGGACCAGGACCCGTCCGTCATGTCGAAGGCGATGCGGATCTCCGCTTGGGGATCGTTGCCGAACTCGAGCTTGACGTTCGCGTACTGGCTCCATTGTTTGGCGACGCTCGCCACGCGCGCCTGCACGGTCGGATCGCCTTCCAGGAACCGCACGCGCAGCGTGCGCCCCGGCGCCCAGCGCTTCTTGGTCACGCTGGCGATGCGCGTCTTGTGCAGCTCCGGGCTGCCGCGGCCGACGCCCAGCGGCGCGTTGTGCACGTTCTCCTTTGTCGCCGCGTGGGCGGCCTCGATGATGCGGTGCTCGGCTGGTCGCTTGTCGATGCAGACTCGGACCTTTGGCTTGGACATGGCCCCTCCTCGGGTTTTCGTTTTGGCGCAGGACCGACGTTCGTAACGCTAGACTCACTCGAAGTCAACGCGCCCCGGCGCGCCGCAGCGGCCGCCGCCGTCACCGCCACGGCGCGAGCGGGGAGGCGCCGCCCTTCAGGGCTGCCCGAAGTCCCACTTCGAGCGGTCGGGCGTCGTGAGGAACGCCGGCTCGGTGGAAACGACGGCGTCGCCATGGTGCTCGCGCCCTTCGAGGAAGTAGACGAACTCCAGCTGCGGGCCCGGCTTGGCGCGCTCGTCGCGAAACAGACGCGCGATGTCCGTCGGCGGCAACGTCTCGCGCCCTAGGACCCGGACCGTGGGGATGCTCAACCCCGGCGCTTCGCCGGCGGGACGGTAGCTGCGCCACACCAGCTCCGTGCACACCAGCGCATGGTCGGTCGCGAAATCGAAGTCGAAGTCGTACGGGCGGCCCAGGTAGCCGAGGGCGCGCGCGATGGCCTGTGCCTTCACCCACGCCGGCAGGCGCGGGCGCATCGCCGCCAGGTAGTCGCCCACCGCGTCGCGCAGGGTGTTCTGCACGACGCCCTCGCTCACCGCCTCGAGGACCACGCGCGGCGGCTCGCCGGCGCCGCCCGCCCGCTCGGCGAAGGCGCGCGGGAAACGCTCCGCCAGGAACGCGGTGAAGGAGAGGTCGCGCCCCGTCTCGCGCTTGAGCCACGCGCGCGTCTCGGCGTCGGCGTCGAAGGTCCGCGCCAGCAAGTCGTTGGGCCCTACATAAAGGATGGCGTGCGGCCAGAACCCGGGGAGGCCCACGTTCGAGATGAACCAGTTGCGGCGCTCCAGCAGCACGTCGCCAGGCGCGAGCGCGGCGCCCAGCGCGGCCACCTGATCGTCCGTGATGAGCTCGTGCCCGATGCGCTTGACGCGTGTGTCGCCCATCCATTCGGCGACCCCGGCGGTGACCGGGTACGCGAGCAGCTTCAGATGGCGCTCGAGCGGCGACCAGTCGCTGCCGATGGAGAGGCCGGCGAGCGCGGCGGCGTTGCTGGCCTCGATGTCGGAAAGGTGGCGCTCCACCTCGCCCCAGAGCCAGCCGGCGCCGGCGGCCAGGGCCTCGCGGCTGGCGTCGTGCATGACGTCCAGGTAGGCGAGGTAACGCTTGCCGGCGACCACGCGCCCGAAATCGGACAACCCGGCCAGCTCCTCGCGCGCACCGGCAACGCTGCCGGCGGGGATGTGGCGCGCCGGGCGCTCCAGGTCGAGGAACTTGGCGGCGTTGGGGTTGCGGTCTAGCAGCGCGATGAGCGCCGCCGTGTTCTCGTACAGCGACATCTCCGCGGCGAACGTGAGCAGGAAGGCCTTCAGATGACGCTCGCGCTCCAGGCGCGAGAGGTCGAAACGGTAGTAGTCCTCGTAAAAACGGCGGACCTGATCGAGCGCCAGCGAGGTGTCGACGTAGTCTTGCCAGGCGTCCAGGACGAGAGCCTCCTCGTCGGCGCTCAGGACGCGCGGGACCGCGCCGGGCCCGAACAGGTCCTCGCGCGCGGCGAGCGTGGCGACGATGCGCGCGAGGCCACCGTCGTACTCTCGGTAAAGGCGCACGTCCTGAGCGAAGGCGGTGGCGAAGTCAGCGGTGGAGAGCGACGTGAGCGGGCTCTTGCGGGCGGCGACGAAGACGGCGACGCGCACGCCGGTGGCCAGCACCGCCAGGAGCGCGAAGGCGATGAACCGCTTTCGGCCGCGGCGCAGCCCGGCGCCCGGGCCGAGGAGATACGTGCCGGCGGCCATCGCGCCGAGCGCCAGCACGGCGAGCACCAGCAACGCGCCGACCATGGTGGGTAGCCAGCGCACCTCGCGGTCGGCGACCCAGTAGCCGATGGCCGCGCCCAGGCCGAGCGGCAACGCCACCGCCCCGGCGGCGAAGAGGCCCTGGCCAAGCCGCGAGGGCGCCGCCGGCGGCGCGGGGGCGGGCTGAGGCGAAAGCGCTGGCAGCAACGGCGCCGTTGCTGATGGCGGCGAGGCTGCGGGCGGCACAGGTGTGGGTGCGGGCGGAGGGAGAGCAGGCACGGGCGAGTCGGCCATGACGAGCGATCATGCATGCCACGGCCGGCGGCGTCGAGTCGCCGCTCCCGTGGAGCGTGCTACAGTTTCAGAAACGCGCGAAGGACATCATGAACCGCCGGCAACCGTCCATGGTCTCGCTTGGTCTCTCCCTCGTCCGGCTCGCTCTGCTGGGGGGGCTGCTCGCCGCCGCTCCGCTGTCCGGGTGCAGCCGCCCCGGCGTCAAGTACGTCGTCGTCACCGTGGACCGCGGCATGGGCTTCCCTGCGGCGACGAGCCTGACGCGTCTGTCCGTGACGCTCACGCTCGGGGCTCGCGCGCCCGAAACGCAGGACGTGATGGAGCCGGACGGCCGTCCCTTCATGCTTCCCCAGAATTTCAGCGTCGAGCTCGACGCCGGCGTCAGCGGTGTGCTCAACGTGGCCATCGTCGCTTTCGACGGGGACGTGGAGCGCGGCAGCGGCAGCAATGACATCGACCTGGCCGCGGCGAGCACGCTCACCGTGGCCATCGTCGGCACGGCGCCAGTGGTGTGCGGCGACTTCGACTGCGACCCGAGCGAGGATTGTACCGGCTGCCCGGCCGACTGCGGCACCTGCCCGCTGGACTGCGGCAACGGCGTGATCGACGCCGGCGAAGACTGCGACGGCAGCGACCTCGGCGGCCTCGCCTGCATTTCGTTCGTCGGCTTCACCGGCGGCACGTTGGCCTGCGCGCCGGACTGCACGTTCGACGCGTCCGGCTGCACGGTCGCGACCTGCGGCAACGGCTCCCTTGACGCGCCCGAGACCTGCGACGGCGCTGACCTCGGCGGCCAGGACTGCATGACGCTCGGCTTCGGCCCCGGCACGCTGGCGTGCTCGGCGACCTGCACGTCGTTCGATACGAGCGGGTGCGCGCCGCCCGCCGTGTGCGGAGACGGCTCTGTCGAGCCGGGCGAGCAGTGCGACGACGGAAACACCACATCGGGCGACGGCTGCAACAGCCTGTGCCAAACGGAGGGGTGCTCGCTGGGGACGAGCGGCGACGTCATCTTCATCGCCGACACGGTTCTGGCCTCGGGCGTCTACGACTACGGGCTCTTCCAGATCGCCGCCGGCGTCACGGTCACGGTGAGCGGCACGGCGGCGCTGGAGATCTTCGCCGACGACGTCATCATCGACGGGACGCTCGACCTGCGCGGCAAGAACGGTCTCGACTCCGGCATCCCCGGCACTGGGCCCAACGGCGGCGACGCCGGGCCGGGCGGCGGCGGCGGCGGCGGCGGCGGTGACTGCGGCAACGGCGTCGGCCTCGGCGGCGCGCCCAACGGCATGACGCCGGGCGCGTGGACGGGCATGGTGGGCGGCGACGGCGGCATGGGAGGGCTCGCTGCGGGGCTCATCGCCGGCTCCGCTACGCCGGGCTTCGGCGGCGCGTTCGGCCCGGGCGGCGGCGGTGGCGGGGGCGGCGCGAGCACGGCGGGCGGTGACGGCCTCAGCTCCAGCGGAGGCTTCGGCACCGGCGGCACCGCGTACAGCGATCCGATGATGACCACGTTCACCGGCGGCGGCGGTGGAGCGGGAGGTGGGGCCAACGGCGGGGGCGGCGGCGGCGGCGGCGGCGCGGTGCGAATCATCGCCACCAACCTGACCATCAGCGCCAGTGGCGGCATCGTGGCCGACGGCGGGGCGGGAGCGGTGAAGATCGCCGGGATGTGCAACTCCGGCGGCGGCGGCGGCGGCGGCGGCGGGATGATCTGGCTCGAAGGCGCGACGTTCAGTCTCGACGGCGTGGTCCGCGCATCGGGCGGGCTGGGAGGGCCGGCCGGGCCGCTCACCAATCAGTTCGGTGGCTTTGGCGCCGACGGCCGCATCCAGCTGTCGAGTCCGGCGCTGACGTTCGGGCCGTCCAGCTTCGTGTTCCCCGGAGCGTTCACGCGCATCGACCCGCCGACCTGCCGCTGATGACAGGAGGACCGGCACGTTCGAGGCGGCAGCGGCGCGCGTCGGCCGCGCCGGGCGCGCTCGTCGCCACGCTCGCCGCCGCGCTCCTCGCACCCGCCGCCGCACGCGCCGGCGGCGGCCCTATGAACGTGCTGCTCGTCTTCAACGCCGACGACGCGGAAGCTGCCGCCGTGGCCACGCACTACCAGTCGGCGCGCTCGTTGCCGGCTGACCACCTGTGCGGGCTGGCCGGCATCGATCCACTGCAGCGCGCCATGACCTTCAGCGAGTACGAGACGCTCGTGCACGACCCGTTTCGCGCGTGCCTCACAGCGCTCCCATATCCCGACGACGTCGACTACGTCGTTCTCGTTCGCGGGCTCCCGTACCGCGTCGACCTGGACGCCGGCGGCTACAGCGCCAGCCTCGAGGCGCTTCTCCAGATCCACGACACGGCGCGCACCAGCGACGGCGCCGCG
>DASYRF010000516.1:0-12470 GCA_036004705.1 Myxococcota bacterium
AGGTGGGCGCCGGACGGCGAGCGCGGCGGCGTCTCCGTCGCGCTGCTCCCGCCTCCGCTGCTCGTGCCGGCACCCGCGTTGCCGCCCCCGCCGGACGCCTTGGGGAACTCGCCCGACGGCGTGCGCCCGCGCACGGGCAGCGGCGTGCGCAGCTCTCCGGTCGGCGGCTCCGGCGGCAGCACGCGCCCCCCGCCGCTCTTGATCACGCCAGGCCCGCCGGGGGCGCGCCCCACCACCGTGCGCTCGCCCAGCTCGTCGTCCAGGTTCACCGCCTTCTTGGCGCGGTCGGCGATCTCGTCGCGGATGAGCCGCGTCGGCAGCGGCGTCTCCTGGTCGTCGTTGTAATAGGGATCGTCGGCCGCCACTGGGTGCCCTTCCACCTCGTACTCCAGCGACCCGAACTTGAGGCGGTCGCCGGGAAAAAGCCCGCGCGCCCCGCGCACGAGCTGGCCGTTCAGGTACGTTCCGTTTCGGCTGCCGAGGTCCAGGACGTCGAGGTGGTTTCGCGCGACGCGGATCAGGGCGTGGCGGCGGCTTACCATCGGGTCGGGCACGTACACGCCGGCGTTGGGCGTGCGTCCCACTACCCAGGTTCCGGGCGTGAGCGCCACCTCCTGCGAGCCCCGGCGCAACTTGTAGAGGTACTGTTGCAAAGGCTCGACGCCCCTTTCGCGCCGGAAATCTATCAGGGAAGCGGGCGCCGGTCACTTTTGCCCGGGGCCTGTGCGCGCCGGGCGCTGTGCGGTTGCCGCATTTCGCGATCCGCTCTAAGGTGCGCGCCGTGGCGGCCATCCTGGTCACGGGGGCGGCGGGCTTCATCGGCTCGCACGTGTGCGAGCGGCTGCTCGCGCGCGGCGAGCGGGTCGTGGGGCTCGACGCGTTCACCGACTTCTACGACCCGGCGCTCAAGGAGCGCAACGCCGCGGCCGTCGCCGCCGCGCCGGGGGCGCGCGCCGGCTGGCGGCTCGAACGTGGCGACCTGCGCGACCGCCCCGCCGTCGCCGCGTTGCTGCGCGCGGAGGGCGTCGACCGCGTCGTCCATCTTGGCGCCTGGGCGGGCGTGCGCCCCTCCATCGCCCGACCCGCGCTTTACATGGACGTGAACGTCCGCGGCACGGTGGAGCTGGTGGAGGCGTGCCGCGACGCCGGCGGCGTGCGCGGTCTGTTGTTCGCCAGCTCCTCGTCCGTGTACGGCGCCGCCAGCCGCCTGCCGTTTCGCGAGGACGAGCCGGCCGACCGTCCGGTGTCGCCCTACGGCGCCAGCAAGCGCGCCGGGGAGCTCGCGCTGCACGCCGCCCATCACGTGCACGGGCTCGACGTGACGTGCCTGCGTTTCTTCACGGTCTACGGGCCGCGCCAGCGCCCCGAGATGGCCATCCACAAGTTCGCGCGCCTCCTCGAGCGCGGCGAGCCGGTGCCGGTGCTGGGCGACGGCACCTCCAGCCGCGACTACACCTACGTGGACGACATCGCCGACGGCACGCTGCGCGCGCTCGACGAGCTGGGGCGCGGCGTGGCGGCGTTCCGCATCTATAACCTGGGGCGCGAGCAGCCGGTGACGCTGGCGGCGCTGGTGGAGCGCCTCGCCGCGGCGCTGCGCAAGCCGGCGCGCCTGGAGCACCTGCCCGCCGAGCCGGGGGACGTGCCGCACACGTTCGCCGACGTCTCTCTGGCGCGGGCGCAGCTCGGGTTCGCCCCGAAGGTCGAGCTGGACGAGGGCCTGGCGCGCTTCGTGCGCTGGCTGCGCGACGCATGACGCCCACCGCGCGTGTGGAGATCAAGCGCGGCCGCGCCCTGCCGCTATGGCTCGGCCATCCGTGGGTCTACTCGGGCGCGATCCGCCAGCTGCACGGCTCCCCCGCGGCGGGCGACGTGGTGGAGGTCGTCGACGAGAGCGGGCGCCGCATCGGCGAAGGGTTCTTCAACCCCGTCTCGCAGATCCGCGTTCGCCTGGTGGCGCGCGCCGGGGAGAAGCTCGACGACGCGCTGTTGGCGCGCCGCATCCACGACGCCGCCGCGCTGCGCCGTACGCTTCTCGGCCTTCCGCGCGAAGGCACCGACGCGTTCCGCGTCGTGAACGCCGAGGGCGACGGCTTGCCGGGGCTCTCGGTCGATCACTATGCCGGCGTGCTGGTCGCACAGTTCGGGTCGGTGGGGCTGCGCCGGCACGCCGCCGCCGTCTGGGAGGCGCTGTCCGCCGCCTGGGATCCGCGCGCGCTCGTGGAGCTTCGCGCCACTGGCGCCGAGGCCGAAGGGCTCGGCGACGAAGCGGCGGCCGCCGTGGTGCGCGGCGAGCTGCCGCCGGAAGGCGTGGACGTGCGCGAAGGAGGGCTGCGCTGGCGCGTGTCCCCGCTGGGCGGGCAGAAGACCGGCTGGTTCTGCGACCAGCGCGAGAACCGCAGGCGCTTCGCCGCCTACGCGCGCGGGCGCACGGTGCTGGACCTCTACTGTTACGCGGGCGGGTTCGGGCTCACGGCGCTGGGGGCCGGGGCCACGGCGGCGACGCTGGTCGATTCTTCGGGCCGCGCCGTCGGGCGCGCGCGCGAGCACGCCGAGCTGAACGGCTTCGCCGACCGCGCCACCTGCGTCGAGGCCGACGTCTTTCGCTTCCTCGCCGCCGCCGCCGAGCGCGGCGATCGCTGGGAGGCGGTGGTCCTGGACCCGCCCAAGTTCGCGCGCGGCCGCGCCGGCGCCGAGGCCGCCGCCCGTGGCTACCGCAAGCTGCACGGCGCGGCGCTGCGCGTGCTCGCCCCGGGCGGCGTGCTCGCCACCGCTTCGTGCACGACCCAGGCGCGCGCCGCCGAGCTGGCGCGCACGCTCGGCGAGGCGGCTTACGACGTCGGCCGCGCCGTCACCGTCCTCGAGTCCGCCGGCGCCGCACCCGACCATCCTGTCCGCCTCCCCTGCACCGAGGGCGACTACCTGACGTTCCTCGTCTCGCGCGCCGACTAGCCCGCTCCCTCCGGTTCCCGTTCCGGCTCCGGCTCCGGCTGCGGTTGCGGTTCCGGCCGCGCTTGGCGTGATCTGGTACGATGCCCGCGCATGCGGCACCTGCGCGCGCGCGGGCGGTGGCATCTCCCTTCGCTGGCCGCGGCAGCGATCCTGATCATCACAGCCGTGCCGTTCGCACCGGCCGCGGCGAAGGCGAAAGGGAAGACGAAGGCGAAGCCCGCGCCCGCCGCCACCGCGGCGCCCGGGCCCGTCCCCGCCCTCGCACCCGCGCCCGCGTCGCCGCCTTCACCCGCGCCCGCGCCCGCGCTCGCAGCCGCGCCCGCGCCCGCCGCGGCCCCCGCGCCCATTCCCGCGCCCGCTCCTGCACCCGCCCTCGCCCCGGCACCGCCGCTCGTGCCTGCGCCCGATCGTCCGTCCGTGGTGCTGCTCACCCCCGAGGCTCGCGCGAAGCTGCACTTCCGCGCCGGCCGCGCGCTCATGGATCTGGGCCGCTTCGCCGAAGCCGAGACGGAGTTCAGCGCCGGCCACCTGCTCGCCCCGCGCGCCGCCTTCCTTTACAACCTAGGCCAGGCGCTCTGGTACCAGGGCAAGCTCACACAGGCGCTCGTCAAGCTCGACGCGGCGCTCCACTTTGCCGCGCCGCCACCCGACGCCGGGCTCGCGAAGCTCATCCGCGAGGACGTCGAGCGGGTGCGCGTCGAGACGCGCGGCGGCAAGGAGGCGCCGCGGCCCGCTCCTCCCGCCGACCCGGTCGCCCTGGCGCGCATCCACTACGATCTCGCCGGCGCGCTCTTCGAGATGGAACGCTTTCCCGAGGCGCTGGCGAGCTTCCGCGCCGGGTACAAGCTCTACGCGCGCCCCGGTTTCCTCCTCAACATGGCCACCTGCCTGGAGGAGCTGGGCGAGTACGACGAGGCCATCCGTCACGCCGAGGGGTACATCGCCCACGCCGGCGGCGCCGACCCGAACCTACCGCTTGCCGAGGCGCTCATCGCGCGTGCCCGCGCCGCCCGCGCCGGGCGCACCGCCGGCGCCATCACCGCAGTAGTCGTCACCACGGCGTCGGCACCGCCGCCCGCGCGCCGGCATGCGGGCCTCTGGATCGCCCTCGGCGGTGGTGCCGCCGCCCTCGCCGCGGGCGCCGCCCTCGTGCTCGTCTGGTGGCTGCGCCCCGTGCCGGACTACACCATCGACGCCTATGGCACGCTCGCGCCCTGACCGACCCCCGGCCGCGCTGATCGTCCGCGCGGCACCGTCGCGCGCGCCGGCCGCACGAATCGGTCGGGCCGGCAGCCCCGGGCGCGGCGCGCGCCGCGTCGCCGTCCCTGCCGTTGCGCTCGCCGTGGCCTCGGCGCTCGGGCTCGCCGCCGCGGCCGGCTGCGCCCGCTCCGCCGTGCGCCTGCATTTCGACGGCGCGCCCGCCGGCGCCGCCAGCGCCACGCTCAAGGTCCGCCTGCGCGCCCTCGAGCCCGACGCGCGCGGCGCCCGTCCCGTCGCCAACCAGATCCCCGCCTCCGCCGTCGCGCCCGCCGACTTCCAGGGCCGCGGCTTTCTCCTGTTCATCCGCGCCGAAGAGGGCTCACCGCTCGCGCTCGCGCGCGTCGTCGTCGAGGTCGTTCTCTACGCCGACGCCCCGGCCGCGGTGGACGACGCCTTCGCGGCGCTGGACGATCCGGACCTGCGCACCGGGCCGCTGTGCGCCGGCGCCGGCGGTGCCGACGTCCCCTGCAGCCACGCGCCGTTGACCGCCCTCACTCCGCTGGGCGCCGCCACCTTCGTGCTCGATCGCCTCGGCCGCGCCGACGCCGAAGCCACGCTGTTCGTTCTCAACGCGGCGGACGGCAGCGCCCCCGACGTCGACCTCGACACCTTCACCGACGTCTGTCCGCCGCCGCCGGCCTCCTGCGCCGTCGAGGGGCTCGATTGCGACGCGACGCGCGTCGACGTCAACCCCTTCGAGTCCGAAGAAGGGTTCATCGGCCTGTGCAGCGACGGCGTCGACAACGACTGCGCCGGCGGCGACGGCCCTTGCATAGACCTCGACGGCGACGGCTACGTTCCCGGCCCCGCCCCGGCCGGCGACTGCGACGACGCCGACCCCGCCGTCCATCCGGGCGCGCCCGAGGACGACACGACCGGCTGCTCCGACGGCGTCGACCAAGATTGCGACGGCGCCGACTTCCAGTGCACCTGCGATCAGGACGGCGACGGCTTCTGCCCCAGCCCCGTGGGCGGGCTTCCCGGCGGCGATTGCTGCGACGCCGGCAGCGAGCCCGCTTGCCCGCCCGCGGCGCCCGCCTCCACCGTTCACCCGGGCGCGCCCGACCTATGCGGCAACGGCGTGGACGAGGACTGCGACGGCGCCGACCCGACGTGCCTCACCCCCGACGCCGACGGCGACGGCTACTGCGCGGCGGAGTACGGCTGCGACCCGGCGGCCGACCCGCTGTGCGCGCTGCTGCGCGCCGGCATCGACGTCAGCGCGTGCCTGGGCGTCTTCGACGACTGCGCCGACTGGGACTCGGGCGTGCACCCGGGCGCGGCCGAGGACTGCGGGGCGCCCGACCGGGACTGCGACGGCGCCGACCCGCCCTGCGTGGACGCCGACGGCGACGGCCACGCCGACGCCGCCGCGGGCGGCGACGACTGCGACGACGCCGACCCCGCCGTGTTCCCCGGGGCGGGGGAGTTCTGCGGCAACGGAATCGACGACGACTGCGCCGGCGGTGACGTCGGCTGCAGCGCCGCCGTGGACGCCGACGGCGACCGCTACGTCGCTTGCGGCGCGGGCGAGACGGCCGGCTGCGACTGCGACGACGCCGACCCCGACGTGCATCCCGGCGCCGTGGAGACGTGCGACGGCACGGACCAGGACTGCGACGGCGCGATCGACGACGGCAACCCCGGCTTCAGCGACGCCACCGGCGCGCCGCAAGCCTGCTACGGCAACCCGATCGGCGGAATCGGCACGTATGCGGAAGTCCCGGACGGCGTGTGCCGCCTCGGCGCCGCGGTCTGCTCCGGCGGCGCGGGCGTGTGCATCCTGTTCGTGCGCCCGCAGGCGGTCGAGGTCTGCAACGGCTACAACGACCTATGCGTCGATCTCGGCACCACGCCCAACTTGCCGAACGAGGAGTGGGACCTGGACGGCGACGGCGCGCGGCGCGGCTGTGCAACGGCGCCGGGCGATCCGCTCGACTGCTGCGACGGGGCGAGCGACCCGGCCTGCAGCGGGCTGCAGGCGTCGTCGCCCGCGGCCGTATACGACGGCGCGCCCGAGGACTGCAGCAACCCCGGCGTGGACAACGACTGCAATGGCGACGCCGCCGAAGCGGCGTGCGGGGCCGCGGAGACCTGCAACGCGGTGCTCGAGTGCGCATGCGGGGCCGTCGTGGCCATGAGCGGCGGCGAAGCGTGCCCGGACGGGACCGCCAACCCGACCTGCAGCGGGAGCGCCTGCTGGTGCGACATGAACTCCACCTGCGACCCGGACGAGACGTGCGTGGCCGGCGAATGCACGTGCGGCACGACGTCGCCGGGGGCGATGACGGCGTGTCCGAACGCCAGCTCCAACCCGACCTGCGTGTCGGGCGCCTGCCGCTGCGACGCAGGCTCGACGTGCGACTCGGACGAGACGTGCGTTGCCGGCGAGTGCACGTGTGGGCCGACGTCGCCGGCGTCGGGGCCCGCGTGCGCCAACACCAGCGCCACCGCGCCCGACTGCCTGGCGGGGGTGGGATGCCGCTGCGGCACGTCGCTGTGCGGTCCGGGCGAGACCTGCACCGGCCCCGGCGGCGACTGCACCTGCGGCGGCACGACCGCAGCGACGGGCGAGGCCTGCACCGGCGCTACGCCCGACTGCGTGGCCGGCGTCGGCTGCCGCTGCGGTGCGTCGCTGTGCGGGCCGTTGGAGACCTGCAACGCGGCGAGCGACTGCGCGTGCGGCAGCGACGTGGCCGGCGCCGGCGAGGCGTGCCCCGACACCGACGAGTACAACACGTGCCTTCCCGGCGGTGCGTGCGCCTGCACGCCGGCGCCGGCCGAGTCGTGCGGCGCTGGCTTCGTCTGCTCGGGGAACGAGTGCCGCTGCGACGCGGACGCCGACTGCAACGCCGCCGCCGGGGGCACCTGCGACCTCCTCACCGGTCTGTGCAATTGCCCGGCCGAGGCCCCCTGCCCCCAGCACGGTATGACCTGCGACGGCGGCCCGCTGACGTGTACCTGCACCGGCGGGAGCTGCGAAGATTGAGCATGCTAGCTGCACGCACACCGCCCCGAGCCGGGGGGACCCGAGATGCCTGACGACGAGCACGAGCCGACACACGCCACACGCCGCGGGGCACGGCTGGTGCTGCCGCTGCTGCTGGGGCTCGCCGGTTGCGTGCATGCGCCAGCCCTCGCGCCAGCCGGGGCGCGCGCGTCGCCCGCGCCCGCGCCGACGTCAGTGCCGGCGTCCGCGGCGGCGTCCGCGGCGTCCGCGCCGGCGCGTTCGTCCGCGCCCTCCGGCCTGGCCGACTGCCTCTCGGCGCTTCCCGTCACGCTGGATCTGCCGGCCCCGTTCGAGGTGCAGGTCCGGCGCGACGCCGGCGGGCCGGACCAAGCGCGGGCGCTGTGCCTGGCGGAGGCGGCCTATCCGCCGCGCGCCGACGTCCTCGCCGCCATCGACGGCGCGCACTTCAAGCTGGGTGCGGTGCCGTCCGACGCGCGGCTCTGGTGGTACTCGGCTTTCGACGGCGTGCGCCTGGCCTACGCCGTCACCGGGGACGCGCTCCGCTACTACCTCGATCTCACGACGGCGTTCGCGCGCGGCGAGCGCGCGCCGGCGGGCGCCGCCGTCAAGATGCTCGCCTCGCGGCTCGAATACGCCGCCACCGTGCGGCGCGCGCGCACGTTCACGCGCGACGGCCGCACCTTCGCCGACGTCTGGGTCGTCGAGATGCGCCTCGACTGGCGCGACTACTGTGGTCCGCTGTGCGCCATGGGGTTCGGCAAGACCCGCACCGTGGTGCTGTCGGCCGCCGGCGAAGTGCTCGCCTTGTTCGGCGACGGTCCGGCGGCCGCCGTCGTCAGCTAGTAGCCGTCAGGCCTGCGCCGCCGGCGCCGTCTTCAGCGCGGCCTGCGCCTTCATCTCCGCCAGGGCGCGCAGCAGCGTCGGGTAATTGGCGATGTCGCGGATGCGCGTCTTGGCGGCGAAGAAGCGGCCTTCGAGCTCCAGCCGCAGCACACCCGCATAGACGGACATCGACTTCACCTGACCCACCGGGTAGGTCGTCCCGTCCACGCGCACCCAGCCGCTGCCCAGCTCCACCGGCCCGAACGAGACTTGGCCGCCGCCGGCGAGCCGCGCGCGCACCAAGGGGAAACTCGCCTCCGTGCTGTACCGCTCGATGGCCGGCGGGAGCTCGCTGTTGTGGCCGGCGCTGGAAGAGACCTCGATGCGACGCCGGTCCGGCGTCACCACGCGCACGGACACCACCGTGCCGAGCGGCACCACGCCCGCCGCGCGCATCTGTACGCCGCGGTAGAAGAAGTCGTGCGGCTCGTCCCAGCGGATCGTCGTGGCATTTCCGCTCTTCGGGCGCATCGTGATGCCGCTCGCGCTGACCTCCACCGCGCGCGTCGTCGCACGCTGAAGCAGCACGCCCAGCACGAAGAGCACCACCCCGCCCGCCAGGCACGCCGCCCCCATCGGCACGTCGGCGGGATCGGCGCGCAAGGCCGAGACCCCGCCGATAACCCCCAAGATCCCCGGCAGAATGAAGACGCCCACGACGACGCCCATCATCGCTTTCGAGTTCGTGGCTCCACGCAGCACCGCTTCCATCGTGCCTCCGCCCGTTCCTACGACGCGCCGCGCCGGACCTTCCCCGCCGCCGCCTGGCGTCGACGCGGTGTAGTCTAGTGACAGGTAGACACGAAGAGCGGAGCGGGGATGGCTTCGCGCGTCGACCACAGCGAGCGCCCGTCGGCGGAGAAGGCGACGGACTCGCCCTGGCCGCCGGCGTCGATGGGGACGGGGCACGCCGGGGAACGGAACGCGGCGTCGAGCGCGGCGCCGGGCGGGACGGCGTAGATCACCGCGGCGTCGTAGGTGCGGATGGCGACGCGCGTGCCGTCGGGGGAGACGTCCCCGCCGGTGACCTGCTGGCCGAGCGCCGAGAAGTCGAGCGTGGCGACGGGCACGAGCGTGGCGGTCGAGCCGGCGGCGGCGCCGTCCGGAAAGCGGAACACGGTGCTGGGCCCCGACTTGGTCTTGGTCACGACGTAGAGGCGCCCGCTGCGCGGATCGGCGAGCAGCGTCTCGGCGTCGTGCGGGCCGTCGGGATAGACGAACGGGAAGGCGACCGCGCCCGGGACGTCGTGGTCGCCGCCCCCGGCGAGCGGGGCGGGCTCGGGGACGCGGTAGACGGCGGCGCTGGTGCGGCTGCGGAAGTTGTCGCCGATGTCGGCGGCCCAGAGGCAGGAGCCGGCGGGCGGCGCGGCCGCGCCGGCGGGCGGGCTGCAGGGGCCGAGCGCGACGTCTTCCCAGTCGACCGCGTCGGCGCCGAGGAGCGTGAAGGCGCCGAGGTCGGCGCCGTCGCTGGCGCGCACGGCGAAGAGGCGCGGCGCGTCGCCGGAGTCGTTGTGCGTCCAGACGACGCCGGGGTGGGCGCGCGAAGCGACGAGGCCGGAGCTCTCGTTGATGTCGGCGCGCGCCATGGTGGCGGCCAGGCGCGGCGCGTCGCAGCGCGCGCAGCCGGGAGCGGGCGCGGCGGTCGCCGCCAGCGCGCGCGCGGCGCCATGCGGGCCGAACGGGACGCCGGACGCGAGCACGAAGAGCGTTCCGGCGGCGGCGACGGCCCCGGCGGTGACGAGGGCAGGGCTGCGCGCGAGCGCGACAGGCCGCGCGGGCGCGCCGCGCGCGGCGACGAGGCGGGCGGCGGCGAGGGGCACGAGCACGAGCGCGACGGTCCCGAGCCAGTGCGGGAGCGACGCGGAGAAGACCTCGGCGCCGGAACCGCCGGCGCGGGCGGCGGCGGCGGCGAAGAGCGCGGCGGTTGCCGCCCAGGGGAGGACGGCGAAGGGTCGCGCGGCGGCGGCGCGCGCCGCGGGCGGCGCGGCGGGCAGGAACGGGCCGAGGGCGCGGGCGGCGGCGACGGCGGTCACGACCGTGCCGGCGAGACCGAGCACGCCGAGCCAGACGCGCACCCACCAGGCCCCGTCCCATGTACCCACCAGCGCCGACCAGTCGCCGCGGCCGAGGAGCACGTCGCACCATAGCGTGCCGAACCCCTGCAGCGCGTCGAAAACGGCAACGAACCAGAGCAGCGCGTAGACGCGCGGCCGGCCGGCCACGGCCCGCAAGCGCAGCGCGAAGAAGGCGCCGGCGCCGAGCGCGACGTTGGCGACGGTGCCGGCCGCAGCGGTGGCAAGCGCGCGCCACCCGGCCGGGTCGAGCCCGGTCTGCTCGCAGCGCGTGGCGCCGACCGCCCACAGCCGCGCGCCGAGCGCCGCCGCGGTGGCGCAATGGCCGAGCCCCTCGTGCACGAGCGCCGCGGCGACTGCGCCGAGCACCGCCAGCGCCGTCACCAGCGCCAGCCGCGCCCCCGCCGCCGGCGGAGCCGCGCCCCCCACGCCGCCGCCGCCGCCGTCGATGCCGCCCCCGCCGACGATGCCGCCCCCGCCGCCGACGTCGATGCCGCCCCCGCCGCCGATGCCGCCCCCGCGGCCGACGTCGATGCCGCCGCCGCCGCCGCCGTCGCCGTCGATGCCGCCCCCGCCGACGGCGCCGACGTCGCCGCGGTCCCCGTTGCCCTGGGGCGCGCTCACGCGCCGGCGGCTCCGGCCGCGGGCGGCGCCGGCTCGCCGTCGAGCTGTAGCGCGCGCGCATGCGGCGGGTGCGCGAGGTAGTGGCCGCGCAGCGTCGCCTCGTTCATCGTCGCCGCGCGCCGCCGCACCAGGTCCGCCGCCCTGGTGGCGAACGGTCGCGCCTCCGCCGGCCGTCCCAGCGCCGCCAGCGCGTCGAAGGCGCAGAGGTACATCTCCACCGCCAGGAACTCCAACGCGCCGCTTTGCTCGCGCAGGTCGACCGCACGCCGGGCCTCCGCCAGCGCGCCGCGCGCGTCTCCCTCCGCCAGCAGCCCCAGCGCCAACAGCGTGCGCATGTCCGCCTCCATCGGCCCCGCCAGCGGGTCGGCCAGCGCCGCCTGCAAGTCGGCGCGCGCGCCCGCGTGGTCCCCCGCGAGCTGCTGCACCAGCGCGCGGTGATACCGCGCGGCCACGCGCAGGCGCGCCTCCTTCGTGCGGTCTGCCACGGCGATGGACTCGTCGGCGGCCGCGCGCGCCGCGGCGAAGTCGCCCAGGTTCGCGTACGCCTGGCTCAGGTTCGCCAGCGCGTAGCCGCGCGTGCGCAGCAGCCCCAATCGCGTGCACGCGATCAGCGACGCCTCCAGCTCGCGTTTCGCCTCGCCCCAGGCGGCGAACACCATCAGCGACACGCCGGCGTTGGAGCGTGCCGTCGCCGCCCGCCGCACGTCCCCGGTCGCGTCGTACAGGCGCGCCGCCTCCCGGTACAGCTCGTAGGCGCGCATGGCGTCGCCCGTCACCCCAGCCGTGTAGCCGCAGCCTTCGGCTGCCGTGGCCACGTAGAACGGGTCCCCCACACGCCGCGCCAGCTCCACGGCGCGGTCGGTGTGCACCTGCCCCTCGGCCGGGCGGCCGGCGTCGGCCATCGTCCCGCCCAGCCCCGACAGCGCCAGCACCTCCCAGACGGCGTCGCCCGCGGCGCGCGCCTGCACCAGGTCCGCCTCGTAGAAGGCCAGCACCTCGGCGATCTGTCCGCGGCGTCGCAAGTAGTGGCCGCGCCGGCGCTTGGAGCGGCGGTCGGCGACGTTCTTCGCCCGCCCCGCCAGCGCCTCCAGCGCGCGCATCGACTCGTCCTGCGCCTCCACGCGCCCGAGGTAATAGTTCGCCAGGTAGCGCAGGTCGTGGAGCTTGAAGAGCAGGTCGGGGTCGCCGACGTGCGGGAGCGCACGCTCGGAGTGGGCGAGCACGCCCTCGCTGTCGCCGCGCGCATCGGCCGCCTCGACGGCGCGCACCCACCAGGGCGCGGCCGCGGCCCCGTCGCCGGCGGCGTCGAGCTGCGCGGCGATGGCCTCGGGGGCGCCGTCGGCGAGCCCTTCCAGCCAAGCGGCGGCGGCGCGGTGCAGCGCCTCGCGCTGCGCGCCCGTCAGCATGCCGCAGGCCACGTCGCGCACCAGCGCCTGCCGGAAGCACCACTCCGTCTGGCCGCCCAGCGTGCTGCCGGGGCGCGGCGCGACGAGGTCGCGGCGCCGCAAGCGGGCCAGAAGCGGCGCCGGGTCGGGAACGCCCATCGCCACCAGCGCCTCGCTCCAGAAGCGCTCCTCGAAGACGGCGGCGCGCTTGAGCAGGTCCTTCTCGTCGGCCGGCAGGTGGTCCAGGCGCGACTGGATGGCCCCCTGGATCGTCAGCGGCAGCTCCGGCCGCGCCGCCCCCGCCGACGCCCCGCCCCCCGCCGT
>DASYRF010000517.1:0-10521 GCA_036004705.1 Myxococcota bacterium
TTCGACCTCACCTTCGGCAAAGCACCGAAGAAGTAGGAGGCGGAAGCGGCGGCTTTGCCGCCCCGCCGACGGGGTCCGGGGGCATCGGAGCACGGCGTCCCCGCCGCGCGCACGGGCCCCCGGGCAAGAAAAGGAGGCGGAAACGGCGGCTTTGCCGCCCCGCCGACGGGGTCCGGGGGCATCGGAGCACGGCGTCCGCGCCGCGCGCACGGGCCCCCGGGCAAGAAAAGGAGGCGGCCGCGCTACGCGGCCGCCAGCGCCTGATCGAGGTCGGCGATCAGATCGTCGGCGTGCTCGATGCCCACCGACAGCCGCACCAGACCGTCCGCCAGACCGCGCTCCAGGCGCGCCTCACGCGGGATCGACGCGTGCGTCATCAGCGCGGGCGCCTCGATCAAGGACTCCACGCCGCCCAGCGACTCGGCCAAGGCGAACAGGCGCGTGGCGCCGATGGCGCGGCGCGCCGCCTCCAGCCCGCCGCGCAGCTCGAAGCTCACCATGCCCCCGAATCCTTGCATCTGCCGCGCCGCCAGGTCGTGCTGCGGGTGATCGCGCCGCCCCGGGTAGATGACGCGCAATACCTTCGGATGCGGGGCCAGCCAATCCGCCACCGCCGCGGCGTTTCGGCAGTGACGCTCCATGCGCACGTCCAGCGTCTTCAGACCGCGCAGCACCAGCCACGCGTCGTTCGGTCCGGGCACCGCCCCGATGGCGTTCTGAAGATAGGCGAGGCGCTCGCGCAGCGCCGCGTCCGACGTCACCACCACGCCGCCTACCACGTCGCTGTGGCCGTTCAGGTACTTCGTCGTCGAATGCACCACGGCCGTGGCTCCCAGCTCCAGCGGCCGCTGCAGGACCGGCGTGGCGAACGTGTTGTCGACCCACACCGGCACGCCCGCCGCCGCCGCCATGGCCGTGCAGGCGCGCAGGTCGACGATCTTCAGCAACGGGTTGGTCGGCGTCTCGATCCACACCATCTTCGTCGCCGGGCGCAACGCCGCCTGCAGCGCCCCCGGCTCGTGCAGCGGCGCGAACGTCGTCTCGATCCCCGCCGACGGGCGGAAGACGTTCTCCAGCAGGCGGTACGTCCCGCCGTAAACGTCGTCGCCGCACACGACGTGATCGCCCGGCGCCAGCGTGTGCAGCGCCGTCGCATGCGCGGCGCTGCCGCTCGCGAACGCCAACCCGAACGCGCCTCCCTCGAGCGCCGCTACGCACGCCTCCAGCGCCGCGCGCGTCGGGTTCCCGGTACGCGAATACTCGTAGCCTTTGTGCCGGCCGGGCGCCTGTTGCACGAACGTCGCGCTGTTGTAGATCGGCGTCATGATCGCGCCGGTCGTGGGATCGGGCGCCTGGCCGGCGTGTACCGCCAGCGTCGGCAGCTTGTCGGCCATCGCGTCAGTGCCTCTGCTCGGGGATGCGCTTGGCCAGGTAATCGATGACGTCGATCTTCGTGACGACGCCGACGATGCGCTGGCCTTCCAACACGATCAGGATCCCGCCTTGCCCGAAGAGCTCCGTGACCAGCGCGATGCGCGTCGCCGGCGTCACCGTGGCGAAGTCCGCCTGCGCCAGCTTCTCCACCGTGTCGTCGGGCCCGTGGCCCGCCTCCACCATGTGCCGCAGCACGTCCACCTCGGCCACTACCCCCACCACCTTGCCGTCGCGCACCACCGGCACTTGCGAGATGTTGTGCGCCTTCATCTTCGTGATCACCTCGCGCACCTTGTCGGCCGCGTCCACGGTGATCACCGCGCCCGGGGACTTCGCCGCGAGCAGGTCGGCAACCGTCCCGATCGGGTCGGGGTCCAGGAACCCGTTCTGCCGCATCCAGTTGTCGTCGAAGATCTTCGACAGGTACTTCTGCGCCGAGTCGGGGAGCAGCACCACGATGTTCATCTTCTTGCCGACCGCCTCGGCGTACTTGACGGCCCCCGCCACCGCCGCGCCACCAGAGCCGCCGCAATAGATGCCCTCGCGCCGCACCAGCTCGCGCGTGGTGATGAAGCACTCCTTGTCGTTGACGCGCACCACCTCGTCGATGATGCCCAGGTTCATCGTCCCCGGCAGGAAATCCTCGCCGATGCCCTCGACCTTGTACGGGCGGGGCTTCACCAGGGTGCCGGTCTTCACGTAGTCGTAGTACAGCGAGCCGATCGGGTCGACGCCCACGATCTTGATGTCCGGTTTCTTCTCCTTGAAGTACTTGCCGCAGCCCGACAGGGTCCCGCCCGTGCCCATTCCGGCGCAGAAGACGTCGATCTCTCCTCCCGTCTGTGCCCAGATCTCCGGCCCCGTCGACAGGTAGTGCGCCTCGGGGTTGGCAGGGTTGTAGTACTGGTTGGCCAGCACCGCGCCCGGCGTCTCCTCCGCCAGGCGCCGCGACACGCTGTAGTAGCTGCGCGGGTCCTCGGGGTCGACGGCCGTGGGGCACACGACGACGCGCGCGCCGAACGCCTGCAGCGCCTTGATCTTCTCCTCCGACTGCTTGTCGGGCATGACGAAGATGCACTTGTAGCCGCGCAGCGCCGCCACCAGCGCGAGCCCCATGCCGGTGTTGCCGCTGGTCGCCTCGACGATCGTGCTTCCGGAGCGCAGCAGCCCGCGCCGCTCGTAGTCGCGCACGATGTTGATGGCGACGCGGTCCTTCATCGAGCCGCCGGGGTTGAGGTATTCCAGCTTGCAGAAAACGTCGGCGGCGACGTGGGCGCCCACGCTGTTGAGCTTGACGATCGGCGTGTTGCCGACGGCCTCCAGTACGTCCTTGAGCGCGCCCTTCATCATGGCGGTGCCTTTCGCGCGAGAGACGGACTGCATATGGTAAACTCGTGCCCCGTGCAAGAGCGACGCCTACACGCGCGATTCCGGGTGCACGTCGACGTTCACTACCAGACCGCGGTGGTGGCGGCGAGCGCGCCCGCGCATGATCTCTCTCCCGGCGGCATCTTCGTCGAGACCACCGTCCCCTTGCCCGTGGGGACGCGCCTCACCGTGCGGCCCGTGCTCGACCCGGCGGACGGCATCGCCTCTCCCACGCTGGCCGGACGCGTGGTGCGCGTGGTGGAGCACGGTACCGAGGCCGCCGTAGGCGCCGCCGCCGGCATGGGCGTTCACTTCGACCGGCTCAGCGCGCGCGAGCGGGACGAGCTGCTGGCCGTCGTGCGCAAGCATGCGCCGCCCGACATCGCCGCCGACCTGGAGGCCAACGCCGCGGCGCTGGCGCGCGCTCCCGGCACGCCTGCCGACACGCTCGTGGACATGAAGGCCCCCACGCCGGAGGAGCTGGAGGCCGCCGCCGCCCGTCTGCGCGCGGCCGACGCCGCCCGTGCCGCTTCCTCCTCGGCCTCTTCCTCCTCCGACGCCCGCGAAAGCGGCGCGGCCGCGAGCGGCGACGCGGAGGGCGCCAAGGGCGGCGGCGACGCGGAGAAGGGGAAGAAGGGCCGCAAGCGCCGCTAGGGCCTGCGGCCGGATCGGTCACGAGTCGCTGCGCGCGACGAGCCCGGCGGCGTCGTGCACGAGGCGGATGGCGCGCGTGCCGGCGGCGCGCACGCCGCGGAAGAGCACGCGGCCGCCGGCGGCGACGGCGCCGCGCGCCGCGACCTCGCCGTCCACCAATAGCTCCGCCTCGAGGCCGGCGCCGAGCGGGTCGCCGGCCTCGTCGAGCAGCGTCACTTCCAGGTCCATCAGGCGCCTCCTCGCTCACGTTCGCAGCAGCACGGCGACGCCCGTGAAATCGGGCGTCCACTCCCGGCACGTCGGGTCCTTCGGCCTCTTGCGCACCACCAGCCGTCCGGCCGCATCCACCTTGAACATCGGCGCCGCGTTGTCGGCGCGGTCGCGCGCGTCGGCCAGGTCCGGGACCCAGCGAAGCGCCCCCAGCGACGCCGCCCCCGCGCGCTGCTCGAACGCCGTCCACACCTCCGCCGCCGAGGCGGCCACCGCGGCGCGCACCAGCGCGCGCCCCTGCGCGTGCTCCGCGGCGTTGAAGTGCTGATCGCCGTAGGCGACCCACGCGTCCCCGCGCGCGTTGCGCACGTTCAGCCCGGCCGTGTTGTCCTCGTCGTGCATGCGCTTGGCCAGCAAGTCGCCGACGAGCTTGAGCTTGACCTGCGCCGCGAGCGCGTGGCGCGGCACCCGCAGGTGACCCGAGGCGAAGAGGTCGGTGAGAAAATGGTCGGAGAAGGCGTTCATCGCGTACGCACGCAGCAGCCCCGCGCGGCGCGCCGCGGGCGCCGCCTCCCCCGCCGCGGCGGCCGCCGCTTGCAGCGCACAGCCGTGCCCGGCGCGATAGGCGGCCAGCGCGTCGTCGCCGAAGTGGTCGTAGTTCTGCCCGGCGAGCTTCAAGAACCGCCCGCGCGGCAGCAGGTCGAGCAGCAGGCACCCTCCGCCCGTAGCACGATTGTAGCGAGCGTTCAGCTCGTTCCCCAGCCGCTCGTACGCCGCCACGCCGTCGCCGCCGGCGGCCTGGTCGTCCTCGACGGCCTTGCGCTCGTCCTGCATGACGGCCAGGATGCCGGCCACTTCGTCGCGGGCGCCGGGCGTCTCGATGGTGGCGAACGCCGCAAGGAACCGCTGCGCGTCACCGTCCACCGGATGGTCGGGGATCCCGAAGAAGTCGCCCGCCAGCGAGATGATCTCTCCGTAGCGAAGCGACAGGCCGTTTGCGAGCGGCAAGCGGAACGCCGGCGCCTCGTAGACCTCCGTGGTGGACAGGCGCAGGCGCGCGTCACGGTCGCAGTCCTGGTGCTCGGCGGCCTCGAAGTAGCGGCGCCGCTTGCGCGCGCCGTCGGCCGGTTCTTCCGGCGCGGGACGCACCCGCACGTCGTCGCAGGGCACGGCGGCGAGCACGACCACCGGCTCGCCCCCGTCCAGCGGCACGCCCGCCGCCGAGAACAAGGCGTCGGCCGTGGCGCGCACGAGCGCACCCCGCTCGGCCGCCTGCAGGACCGGCTCGGGAAGGCCCGCCGCCGCCGCCGCCGGCCCTGTCGCCGTGGCCCCGGTCACCGCCGCCGTGCCCGCCCCGGGCGCCGCTGCGGTCGCGCCCGTCACCGCCGCCGTGCCCACCGCCGGCGCCCCTCCCGTCGCCCCCGCGTTGGCGCGTCCCGCGGGCTTGGCGCCGGCCCGCGGCAGCTTCACGGCCGGATCGCCGAGCACCACGAAGTTGCGGAAGTCGTACACCGACACCGCCGTGTCGACGAACGCTTCGCGCGCGTCGTGGGCCGGCGTGTCGGCCGGCGCGTCCAGCAGCGCCGTCAACTTCGCGGGGTCGTCGAGCTGCAGCTCGGCGCCGAGCTGGCGCAGCGCCTCGCCCTGCTCCGAGACGTCCCCGGTCAGCTCCTCCAGACTGGCGCCGAGGCGAACGCCCTTCAGCAACGCTTCGATCACCGAGTACAGCGCCCTGTTCCGCTCGCCGCCTTCGCCGCCCGGCGTGGAGAAGGCGGTGAGGAATGACGGGTCGAGGTGTCCGAGCACCGCGAGCGGTCCGTCCGGGCTTGCCAGCAGCCGGGTCGGCAGCGCCGCGACGAACGGCCCGCCGTCGTGGAAGCCGAGCAGGCCAGGGTCGTCGAACATCTTCGTGAAGAAGTCGCTCTTCGTCGGCGTGCCCGCGCCGAAGCAGGCGAACAGGACGGCGATGCCGCCGGGCAGGAGCGGCTCAGCCGGCAGGTCGCCGGCGCCCACCGCCTCCGCATCGCCGAGCAACGGCCAGTCCCGGCACACCAGGGCGCCCTGCCGCTGGGCGCGCGCCGCGCGCGCCGCGGCATCCTCGCCGGGCACGGCGAGCCCGTGCGTCGCGCTGAAGAAGAGCCGCGGCCCCGATTGCACCGGCCCGTCGCGCAACAACCCCAGCAGCGCCTCGCGTGTGGCGCCCGCGCCGACGGCCGACGCCACCGGCCTCCCCGACTTTCCCAGCTCCGCACAATACGGGTCGACGAGATGCTCGCGGCTCAGCCGCGTGACGTCGTCCCGGCCGTGATCCGTGCCGAAGAAGGCCGCCGGCAGCCCGTCCCGTGGCGTCGCCGCCGCGTCGTCCGCGGGCTCCCAGCGGATCACCTTGTCGGCGTAGGCCGCGTAATCGCCGACGTCGGCGAACGACAGCCGGCCGGTGCCGTGCTTTGCTGCCAGCAGGTGCTGCAGCTCGAAGGGCAGCGTCGCGGGGGAGCCTGCCAAGAGCACGTATTGGGGCGGCCGGGCGCTCAGACCCGCTGGGCGAAGCCCTCCCTGCTCGGCCCACTCGCGCAGCTTCACGGCGCCACCCCCTGCCACGTCCGCGGGCAGGCGCAACACGGCGTCGGCCGCGGCGCTGCCGTCGCCGGCGCGGTGCACCACCAGCGGCTCCAGCGCCTTGGCGATCGCGTCGCCGTCGGCCCCCGCGGCGACCACCAGCCGCCATCCCGCCGCGCGCGTGTCGTTCACGTCCACCCAGCGCGGCGCCCCGAAGCGCATCCGCCGCGCCGGCGGGGCCGGCGGCGGCTTGGGCGGCACGAGGTCGGCCGCCTTCGCGGCCGCCGCCAGCACGCGGCGCGGATCCGCCGGCCATCGCAAGAAACCGCCGCCGCTCACCGCGCCGTTCACCAGGAACTTCATCGCCTCTCCTCGCCCGCGCCCGACCCCGCGGCGCTCATTGACAATTCGATACGACGATCGTTACAACGCCAAAAGGAGGGACCATGGCCATCTGCGTCGACCCGAGCATCCGTGCGCTCAAGAAGCTGGGCTACAACGGCGTGCGCTATCCCAAGGCGGCGCTGCAGCCGCTCGTGCTGATCGGGCGCCAGCGCGGCGAGACCGCCATCCTCGACACGCTCCCCGGCCTCATCACCAACGACGCCGGCGCGCCGCCGACCGTTGACCGCGATCAGCCCTCGTCGGGCATCCACGGCGAGAAGACCGGCAAGCTCGACGCCTCGCTCGGGCTCGACATCCTCGGCGCGGTGATCGGCGCCATGGGCGGGAACCTCGGCGTCAAGACCGCCTACCAAGACGCCCGCAAGATCCAGTTCGAGTTCCAGGACGTGCTCACCGACACCGTGCTTCCCGGCCGGGTCGGCGCCTACCTGTCGGGCGGTCGCGTCGACGGCAACAACCTCGTCTTCAAGGAGTACGTGCTGGGGAACGGCGAGCTCTACGTCGTCACCGAGACGCTCAAGAGCCGGAAGTTCTCCTTGAGCGCCGAGGTCAAGGGGGGAGGCAACCTCGCCGTGGACCTCCCCGTCATCAAGCAGATCCTCGGCGCGAGTCTGTCGGTGGAGGCCGCGGCCGGCGGATCGCAGGCGCTCGTCTACGAGGGTCCGGTGGCGCTGACCTTCGCCTTCAAGTGCTTCGAGCTGGGCGTGGAGGACGGCGAGCTGCGCATGGTGAGCCAGCGTCCGACCGGACGCGTGTCGTTCGCCGCTGCGCCCGGCGGTCCCGCCGCCGCAGACATCTCCGAGCAGGGCCCGCTTTCGTTCGGGCTCTGACGCGCCGCCGTCACCCCGCCTGACCGACACCGTGGCCGCCGCGCGCGGCCGCGCGTCGCCCGCCTCCACCCGCCCCTCCTCCGGCGCGTTCATCCGTCGAACTCCAGCTCGATGCTGGCGCCACCGGCAAGCCCGTCGGTCGTCTTCACCTCGTCGCAGCGCGCGCGCAGGGCGGCCAGGGCTTCGTCGTCCGGGACGCCGTGGTAGGTGTCGCGGCACGTGGAGACGGCCGCCCGGCGCCGGCGCTCGTCGGGGCGGGTGGCCGGCAAGATGCGCTCCAGCAGCTTCGCCCCCGGCGTGCCGTTGGGGCCGCCGTGTTGGCTCACCTTCAGGAAGTGCACCGGCGCCAGCTGCCCCTGCTTTTCCATCGTTTGCCAGCTGCGTAGCTCGGCGTCGCCGGCGAACAATAGCGTCCAGCCGCGCCATTCGAGCGAGAACACCACGCTGGTGTCGTTGGCGGAGCGGTCGATCGCCAGCAAGTTGTCGACCACGCCCGCGGCCCGCTGCTCGATGAGCCCGTAGAACGCGCTGGCGTCGACGCCGGCGGGAGGCGTGGCCGTGCCCTCCGTCCCTTCGGCCGCGCCGCCCGCCGTTGCCTTGCGGGTGGCGGCGCCCGCTGGGCCGGCCACCCCCATCCCCAGCGCCATCGGCTGGAACGAGCCGAAGTAGCCGGCCGTGTCCTCTTCGGGCGCCCAGACCCGCAGGCGCGCTTCGACGAAGGGGTGCGTGGCCGTGACGTCGCAACCACGGTGGACGTAAGTCGTCTTCAGCTTCGCCACGCTGCGCAAGTAGCTCACGCAGCGCTCGGTCGCGCGGGCGTCGTTGTTGCTCGCCACCGCGGCCAGCGGCGCCGCCGCCGCGGCCGCATGCGGCGCCCTCCCCAAGAACCGAGCGATCGCCTCGTGAGCGGCCCGCGTCTGCTGCAGCCTCTTGTGGGCGACCTCGTGCCGCGCTTCGTCGTAATACCCCGGCCTCGCCGGCGCCGTCAGCCACGCATAGTCGACCGGAATCGTCTTGCCCAGCTCCTTGTGCGCGTGCAGCAGCCCCCGCACGTGATCCAGATGGTCGTGCGTCATCACGTACAGGTCGACCGCCGCGCCCCCGAGCTCCGCCAGGACGTCGTCCACCACCGCCGCGAGCGCGGCGTCGCCTCCGCCCACGGCGCCCGGCAGGTTGCCCAGGTCGATCAGCACGTGCCGCGTCGTTTCCTTCCCGGGCGCGACTCTCTCCGGAAACCTGACGAGGATCGCGTCGCCGAAGCCGACGTTGTAGAGGCGCACGCGCAGCTTGTCCATGTCGCTCACGCGTCCCGGGCGATGTGGAGCGTGCGCGCGGCGCCGTGCACGCGCAACACGCCGTTGCGCGCCGCCGCCATGATGGTCCCGGGAAGCGCCCGCCCGTCCGGCCCGAGCGCGCGCCGGCCGACCTGTAGCCTCCCCGACTCGGCAAGCTGGCGCAGGGCACGCCCGCGCGCCGCCTGCTGCTCCTCGCCCAGGTCCGAGGTCAGGATGGCCCGCACGTGCCGGCTCTGCCAGTCGATCGCCAGCGTCGTGCCGGCGCGGATTCGGCGTTGCGGCGCCTCGGGGAAGTCCGCGCCGTTGGGCTCGAGGTGGTCCCACGAGACCTTCAGAAGAAGCTCGGCGCGCTCTTCGCGCCCTCCCTGGCCGAGGTACGTGAGCTTGTTCACGTGGCAGCGCGGATGCACGACGAAGGGGATGTCCGCGGGCACGCGCAGCAGCTCCCGCCAGCGACCCACGAAGCCATACGCCTCCCAGTCGCTCTCCTTCAAGGCCTCCAGGTCCATGTCGCGCAGCGCCGCGTGCTCGTAGTCGGTCTCCACCTCCAGGTCTGCGCGCCGCGCCACTGCGTGCCGCTTGACGAGCTCGTCGCGGATCCAGTCGCGCTCCTGTCCCTGCTGCGGGTGGGAGGCCTGGTCACAGGCGATGATCGCACGGGCGTAGTCCGCGAACGACACTTCGCCGGGCGGGAGGTAGTCCAGCGCGCGGAACACCAGCCGCTTGAACCGCTCCGCCGCGCGGAACAGCGCCTCTCGCCACGCCGCCGCGTTGCGGCCGTGCTCGCGCTCCTGCAACGGGCGGAGCTGCGCATAGCTCCTGGAGACCACTGCGTAGAGCGCGCTGGTGAGCAGCTCGCTCAGTCCGTGCGGCTCGTCACGGTCGACCAGGTGCGCCGGGTCGGCGGGGTCAAGCGTCTTGTACTCACCCAGGGAGCGCAACGCATCGGTGCGCCCGCTGGGATCGCCCGCCGCGCCGAACTCCTCGGCGATCCAGGAAAAGGCGTTTGCGGCGCCGATGTCGCCGTTCGTCTGCTGCAACACCGCCTCGGCCAGCGGCCTGGTGCGGAAGGACATGACCACCGCGCCCAGGTCGGCGACCGCTTCGTGCAGCGCCAGTGACTGCGGCGCCAGCGCGTCGTACAGCGCCGGGGCGATGCCGTCCAGGATCGCGTGCGTACATTCGTGCGCCACGACGTCCTGCGAAAGGCTCGTGTAGACCGTCCGCCCGTCGCGCGCGGACGGAAAGAAGAAGAACTGCAGGCTGTGCGACTCGCGCTCGTAGAAGGCGTTGTGCATCTCGCCGGCGCGCGGGACGACCAGCAGCTGCGGAGCGTCGAAGGCCCAGACGATCTTCCGGCCGAGCGTGTCCTGGTGCTCGAACATGTTCATCGTCTTGAGCACCGTGGCGTACACGCTGACCTGGTTGAAGTCACGCGCCGCCAGGTCTCCGGGCTTGCGCAGCTCGTATCCGCCGAGCTCGCGGCCGGCGGCCGGACGCAGGAACCGGGCGCCAGGGACGACGTGACCGGTCGTCTCGTCGAAGTCGAGCACCGCGACGCGCCGGCTCACCGGCCCGTCGAGGTAGAGGTCGTCGTTCTCGACGTCCACGTTCATCGTCGGCTCCAGCCCCTTGTGCTGCGTCAGGACCAGATCCTGGATGAGCTGCGGGATTCGTACTTTCACGGGCCCCCTCGCGCTACGCGGCTAGCGAAGGATACCGCGCGCGCGCCGCGCGGATCAACGGCCGGCGCCGGCGTCACCGTCACC
>DASYRF010000518.1:0-64039 GCA_036004705.1 Myxococcota bacterium
GCCGCGGCGCCACACGGCCGTCCGTAATTTTCGACCCACCCCCTTGTGTGCAAACAAGGCGCTCTCCGGAGCTCCGGCGACCGGCTTATGTGCATACCAGGCGCCTTCCGGAGCTCCGGCGACCGGCGTGTGTGCACACCAGACGCCCTCCGGCGCTCCGGCGAGCGGCGTGTGTGCACACCAGACGCCCTCCGGCGCTCCGGCGGCCGGCATGTGTGTACACCAGGCGCCCTCCGGAGCTCCGGCGAGCGGCGTGTGTGCACACCAGGCGTCCTCCAGAGCTCCGGTCAGCGCCATGTGTGCACACCAAACGCGCGCCGGCGCTCCGGCGACCCGCTGGTGCGCTCAAGCGCCGCTCAACCTGCGCTCCCCGCGCTCCTGCTGCGCATCGCACGCGTCCACTCTGCCACCCCGACAGCGGTGCTGCGCTGTATGACGAGCCGACCTGCCGCCGGCGCGCGCCTGCCGGACACGCACGCCTTGCGACCTGCCCCCGACGGCCATCCACAGCGCCCCTCCCGCGCCCGAACCTCGGGCAGGCCCCACACCCTTGGGTGGCCCGGACATCCGCGTGCACGCTCGACGCCGACGCCGACTCACGACGCCGAGCACGACGCCCACGGCGGGCGTGAGCGCCGTGCAACGGGAGCCTACATGCACATGCCGACGCCGGAAGCGTGGTCGCAGTGGTAATCGACGTCAGCCGGCGTTGCCATGGGGTCGGCGGCATACCCGCAGTGCGTGGCGCGGCAACCAGCCGTCGCGGGGGGGAGCAGCGAGCAGTCCGCGAGGCAATCGACCAGCGGCGTGGCGCTGCCGGTGAAGAGGTACGTGTCGTCGGTCGAGCACGTGACCGTGTAGCAGGTGCACCAGTCGGTACACTCCATGGACGGGGACGGCGAGGCGTCGCTGCCGGGCGCGGCGTCGCTGCCGGGCGCGGCGTCGCTGGACGTGGCGACCGCGTCGGTCGACGTCATGGCGTCGTGACCGCTGTCATCAAAGAACAATTCCGCGTCTGGTTCGTCGTCGGAGGCGTCCGTGCCGGCGGAGGCGTCGCTGCCGGTGGGCGCCTGGCAGGTGCCGGTCGCGTCGCACACGAGGCCGCCGTTGCAATCCTTCGTCGTGTCGCAGCGGTCGCCGAGCGCGCCCCGCTTGCAGCCGACCCCGCTCGTCAGCGCGGCCGTCAGGGCCACCGCGAGCCATCCGATGTTCTTCATGTCGTCTCCCGGCGCGGTGAACCCTCCGCAAGAGAAGCTCCGCGAGAACCTTCCGTCAAGCCGTCATAGGGCGCTTCAGACCGCCCGCGGCGCGAGACGGTCGCGCTCCACCTCGTCCAGACTACCGGGGCGGGGGCTCACCCGACGGGGCAGACGCTGCCGCCGAAGCAGCCGTCGAGGGGCGGGCCGGTGCAGCACATCTCGCCGGCGCCGCAGCAGAGGCCGGCGCAGCAGGGCGTACCGTCGGAGCAGATCGTGCCGAGGGTGCACGCGTCGCCGGGGCCGGGGCCGCTGTCGATGCCGCCGGTGCCGGCGTCGGTGCCGGGGGGCGGGATCATCACGCAGCAGCCGCCGGGCGCGCAGGCGGCGCCGGGCGGGCAGTCGAGGTCCGTCATGCAGGCGGGGAAGCAGATGACACCGCCGCTGTCGGCGCCACCGCTGCCGCCGCTGTCGGCGCTGGTGCCGCCGCCGGCGTCGGTGCCGGTCGGCGACGAGTCCAGAGACATCATCGTGGCGTCGGTGCCGGAAAGGGCGTCGGTGCCGGGGACGGCGTCGCTCCCGGGGACGGCGTCGCTGCCGGGCGGGACGGCGTCGGTGCCGGGCGAGGCGTCGCTGCCGGCGGGGTTCGTGCAGGTGCGCGTCTGCGGGTCGCACACCAGGCCGCGCGCACAGTCGCTCGTCGCGTCGCAGGCCTCGCCCACACCGGCCCCGCCGCACTGGCACCCCGCCAGAGCCAGCGCCAGAGCCAGAGCCAGAGCCAGCGCCAGCGCCAGACCCGTCGCCGCCAAAGCCGGGACGGGGCGCCGCCGCATCGCTCCTTCTCGGCCGCCGACTTTCACAGCTCGTCGGGGCCGATGTCCACGGCCGGGCCGATCGGGCGCGCGTCGCCGTCGAAGTCCACGGGCGGGGCGCTCGTCGACGTGCCGGCGTTCACGCACGGCGAGCCGGCGGTCAGGTGCCAGTCGCCGCTGGGCATGGGCAGGTCCGCCACCAGAAGCGGGTCGGCGCTCAGGTTCGCGCTCACGCCGCCGGCGATGTCGGTCAATCCGTTCACGGCGGCGATGGTCGTCAGCGGCGTGCTGTTCTCGTCCCAGTACAGCACGTCGTTCGTGCTGAACCCCATGAGCGGCAGGAAGTAGAGGTCGTTGTTCTCGAACGCCACGGGGTCGGCCTGCAGGCCGGCGCCGTTGTCTTCGTACAGGCCGTAGCGGTTCAGGTTCCAGCCGCCGTTCAGGAGGTTGTTGCGGATGGAGCCGACGATGGCGTTGCCGAACGTGCTCGACAGCACGAGCCCGACGCTGTCGCAGCACAGGTTCGCCGCGGGCGGGAAGCCGCCGCCGTTGCAGTAGTTGCCGTTCAGCTCGACGGGGTTCGAGCCGCCCTCCCCTTGCAACAGCCCGCAGCCGGCCTGCTGCGGCCCTGAGCCGCCGTAGGCGACGTTGTTGGTGACGACGGCCATCGCCCCCACAGTAATGATGCCGCCGCACCAGTCGGTCGGCGCTTCGCACGCCCCGCCGTCGACGTAGTTGTCGTCGATGGTGATCGTCCCCTGCGTCTGGATGCCGCGGCTCCAGCCGCCCGCCGACGTGCCGGCGAAGATGACGTTGTAGTGGACGACGGTACCGGCGCCGGCGTCCCAGGTGCGGATGCCGAAGGAGCGCTGCGCGTCGCCGCCGGTCAGCGTGTTGTTGACGATGTCCGCCACGGGGGTCGTGCCGTCGAGGTGCACGGCCGCTGACGCGCCGCCGGCGGGAGCCACGCCGCCGGTGACGGTGTTGCTGTCGATGAGCACGCCGACCGCGGCGCTCATCGGGCCGCTGACGTGGATGCCGACGGTGTCGCCGGCGACCGGGTCGCCGCCGTTGACGGTGTCGTTGCTGATGACGCCGGTGCCGCCTTCGACGGTGACGGCGGCGTTGATGTTGTCGCCGGTGCCGTCGGCGCCGTTGATGCGGAAGCCGTCGATGGCGGTGGCGCGCGTGATGCTGTCGCCCATGTGCACGCCGTTCGCGTCCACGTCGTCGATGGCGCTGTCGTACATGGACGGGTCGCGCACCCAGCCCACCGGCTCGTAGCCGCCCAAGAGCGAGATGCCTTCGACGAGGTCGATGTCTTCGCCGTAGTGGCCGAAGGCGACGAAGACGTCGACGCCGCCGCCGATGGTGATGGCGTGGGCGATGCCCTCGTTGATGGTCTGCACGGGCAGCGCCTGCGTGCCGGGGTTGTTGTCGTCGCCGGTGGACGAAGACACGTAGGTGCCGAGCCCCATGCACAGGCCCACCGGGTCGGCCATGCCGTCGCAGTCGTTGTCGGCGGCGTCGCCGCATTGCTCGGTGTTGCCGGAGAAGTTGTTCGGGTCGGCGTCGTCGCAGTCGCCGGCGCAGGTGGGCTGGCCGTCGCCGTCGGCGTCGGCTTCGTCGGCGGGGACGACGCCGTCACAGTCGTCGTCGAGACCGTTGCACGTCTCCGAGCCGGTCGGCACGCAGGCGGTGCCACCGTCGCCGGTGACGGCCACGCACACGCCCAGGGCCGGATCGCACATGAGCCCCGCGTCGCAGTCGCTGTCGGAACCGCAGGGCTCGCCGATGCCCGCACCGCCGCAGCGGCAGCCCGCCGCCAGCGACAGAAGCGCCGCCAGCGACACCAGCGCCACCGCACCGCTCAGAAGCCGCCACATGATCGGTCCCTTCCTGCCGGGCGCAGGCGCGCCGGCGAGTGGATCCCCGGGGGCATCCGTTGGTTATTCGATTGTCCGATACCGGAATGATAGCACGTGGGCGGGACTGTCAGAAGGCTTCGTCGGGGCCGACGTCCACGCCCGCGCCGAGTGGGCGCGCGTCGCCGTCGAAGTCGAGCGGCGGCGCGCCGGCGGCGGTGCCGGCGTCGATGCAGGGCGAGCCGGCCAGGAGGTGGAAGTCGCCGCCGGGCCCCTCGGCCACGAGCAGCGGGTCGGCGGCGAAGTTGCCGGCGGCGGTGGTGTCGGCGAGCGCGTCCACGGCGGCGATGGTGGCGACGGGCGTGGCGTCCTCGTCGAGGTAGAGCACGTCGTTGGGCGCGCCGGCGAGCGGCGCGAACCAGAAGTCGTTCGACTCCAGGAAGAGCGGGTCGGCTTCGAAGCCGCCGGCGGCGCCGCCGCTCGCCTCCAGCACGCCGTAGCGATCGAGATTGCGGCCGGCGGCGAGGACGTCGTTGCGCACCGCGGTGGCGGTGACGTCGGCGGCGGTGCCGCGCAGCAACAGAGCCGCGCTCTCGCCGGCCAGCGTGGCCAGGGCGAAGGCGCCGCCGCCGCCGCAGTAGTTGGCGTTCAGCTCCACGAGCGGGGCGGGCGCGCCCGAGCCCCCGTCCAGCACGGCGCAACCGGCGGTCATCAGCCCGGTGCCGCCGTCGGCGACGTTGTTGGTGACGACCGCGGCGGCGCCGACGAGGAAGATCCCGCCGCCCCAGTCGGCGGGTGCCTCGCCGTACCCGCCGTCGACGACGTTGGCGTCGAGTGCGATCGTCCCGCCGGCCTCGATGCCGCGGCTCCAGCCGCCCTGCGAATCGCCGGCGCCGACGACGCTGCCGCGCACGACGGTGCCGGGCCCGGCGTCGGGTGCGCGCACGCCCCACGAATAGACGCCGTCGCCGGCGCCGATCTCGGCGCCGTCCACTTCCGCGACCGGTCCGGCGCCGTCGAGCCATAGCCCGGTCGAGGCCAGGACGGCGTCGCCGCCTTCGACGACACATCCGGCGACGAGAACGCCGGCGGGGTCGTTGGACGGGCCGACCACGCGCAGCCCGACCGACTCGCCGTCGCCGACGTTGGGCCCGGTGAAGACGACGCCGGTGAGGGCCGGCGTGCCGCCCGAGACGGTGGCGGCGGCGGCGATGGGCCCCGGTCCGCCGCTCCAGCCCAGCACGTAGAAGCCGTCGAGGCGCGTGGCGCGCGTGACGGTGTCGGGGACGGTCAGCCCGTCGTCGTCTTGGCCGGCGATGGTGCTGCCGTAGAGCGCGGGGTCGCGCGCCCAGGCGGCGGGCTCGAATCCGCCGAGCAGCGAAACGCCTTCGTGCAGCGTCACGTCCTCCGCGTAATAGCCGTAGGCGACGCGAACGGTCACGTCGGGCGGCGGCGCGACGCCGCCCGCGGCGGCGGCGGCGGCGGCGATGGCGAGCGCGTTGGCCGTGCCGGCGGCGATCGTCTGCACGGGGAGCGCTTGGGTCCCGGGGTTGGCGTCGTCGCCGGTGGTGCCGGACACGAACGTCCCCAGGCCCGCGCAGGGGACCGCGGGATCAGCGGCGCCGTCGCAGTCGTCATCGGCGCCGTTGCCGCAGATCTCGAGGCCGGCGGGGAGGCAGCCGGCACCGCCGTCGGCGGCGGCGTCAGCGGCGGCATCGGCAGCGGCGTCGGCGTCGGCCTCGGTCTCGGCATCGGCTTCGGCGTCGGGGGTGGCGTCGGCCGGGGTGGCGTCGGCGGGGTGTCGTCCGGGTCCGCAGCCTGCGCCGAGCCCCGTGAGCACCAGGAGGACGCCAAGCGCTCCGGGCGAGCGAAGCAAGGGTCAGCTCAGCGCGTCGGCACCGCCGGCCTCGTCGGGGCCAGTCCCGCCGTCGTCGCCTTCGGCGCCATCGTCGTCCTGGGGCGGGGGCAAGAGCTCCGCGCGTCCAGTCAGCCCCACGTACAGGCGGAAATAACGCTCCGCCGAGGCGGCCCAGGAGAAGTCCTGCGTCATGCAGCGTTTCTGCAGGGAGCGCCAGTGCGGCGGGTCGCGGAACACCGCCAGGCCGCGCTCGACCGCCGCCACCAGCGCGGCCGGCTCCATCTCGGCGAAGCGGAAGCCGGTTCCGGTGTCCGCCGCGGCGTCCACTTCCTCCACCGTGTCGGCCAGCCCGCCGACGGCGTGCACCACCGGCACGGCCCCGTAACGAAGCGCGTAGAGCTGGAAGAGCCCGCACGGCTCGACGCGCGAGGGCATCGCGTAGAAGTCGCTGCCCGCGACGATGCGGTGCGCGTTCGCCTCGTCGATGCCGACCTTCACGCTCACGTTGTTCGGCCAGCGCTTCGCCGCCGCCTGGAACGCCTCTTCCAGCGCGCGCTCGCCCGACCCGAGCAGCGCCACTTGCACGCCGCGCTCCACCAGTGCCCCGAGCGCCGCCGCCAGCACGTCGTATCCTTTCTCCGCCGACAGGTGGGCCACGCTCCCCAGCACCGGCACTTCGGCCCGCACGGGAAGATGGAGGGCGCGTTGCAGATCCGCCTTGCAGCGGCGCTTGGGGGCGATGTCCTCGCTCGAGTAGCGCGCGACGACCTGTCCGTCGTTCATCGGGTCCCACGCCGCGTAGTCGGCGCCGTCGAGGATCCCCACCAGCGCCTCGCCGCGCGCGCGCAGGGCCGCCGCCAGCGCGCCGCCGTGCTCGGGCGTGCGGATCTCCTCGGCCCAGCGCGGCGACACCGTCGTCACCGCCCCGGCCGCGACGAGGCCCGCCTTCAGCAGCGAGACGCGCCCGTCCAGCGCCAGCCCGTCTTCGGTCGCGTCGGCCGCCGACAGACCGATCCGCTCCAGCCACTCCGACCCGCAGCGCCCCGTGCGCCGCACCTCGCGGATCGTCAGCACGGACTTCGGCCCGGCCCCGACGCCGCCGCTGGCGCCGCCGCCCGCCGCGCTCCCGCCCGCGCCCGCGCCCGCGCCCGCGCCCGCGCCGCGCAGCCACCAGGCGCAGAGCGCCCCCGGCCAGTCGTGCGCGTGCACGACGTCGTAGCGGCGACCGATCGCAGCGCCCAGTCCCAGCGCCGTGCGGCACAGCACCGCCGCGCCGCGCGGGTCGTCCGCGTCATCGCCGGCGCCGGCGCCCCACAGCGGGGCGTCCTGCTCCAGGCTCGGCGCGTGCTCGGCGAAGAGCACGCGCACCCCGCGCCCGCGGCCCTTGCCTTCGTACAGCGCCACGGTCTGCTCGGCGCCGTCGAGCGTGAACGTCACCGGCGTGAGCCGCCGCGCCAGCGACGACGCCGCCGGGTCGACGCCGCGCGCGCGCGGCACCAACACGTCCACGTCCACGCCGCGGTCTGCCAGCGCGGCAGTCAGCGCCGCGACCACGCCCCCGCCGCCCGCGCCCCCCGCACCGCCGCCGACGCCGATGGCGGCGCCAGCGCCGGCGCCGCCCGGCGCATCCGCCTCCCCGAAGGGCGCCACCGCGCCCGCCACGTGCAGCACCCGCAGCGGCACCGGGCGGTCCGGGTCCGGGGGCGGAGGCATCAACCGTTTCTGGCGCTTCATGCCGTGACCTTCCGCAGGAACTCCGCCGCGCTTTCCGGCGCGACGGGATTGATGTGAAAACCGCTCCCCCACTCGAACCCGGCCACCGTCCCCAGCACCGGCATCAGCTCCAGGTGCCAGTGGAAGTGCGGCAGGTCCCGTTCCCCGAGCGGGGCCGTGTGCAGCATTAGATGATACGGCGGGCGGTCGAGCGCGCCGTCCACTTTGCGCAGCACGGCGCGCAGCACCTCGGCCAGCGCGCCGTACGAGGCGCGCGGCTCGTGCTCGAACGCCGCCGCGTGCCGGCGCGGCAGCACGCAGCACTCGAACGGCGAGCGCGCCGCCCAGGGGCACACGGCCACGAACTGGTCGTTCGCCAGCACCACGCGCCCGCCGTCGCCCTCGCTCAGCTCCTGCTCGACGACGTCGCACCAGATGCAGCGGTCGCGCCGGTCCCAGTGGGCGCGCCCGCCCGCCAGCTCGTCGCGCACCGTCGCCGGGATGACCGGCAGCGCGATGATCTGCGAGTGCGCGTGCCCGACCGTCGACCCCGCCGCGCTGCCGTGGTTCTTGAACGCCAGCAGGTAACGGAAGCGTCCGTCTTTGGACAGGTCGAGCATGCGATCGCGCCACGCCGCCAGCACCGCTTCGATCTCGCCCGCGCTCAGGTCGCCCAGCGCGCGCTCGTGATGGGGCGTTTCGATGACCACCTCGTGCGCCCCCACGCCGTTCATCCGGTCGTAGACCCCGCGCCCCTTCTTGTCCAGGTCGCCTTCGACCATCAGCGCCGGGTAGCGGTTCGGCACCACGCGCACGCTCCAGCCAGGCCCGTTGGGCGCGCCGCCGGGGGCGCGGTAGGCGAGCACCTCGCGGGGCGTGCGCTCTTCGGCGCCCGGGCAGAACGGACAGGTGCGCGCGTCGGCGGCGTCGTGCTCCACGGCAAAATCCTGCGGGCGGCGCGCGCGCTCGGTGGCGATGATGACCCACCGTCCCACTACGGGGTCTTTCCGCAGCTCCGGCATCAGCGCCACCGCCCCGCGACGGCGTCCTTGCGCAGCTCCGCCATCAGCGCCACCACCGCGGGTCGACGTCCGGGAACAGCCGGTCGCGCGCCTCGAGAGCGCCGAGGAAGTCACGGTCGGCGTCGCTCAACGGGCCGCGCTCGGCGTCGCGCGCCAGGCGCGCCAACCGCTCGCGGTCGGCGGCGTGCACGCGCACGCGCCGCTCGGCGTAATCCGCCGCCGTGCCCACGGTCATCAAGAACGGCCAGTCGCTCGCCTCCAGAAGCAGGAGCGCGCGTGCGTGTTGGCGACGGGCGCGGCGCGCCAGCTCCGCCTCCGGACTACCGTTCGTCGCGGCCTCCTCGCGCGCCGCCAGCTCGGCGGCGTCGCGCTCGCCCGGGCGGATGAGGTCCCACACCCACTGCACCTCGGCGTTGGCCCAGACACGGTGGTCGCCGCCCAGCCCCCAGCTCCCCTCCGGCAGCGCCGCCGCCGGCTGCATGGTCCCGCTCGCCGCGTGGTCGGCCTCGCGCTCCTCCAGCGTGGCCATGACCACGCCTCGCCGGTCCAGCTCCTCGACGAGCGCGCCCAAGAAGGCGACCCCCTCGAACCACCAGTGGCCGAAGAGCTCCGTGTCGAAGGGCGCGCACACCGTGCCGGCGTGGCCGCCCGCGGCGCGATGCGCGGCGAGCTCGGCTTGCACGAGGCCGGCGAAGTGCTCGGCGTGGGCGCGCGCGCGCGCGGCGGCGGCGGCCGGCTCGTAGTCGGCCTTCTTGCCCATGTCGACGCGCGGGCCGGTGACGCGCCAGTAGCGGTGCCCGCCGGGGTGGTGCTTCTTGTGGAAGTCCAGGTAGGCGGGGTCGCCGGGATAGCCTTCGTCGGCGCTCCAGACGCGCCGCGCCGCTTCGGCGTGGCGGGCGAACGCGCGGGCGCGCACGCCCTCGTCGTGCGCGTCGCCCACGTCGGCGGGGTCGTAGGCGTCGAGCTTGACGGTGGCGGGCGGCGCTTCGTGCGGCTCCTTCCAGGCGACCAGCCGCGGCGCGGCGGCGCCGGCGAACACGAGATAGGGCGACGGGGCGGGGACGGCGGCGCCGAAGAGGTGCGCGTCGACGACGAAATGGCGGAGCCCCTGCGCGGCGAGCGCCGCCTCCAGCCCGGGGCGATAGGCGCACTCCGGCAGCCATATCCCGCGCGGCGCGTGGCCGAAGAGTCGCGTGTGCGAGGCGACCGCCGTGCGCAGCTGCGCCGCCACCGCCGCGGCGGTCCCGAGCAGCGGCAGGTACCCGTGCGTGGCCGCGCACGTCATCAGCTCCACGGCGCCGCTGGCCTCGCGCCGGCGGAAGGCGCCGGCGAGGTCGCCGCGGTGGTCCTCGACGTACGCGTGCAGCAGCGCGTCGAAGTGGTCGCGCCACACGGCCGCCTGGCGCGCGCGGTCCGGCGCGCCGGCGCCGAAGGCGCGGGCGTCCTCGGCGGCGGCGTCGCGCTTGCGGCCGAGATAGAGCCGCAGCTCGTGATCGAAGCGCGGGTCGGCGAGCTGCTCGGCGAGCACCGGCGACAGCGCAATCGTCCAACCGGGGCGAAGCCCGCGCGCGGCGAGGCGGTCGATCTCGGCGAGCAGCGGCAGGTAGCAGTCGGCGGCGGCCTCCAGCAGCCACTCGCTCCCGTGCGGCCAAGTGCCATGGCCGAGCACGTAAGGGATGTGCGTATGCAGGACGAGGGCGAAGGCGTCGCTGGACGCGCGCGCGGCGGTGGCGGTGGCGGCGGCCGGGCCGCGGCCCTGCGAAGCGGGGGCGGGAAGGTTCACGACGAGGCCTCCGAGCGCAGGATGACGAGGAACGGCGGCGCGAGGCTCATGGCAGGACCTCCACGCGGAGCGTGACGATCGAAGGGGCGGCGCCGGCCGGGAACACCAGCAGAAAGCAGCTGCCCTGGTAGGTGCGCTCGAACCCGTCCTCGGACTGCGAGACGGTCTCGATGGGGTAGCGCCACAGCGCCTCGGCGCCGTCGGCGTGGACCGTAGCGGCGAAGCGCGCCCAGCCGTCTTCCAGGCGGAAGCCTTGCGCGCCCGGCGTGACGGCGCGCGCGCCAGGGCGCGTGTCGTCGCCGCCCGGGACGAAGCACTTACGGTCGGGCGCGTCGGGCGTGAGCAGGGTGAGGTTGAGCTCCACGGCCCAGCGCCCGGCGCCCGGCGCCGGCGGGGGCGCGTGGAACGTCGCGCGCAGCTCCGGTCCGACGACCGCAAGCGCCGCCGCGAACTGCATTTCGTCCTTGAGCGCGGCGCCCTGCGGCGCGGGCAGCGGCGCGCCGTCGCCGCGCTCCACGGCATCGAGGTCGGTGCCGGGCAGGATGCGCCGCAGCCGGAAGCTGTGGCGCGGAGCGTCGTCCTGGCGCAGGAAGCGCGAGAGATTCGGCTCCTTCATCTTCACGACGTCGTGGATCGACTTGGCGCCCGGGCCGCCGTCGCGCCGGCCGCCGTCGCCGCCGTCGCTGCTGCCGGTGCGGGCCTGGGCGCGGCTCGCCGCCTCCGCGCGCGCCTGCGCCTCCGCGTCGGCGCGGCGCAGCGTCGCGTGGTAGCCCTCCTCGCGGCGCGCCAGCACGTTCGTCAGGTTGAAGCGCGCGAAGCGGACGTCGATCTCCTTGACCACGCCGCTCAGCGCGTCGGCCACGACGAGGAGCGCGTCGCTGGCGAGCACGCGCTCCGGACGCCCGTCGAGGTCCAAGTCGCGCAGCGCGGCCGTCTTACCCACGGACTCGCCGGCGCCGCCGCCCCCGCCGCGAACGCCGCCGGCGCCCACACCGCTGCCCGCGCCGCCGACGCCCACGCCCGGGCCGTCGCTGACACCGAGACCGCCCGCGCCGCTGCCGCCCTCGCCGCCGGCGTCGTCCGCCGCGCTCGCCCCGGGCGCAATCTGCGCCTCCGCCTCGATCAAGCTCGCGTACACCGCGTGGCGCAGGTTGGAGAGGTACAGCCCGCCGAACATGCCGTGCCAGTAAGCGCAATTGCACTGCGAGCGCATGAGCGACTCGGGCGGCGGCAGCCCGCGCGCCGCGTAGCGGGCGCTGACCTGTAACATCCGCTTGTGCATCCAGTTCGCCTCGGCGTACTTGGCCAAGAACCCCTGCCAGATGCCGCCGCGCACGAAGGCGCGCGCGGCCTCCAGCTCGCCGCGCGCCTCCAGATCGTGCCGCAGGCGCAGGTAGGCGGGGATGGCGCGCGCCGGCAGGGACCACTCGCCCATCTCTTCGTAGCTCGCCGTCGGCAGGTAGACGCGCCCGCGCGGCGCCGCGCGGGCGAGCCAGTCGCCGGGCGGCGCCGTCACGACGTCGTTCGCCACGTCGGCGAGCCCGGCGAAGAAGTCGCGCAGCCAGCCCTTCTCCCAGACCCATTCGGCGGTGCCCGGCCAGACGCCGAACTTCTCGCCGTCGTCGCCGTACGTGAGCGCCGTCTCGCCGGGGGCGGCGCGCGCCGCGTCGCGCAGCGCCGCGCACAGCTCCGGCGCCGCGCGGAACGGGATGGAATAGCGAAGCTCCTTGTCGATGGGGAACAGCGCCACCGCCGCGCCCGCTTTCTCCGACAGGTAGTAGCCGCCGAGCCGCTCGCCGCCGGCGCCGACGCCGGCCGCGTGGAAGTGCGTGTCGTCGAGCAGCGTGTAGCGGATGCCCGCCGCCGCCAGCACGCGCGGCAGGTCCGGGTCCCACACGCGCTCCGCGAGCCACATCCCGAGCGGCGTGGTGCCGAAGAGGCGCGCGCAGCGCTCGCCCATCGCGGCGATCTGCGCCAGCGCGTCGCGCTCCGGCAGGACCGCGAGCATCGGCTCGTAGAGCCCGCCGCCGAGGATCTCCACCTGTCCGCGCTCGACGAGCGCGCGCAGCGTCTTGAGGTAGCCGGGCTCTTCGCTTTCGAGCCAGTCGAGGAGCGCGCCCGTGTGGTGCAACGCGCAGCGCACGTGCGGGGCGTCGGCCAGCGCGTGCAAGAGCGGGGCGTAGCACCGGTCGTGGCTCTGGCGGAAGACGTCGCCGAAGTTCCCCACCGGCTGGTGGTTGTGGAAGGCGAGCAACAGACTGAGGCGACCCATGGTAGATCCCGAGGACATGCGTCCCGGGCGCCGCCTCTATATCCGTCCGGCGCCCAGGGCGCAACCGACGCTCCCCCGCGCCGCCGCCCTCGCCGCGCTCGCGCTGACCGCCGTCGCCGCCCTCTCGATCGCGCGCGCGGGCGCGCGCGCCGGCGCAAGCGCGCCCACAGGCGCGAGCGCCGCGAAGGGCGCAAGCGCGGCCACCAGCGCGAGCGCGGCCAAGGATGCAAGCGCGGCCTCGGGTACGAGCGCGAGCGCGAGCTTGCCGCCCGCTTCGCTTCCAGACTTCTACGTCGTCGACCTGCACGTCGACACCGTCTTCCACGCGCTCACGTACGGGCGCTCGCTCGTCGGCCCGGCGTCCGCCAAGGGCGACCTGTCGCTCGCACGCCTGCGCGCCGGCCGCTACGCCGCGCAGGTCTTCGCCATCTGGGTGCCTTCTAAGGTGGAGGACGAAGGCGGCCCCGCCGCGTCGGCCGCCTACGCCGAGCGCGCGTTCGCCGCCTACGAGGCGCTCGTCGCCGCCGCCGCGCCCGACCTCGAGCCCGCGCGCACGCGCGCCGACCTCGCGCGCGTGCACGCCGCCGGCCGCATCGCCGCCGTTCTGTCGATCGAAGGCGCTCACCCGCTGGGCGACCGTCCCGAGGCGCTGGACGTCTGGGTCGCGCGCGGGCTGCGCGTGCTCGGGCTCACCTGGAACAACTCGAACGCCTTCGCCGAGGCCGCCGCCGATCCGCGCCCCGGCGCGCCCGGCCTGACGCCGCTCGGCCGCGCGCTCGTCGCGCGCGCCGAAGCGGCCGGCGTGCTCGTCGACGTGTCGCACGCGTCCGCCGCGACGTTGCGCGACGTGGTCGCCATCGCCCACCGTCCGGTCGTGGCCTCGCACTCCGACTGCGCTGCCTTGCGTCCCCACGCGCGAAACCTCACCGACGACCAGCTCCGCGCGCTCGCCGCCACCGGCGGCCTGGTCGGCATCAACTTCCACGCCCCCTTCGTCGCCAAGAAGAAGCACGTGACCCTCGACGACGTGGCCACGCAGGTTCTGCACGCCGTTGCCGCCGCCGGCGCCGCCCACGTCGCGCTCGGCAGCGACTTCGACGGCCTGATCGTGAAGCCCACCGGCCTGAGCGGCGCCGACGCCATGCCCGCCCTCGCCGCCGCCCTGCTCGCCCGCGGCCTCCCCCCCGCCGACGTCGCCGCCGTCATGGGCGGCAACGCGTACCGCTTGCTCTCCGGTCCCTGACGCGCCTGTCTGTGGCGCTCCTCGCGGGTGTCGATGAGTCGTCGGGAAGGGGCCGCGAGTGCGCGATGCGCTGGGACGGCCCTCGCTGCGCTACGTGACCCGCCATCCGCAGTTGCCGCCCCGTCGCACCGCCCACCCGCGCCCCCTCACGTTGCCCAGCCCCCGGCGTCTCCGCGGAAACCGACGCCGACGCCGAGCACGACGACGACGCCGATGTCGAATGCGACGCCGACGCCGATGCCGAGTCCGTGGCGGACGCCGGTACTGCAGGCCCAAGCTACTGCCGGCCCCAGCCCTGGTCAGCTACGAGCGCCGCTACGCGCCCTTGCACTTCGTCGCGGATCGCCCTCACGCGCTCGATCGCGAGGGCCTTTGGATCCTCAAGCGGCCAGTCCTCACGGCGCGCGCCGGGGACGACGGGACATTCGTCGCCGCAGCCCATCGTGACGAGCCAGGCGGCGCCGTCCGCGAGCGCGGGGGTAAGGAGCTGCGGGCGGGCCCCGGTCAAGTCCACGCCTACCTCGGCCATTACCTGCAGCACTTCGGGATGCACGGCGGCGCCGGGGCGCGTGCCGGCCGAGACGGCGAAGGCTCGTTGCGAGTCGGCGATGGCGTTGAAGAACGCCGCCGCCATCTGGGAGCGGCCGGCGTTGTGCACGCAGGCGAAGACCACCTTCTTCATGGCGCCACCTTCGCGGGCGCAGCGGGCGCGAGCCACCGGAAGAAGACGGTGGCGGCGGCGGCGCCCGTGGCCTGCGCGGCGAGGAAGCCGGGGACATCGGCGGGCCGGATGCCCGCGAACGTGTCGGTCCAGGCGCGTGCCAGCGTGACGGCCGGATTCGCGAACGACGTGGAGGACGTGAACCAGTAGGCCGCCAGAATCCAGCCGCCGACCACGAGCGGCGCGGCGGCCGGGCGCCAGCGCGCGCAGCCGCGGATGACGACAAAGAGGCCGAACGTAGCCACGATCTCACCGAGCCACTGGCCATACCCGGTGCGGACGTGGCGGGAGGCCGCGAAGACCGGCTCGCCGAACATCACATTGGCGGCCGCCACGCCCACGAGCGCACCAGCGACCTGCGCCCCGACGTACGCCGCCGCGACGCGCCAGGCCAACGCGCCGCGCGCCGCCTCCGCCACCGTCACCGCCGGGTTGAACTGGGCGCCCGAGACCGGCCCGAAGACGAGAATGAGCGCGGCCAGCGCCGCACCTGTGGCCACGGAATTCGCCAGCAGCGCGACCGCCGCGTTGCCGCCCGCGAGACGCTCGCCCATGATCCCAGACCCCACGACCGCCGCCAGCAGGAACGCCGTTCCGACCGCCTCCGCGGCCAAGGGCCGCGCCAGATCAGTCCAGCCCGTTGCGGGTTCTTCGGAGCGCGAGGGCATGGCCCAAGGCTATATCCGGCCGCTCGCCCGCCTCGCAACCACCGTCTGGCGCACGAAGGCGGCTTCCAGGTACGACGCGACTTGAACGGAACGGTGATCTTCCGCGACCCGACGGCACGCACGTCGTGCGCATACCGGCGGCCGTGCCACACACTGCGCTTGCCGCGGCGCTACCTCCGTCGGCGGCCGCGCCAATCCCCAAGTGGTCGGGCGAGAGAATCGATCGCGCGCTCATCGTCAGCGTGATGCTCGGGCCGGAGCTCGAGCACTGGGCAGCAAGCCGCGCGTGAGGCACGGCGGCCACGGCGAACACGGCTTGCTCTCAGAGCTCGACCGACCAGATGTCGCCGTCGAACAGGCGGGCGACCTTGCGCGCGGCGGGGGCGGGGCCGGCGACGACCGCGGCCCAGAGGTCCAGGGTGACGTGCTCGCCCCGGTCGCCGCGCGGCGGGCCCGTCGCGGGGCCGTGCGTGGTACGCGCCGTCGGGCGACAGCGCCGGGACGAACGCGGCCGAAAGCCGGCGCACGACGGCGGACGGGCGTGCGGCCGAGCCGACGCGCGGGCCAGCGCCAGGATCGACGGGGACGTCGCCCACGACCCAGCCTTCCGGCCCGTCGCGCCGCAGGAAACGCGCGCGACCGCCGCCCGCGAGCGCCGCGGCCCCGAACACCTCCGCGGAAGCGACGTCGATCACGCGCACCTCCGCCGTCACGGCACCCCCGGCCGCCGCCCGCGCGCGACGTATTCCCTCGCGGCGCAGCGCGTCGTAGGCTGGCGCGGTGAACCTGGCCGCCCGCTTCTGGAAGCAGCCGCTCAAGGCGTACCGCGACTTTCAGATCGTCTATTCCATCCTCACGCTCAACTTCGTCGTGCCGGCGATCGGCTACGCCGTGGACCCGGAGCGCGCGCTCCGGCAGTTCGACGCCATCGGGCGGCTCCTCGGCGCGGCGCCCTACCCGCTCGCCGAGCAGAGCTACGTGTGGCGGGTGCTGGCGGTGGCGAACGTGCTGACGCTGGGCGCGACGTGCGCGCTGTTGCAGACGAACGTGCGCCGCTTCTACGCGGCGCTGTGGCCGCTGGCGTTCCTGAAAGCCTGCGCCGCGGTGGGCTACTTGCTGGTGTGGCTCCGGGGCATGCGCTACCCGGTCTTCTTCGCGGTGTTCCTGTTCGACGGCGTGACGGTGGCGGCGATGCTGTGGTTCGCCACGCGCGCCCTCCGCGCGGTGGCGCGTGACCCGAGCGCGGCGCTGGTGCCGCCGCTGTGGCGCGGCGGACGGCGTGCGGGCGAAGACGCCGGCGCGGCGGGCGATGACGCTCCCGCCGGCGCGGGCGCGGGCGCGGGCGCGGGGGCAGGAGGCTAACCCGGTGCGCCTGACCGCCTACGAGCGCCGCGTCGCCCGCTGCATGGCAGGGGCGATCTTTCCGAAGACGGCGCCCGCCCTGCCGGGCGGCGAGGAGGTGGCGACCGACGCGTTCCTCGAAGAGTGGCTGGCGCGGGCGCCCGCGCGCATGCGGCTGGGCGCGCGCGTCGCGCTGTGGGCGTTCGCGCTGGCGCCGCTGTTGCTGATCGGGCGGCTAGCGCTCGGCACGAGCCTCGACGGCGAGGTGCGCGACCGCTACGCGGCGGCGTGGATGTCGCACCGCCTCTACCTGGTGCGCTCGCTGGGCCTGTTCCTGAAGGCGATGGCCTCGTTCGCCTACTTCCGCGACCCTCGCGTGCAGGCGGCGCTGTCGCTGCCGGGCGCATGACCGCGCCGCAGCCGCCGACGGAGCTCGCCAGCGGCCGCACGCCGGGCCACCCGGGCGGCGCCACGGCGGTGGCGCTGGCTGAGGCTCCGGCGAACGCGCTGGCTGCCGCCGCGTTCGGCGCGCGCGAGGCGCGCGCGGCGTGCGCGCGCGTGGGCGACGGCCGGCTCTTGCGCGACGCCGCCGACTACGTCGTCATCGGCAGCGGCGCCGCCGGCGCCACCGCCGCGCGCGCGCTGGCCCGCGCCGGGGCGGACGTGCTGCTCGTCGAGGAAGGGCCGCCGTTCGTGCCGGCGGCGCCGCCGGCCGACGTCACCGTCGCGCAGATGCGCTACTTCCGCGACCACGGCGCCAACTTCATCGGCGGGCGGTCGATGATGCCCGTCCTGCAGGGCCGCTGCGTGGGCGGGTCCACCGCCATCAACTCCGCCATCACCTGGCGCCTGCCGGACGACGTGTACGGCACGTGGGGCGAGGACGCGGCGGTGGCGGCGGCCTGGCCGCAGCACGTGCTGGAGGCGCGCTTCGAGGAGCTCGAGCGCGACCTGGGCGTGCGACCGATCGACCGCGCGGTGCTCGGGCGCAACAACACGCTCATGGAGCAGGGCGCGCACGCGCTCGGCTTCGACGGGCGCGTGATCGAGCGCAACGAGACGGGGTGCCGCGGCAGCGCGCGCTGCGTGCAAGGGTGCCCGAACGGCGCCAAGCAGAGCATGAACCTCTCGTTCGTGCCGGACGCGCAGCGGCACGGCGCGCGCCTGTGGACGGGGTGCGCGGTGCGGCGGCTGGTACGCCCGCTGGGGAGCGGGCCGGCGGCGGCGCGCGGCTGGATCGTGGAGGCCGACTTCCAGGACTTCGACGCGCCCGCGCCGTCCGAGGCGTGGGGGCCGGCCGCGGAGATCCACGCACGCCGCGCGGTGCTGGTGGCGGCGTCGGCGCTGCAGACCCCGTGCCTGCTGCGCCGCAGCGGCCTCGCCGGCGCCGGCGGCGTCGCGGGCGACTACTTCACCTGCCATCCGGGCACCGCGGTGGGCGGCGTCTTCGACGACCCGGTGCGCATGTGGGAGGGCGCCACGCAGGGCTGGGAGAGCGCACATTTTCGCGCCGAGCGGTTCAAGCTGGAGGCCATCGCGCTGCCGCCGGCGCTGCTGACGGCGCGGCTGCCGGGGGCCGGCACGACGCTGATGCACGCGGTCGCGGAGATGGCGCACGTGGCGCTGTGGGCCGTGCAGATCCGCCCGCGCGGGCGCGGGCGCGTGCGGCCGGCGGGGCGGGGCGGGTTCCGCGCGCGCTTCGACCTGGCGCCCGAGGACGTGACGACGCTGCGGCGCGCGGTGCGCCTGCTGTGCGAGATGATGTTCGCGGCGGGCGCGCGCGAGGCGCTGCCGGGGATCTACGGCCTGCCACCGCGCGTGCGGCGCGGCGAGCTGGATCTGATCGACCGCGCTCCGCTGGACACGCGCGCCTACAACCTCGTGGCGACGCACCTCTTCGGCACGGCCCGCATGGGGAGCGACCCCGCCAGCAGCGTCGTCGCGCCGCGCACGCTGGAGCACCACGACGCGCCAGGAGTCTTCGTGCTCGATTCGAGCGTCTTCCCCACGAACCTCGGCGTCAACCCCCAGCACGCCATCATGGCCATCGCCGCGGAGGCGACCGCGCGCCTCCTCGACCGTCACTAGCGGGCCGGCCGAGGGCGCGGCGCGCGCTTCGCGCGAAGCGGTATCTCAGCGGCCGGCTAAGGGCAGGCCAGCCGCCAGGCGTCGAGGTCCCAGGTCTTCACCAGCGTGGAGAAGCCGGCGGCGGTCGGGTCGCCGCACACCGACGACGCCAGCGCCGGGCCGCCCGCGCAGTCGTTCACGTACTCCACGTGGAAGACCGCCTTGCCCGCGGCGAGGAAGGGCGCCTCGGTCGCGCACTCGGCGAAGGCCAAGCACTCCTCGTTCAGCGCCCAGTCGAAGTCGGGCTCGAGGTCGGGCACGAGGTCCGTCGCGTTCTTCAGGCCGGCGGACAGCGCGCGCGCGTGGGCCTCCGTGGCGAGGAAGCGGTCGTAGTCGAGCTGGTCGGCGGCGGTGAGCGGGAAGCCGCTGTCGTTCGCGTAGCCGTCGACATTGTCGGGCTCGACGCCGTCGCACCCTTTCTTGCCGGCCATGTCGAGCCGCGCGCGCATGACGGCGCGCACGTTCGCCGAGCGCGTGTCGAGCCACGTCTCGCCCGGCCAGCCGGCGAGCGGGTTCCCGGCGTCGGCCGGGACGAAGGCGCCGGCGTCCTCGCGCCAGTCCTCGAGGCTGCCCGCCGAGAAGTAGCAGACGACGATGCGTCCGGCCGCGTGCAGAGCGGCGATGGTCGGCTCCGGCACGTCGAACAGGTCGATGTCGTACACCTGCACGTCGAAGCTCGTATCGACGATCCCCTGCAGCTGCCACTGCCACGACGTGCCCGGCAGCGGCCGCCACACGCCGCCCGGCGCGGCCCCCGCGTCCACCGGCCCGGCGCCGGCGTCGTAGCGCGACACGGCGTCCGTCGACGTCCCGCCCGCGTCGCCCGCGCCGCGACCGCCACACCCGATGGCGAGCCACGGAAGCGCTGCCAGCAGCGCCGAGATCGACGAGGCCGCCCCCAACACCGACGGCGACGCCGAGGCCGAGTCCGAGTCCGACGCCGAGTCCGACGCCGACGCGGAGTCCGAGTCCGACGCCGAGTCCGACGCCGACGCCGAGTCCGAGTCCGACGCCGACGACGCCCGCACCGGCCCACCGCTCCCCATCACCGCCCCCCGACGATCACCTGCGCCTGGCGGACGATCTTCCCTTCCATCGTAAACCCGGTGCGCACCTCCGCCAGCACCAGCCCCGCCAGCCGCGGATCGGGTGAGGGCTGCGTCTCCACCGCTTGATGCAGCGCCGGATCGAACGGCTGCCCGCGCGTCTCGATGCGCTTCAGCCCCAGCTTCCCCAGCCCGCCCATCAGCGCCTCGTACGTGCGGATCATCCCTTCGATCAATACGCGCACGTCGAGCCCGCCACCCGACACGCGCGGGTCGGTCATCAGGATGCACTGCTGCAGATTGTCGAGCGCCGCCAGGAGCCCCTTGATCATCTCCATCTTCTTCTCGGCCAGCTCCTGGTTCGCCTGCTCGCGGCCCGACTCGGCGAGCGTGGCGGCGGCCTTCTTGCGCGCGCCCTCCTTGCCCGCCATCAGGTCCTTGATGACCTGTTCCTTCTCCGCGAGCTGCGCGCGCAGCTGCTCCACGAAATTCGGATACTCGGCACGTCCGGCGCCCGCGTCCCCGCCTTCGGCGTCGCTCGCCCAGTGGCGCCGATCCACGACGCGGATGGGAGGCGGGCTGGCCTTGGTCGGCGCCGCGTTCTCGCCGCCGCCGCCGCCGTCGCCGCCGCGCGCGCCGCCGCCTTCGGGCTTGGTGGGTGTCTCGCTCATGCGGTCAGCAATATACACGAACCGCCCGGGGAATCATCTGCGAGGGGCGGTGTTTCGAGGGTGCTCGCCGCCGGCACGCGCCTTGACAGGGCCGAGAGCCGCGGCATATAGGGTGCGCCCGGTCCCATCCCGGGGCCCAGAGGCCCAGCGCGACAAGCACATGATCGAAGTAAGGAATCTCGTCAAGGAGTTCCCCGGCCGCCGCGCGGTGGACGACATCTCCTTCACCGTACGCAAGGGCGAGATCCTCGGCTTCCTCGGCCCGAACGGCGCCGGTAAGACGACGACCATGCGCATCCTCACGGGGTTCATGCCCGCCACCGGCGGGCAGGTCACCGTCGGCGGACACGACGTGTTCGACGAGCCCGACGAGACGCGTCGCCGGCTCGGCTACATGCCCGAGAACGTGCCGCTCTACCCGGAGATGCGCGTCGACGAATATCTGGAGTTCCGCGCGCGCCTGCGCAAGGTGCCGGCGTCGCGCCGTCAGGCGCAGATCGGACGCGCCATGGAAATGTGCCGCGTCACCGACCGGCGCCGCCAGGTCATCGGCACGCTGTCGAAAGGCTACCGCCAGCGCGTCGGCCAGGCCGACGCGCTGGTGGGCCAGCCGGAATACCTGGTGTTGGACGAGCCGACGGTCGGGCTCGACCCCAAGCAGATCCGCGAGGTGCGCTCGCTCGTGCGCGAGCTGGGACGCGACCACACCATCCTGCTGTCGACGCACATCCTGCCCGAGGTGGAGATGACCTGCTCGCGGGTCATCATTATCGACAACGGGAAGATCGTCGCCCAGGACACCACCGAGGCGCTGCGCGCCGCGCAGCAGGCGTCCACCGAGGTCGTCGTGCACGCGCGGCTGCCGATGCCCGACGGCGGCGCCTCCACCTCCCCGGTGCCGGCCGCGCGCGAGGCGCTGATGGGGCTGCCGGGCGTTCTGGCGGTGACCGTGGAGGACGACGCCGCCGTGGCGAAGCTGCGCATCAAGGCGGGCGGCAAGGACGACGTCCGCGAGGGCATCTTCCGGCTCGCCGTGGCCAAGGGCTGGGTGCTGCTGGAGATGCGGCGCGAGGCGCTGTCGCTGGAGGACATCTTCGTGAAGCTGACCGAGAGCCCCGAGCCGGGGGAAGCGTGATGCCGGACGAGCCGCGCTCCACCGAGCCACCGGCCACGACCGCGCCGGCGACCGACGAGGCCGCTTCGCCGGCGCGCAGCGCCGCACCCGTGCCGGCGCCTGCGCGCGCACCGGCCTCGGCGCCCGCCCCCGGCCCCGCCCGCGTCCACGACGCGCCGCCCGAAGCGCCGCCCGAGTCCATCTGGCGGTCGGTCGCCGCCGGCGGTGTCGGCATCTTCATGGCGCTGTGCATCGGCTCGGTGCTGTACCCCGTGCTGCCGCAGTCCTGGCTGACGATCCCGATGCTGGTCCTGGGCGGGCTCGCCTTCGGCTGGGGAGCGCTCTGGTTGATGGATCAGTTCGACTTCGGCGGAAACCTCCGCGCGCTGCTGCACCGCGAGCTCCTTTCGTACTTCCTGTCGCCCATCGCCTACATGGTGTTGACGGGGTTCATGTTCTGCAACGGCCTCACCTTCATCCTCATCCTCTATTCGATGCAGGGCTCGCCCGGCGGGCACGGCGCGCCGCTGCAGATGTTGTTCGGCGGAACCATCTTCTTTTGGTTCGTGATGGTCTTCGCCGCGCCGGTGCTGACCATGCGCACGCTCGCCGAGGAGCGCCACAGCGGCACCATCGAGACGCTGATGACGGCGCCAGTGTCGGACGGCCAGGTCGTCGTCGCGAAGTACCTCGGCGCGCTCATCTTCTTCATGACGCTCTGGTTGCCCGTGGGGCTGTTCGTGGGGCTGATGCACGCGTTCGCCCCGCCCGGCGGCGGCCCGCAGATCGGCCCCGTTTTGGCCGGGTTCACGGGCACGTTCCTCGTCGGCTCCATGTTCATCGCCACCGGCGTGCTCACCAGCGCGCTCAGCCGCAACCAGATCGGCGCGGCCATCATGGCGTTCGCCGCGTGCCTGGGGCTCTTCTTCACCGTACCCATCTTCGTCTTCTTCGCGGGGCCGGAGTGGAAGACGCTGCTGGCGTTCTTCAACGGCTGGGACCACATGCAGGAGTTCGGCAAGGGCATCGTCGACTCACGCCGCGTCATCTATTACCTGAGCGGCACGTTCCTGATGCTCTACATGGCCACCAAGGTGCTGGAGAGCGGCAAATGGCGCTGAGCACGGGCCCAAAGAGCGGCGGCGGGGGCAGCGGCAGCGGCAGCGCCGGCGAGGGCGCCGGCGACAAGGGCGCCGGCGCGCGCGGATCGCGCGCCCTGCAGACCGCGACGCGGCTCATCCCGCTCGCCGCGGCGGCGCTGGCCACCGCGGCGGTATCGGTGCCGGCTCACCTGCTCTTCAGCAAGGCCACCGGCCCGGTGTTCATCGGGGCGAAGCTGCTGGCCGGCGCGGCGGTGGGCGTGGTGGCGTGGTACCTGGCGCGCGCCTACACCCTGCAAGCGGCGGGCGGATCGCGCACCGCGCTGGCGGGCGCGCTCGCCTGGATCGGCGCCATCGCCGCGTTCGTCCTCGTCGTCGAGGCGAACTACATCAGCTCGCGTCACTGGGCCCGCTTCGACTGGACGTCGACGGCCTTCTACTCGCTCAGCGACAAGGGCGTGGCCACGCTGAAGGACATGAAGAAGGCGGTGCACGCGACCGTGTTCCTGAGCCCCCGCTCCGAGGCCTACGCCGACATCTTCAAAGACACCGAAGAGCTCCTGGCACAGATGCAGGACCAGAACCCGCTCTTCACCGTGGAGTTCGTCGACCCCGACCGCGATATCGAAAAGGCGAAGATCCTGTTCGCCAAGTACAAGCTACCGCCCGACGTCGACAGCGTGGTGGTGTTCGAGTGCGGCGCCGCCCCCGACGCTAAGACGAAGTACGTGTCGGCGGGGGAGATGGCCGACTACGACTACGGCAGCGGCGGCGACATGGCGATGGGTCCGCCCCCCAAGCGGCTGGCGGCCTTCAAGGGCGAGCAGGCGTTCGTCTCGGCGATCCTGGAAGTGACCAGCGACGTGCAGACCCAGCTGTGCTTCGTGAAGGGGCACGGCGAGGCGTCGTCGACGGTGGCGAACGAGAACTCGCTTTCGGAGCTGACCGAGGGCCTGACGACGGTGGAGGCGCTGAAGACCGAGGAAGTGGACCTGATGGCGGGGGCGATTCCGGCCGCCTGCACGGTGCTGGTGGTGGCGGGCCCGCAGACGCCCTACCTGCCGGCGGAGACGGCGAAGATCGGCGACTACCTGGACAAGGGCGGGCGGCTGTTGGCGATGTTCGACCCGCCGCTGGGCGACCCGACCTCCGGCCCGCGCGTGAAGACCGGCTTCGAGGAGCTGCTGGCGAAGTGGGGCGTCACGCTGGAGCGCGCCGTGGCGTTCGATCCGGAGAACTTGCTGGCGGCGCCGGGGGCGGAGGGGCTGGAGGCGCTGGCGCTGCGGGTCGTGGAATGGTCCGACCACGCCATCGTCAAGCCCTTCAACGGGATGTTCGCGCTGATGCGGCTGGCGCGGCCGGTGGTGGCGATGAACCCGCCGCCCGCGGGGCTCGAGGTGGCGGAGCTAATGCACACCAGCAAGGACGGCTGGGGCGAGCGGGGCACGCTGACGCCGCGCGAGATCGGCCCCGACCCGGACGACGTGAAGGGCCCGGTGCCGCTGGCGGTGGCGGTCGACGCACCGACGCGCGGCGGGGCGCGGCTGGTGGTGTTCGGCAACAGCCGCTTCGCCTCCAACGCGCTCAGCGGCGCGGGCATCAACTCCGACCTCTTCGTCAACACGGTGCGCTGGCTGACGAAGAAGGAGTCGCTCATCAGCATCGCCCCGAAGACGCCGGAGAGCGTGACGATCGACCTGAGCGAGAAGCAGCTCAACCTGGCGCTGGTGTCGTGCGCGGCGCTCATGCTGCTGGGCATCGCCGTGGGCTTCGTGGTGCGCGGCGTGCGGAGGACCGGATGAAGTGGCGGTCGACGGCGGTGCTGGCGGGCGTGGCGCTGCTGCTGGGCGTCTACCTGCTCGCCTTCGAGCGCTCGATGCTGACGACCGACGAGGCCAAGGAGCGCGCGGACCGTATCTGGCCCGACGGCGACGTGGACGCGGTCACGGAGTTGGTCGTCGAGCGCGGCGGCGTGACCGTCACCATGAAGAAGGAAGGGACGGACTGGCACGTCACGGCCCCCACGTTCGCCGACCTGGGCGACGAGACGGAGATCGGGTCGATCCTCGGCCAGCTGGAGTACGCCAAGGCGGCGCGCGAAGTGGGCGGGCTCACGGATCTCAAGGCCTATGGCACGGGCGCGCCGCGCCTGATCGTGCGCGTGACGATGCGCGACGGCAAGAAGACGTCCTTCCAATTCGGGGTGGAGGCGCCCGGCGGCAAGCACGTGTACGTGCAGCGCGAGGGCAGCAACGACGTCCTGCTGGTGGAGAAGACGCTGTTCGAGGCGCTCGACAAGGAGCCGAGCTTCTGGCGCGACAAGCGGCTGTTGGCGGCGGCGCGGACGCGCGCCACGAGCTACACGTTGCGCGGCGCGGCCGGCGAGAGCTTCGCGGCGTCGCTCAAGAACGGCTTCTGGGTGGCGGGCGAGCCGGCCCCGGGGCGCGCCGCCGACGCCGCCATCGACAAGGTCTTCACCGCCATGGGCGACGTGAAGATCGAGAAGTTCGTGGACGACGCCGCCGCCGACCTCGCGCCGTACGGGCTGGCGGCGGGCGCGGCCCCGGGAGGCTCGGCCTCGGTGAGCGAGGCGGCGGGGCGGGTGCTGGCGGTGCGCTTCGGCCGCGCCGAAGGCGACGGGGTGTACGCCACGCGCGAGGGGGCCAAGGGCGTCTTCCTGGTGAAAGCCGACAAGGTGGCGGCGCTGCTGGCGAGCGCGCGCGACGTGCGCGAGCGCGTGCTGTTCCCGCACGCGCCGCTCGACGTGAAGGCCATCACCATCACGCGCGACGGCGCGACGCTGGCGCTGGAGAAGGAGACGTCGAAGGAGGGCGGCGAGACCTGGAAGATCACCAAGCCCAAGGAGGGCACCGCCGACCTTATGCAGGTGGAGGACGCGCTGCGCGCGTTGCGCAAGCTGACGGTGGTGGACTTCCTCCCGCCCGGCGAGGCGCTGGCTAGCTACGGCCTGGAGCCGGGGCTGGCGGTGCTGGAGGTCAAGGTGGGCGCGTCGGTAGACCTGCTGGCCGGCGACGAGGCGCCCGGCACGGTGAAGCCGGAAACGCCCGACCGCGTGGACCGGCTGGTGCTGGGGAAGCTGACGGCCGACGGCTCGGCGCGCTACGCCATCCGCGCCGAGGAGGGCGTCGTGCTGACGGTGCCGGCGGAAGCGTGGGACCTGCTGGCGCCGAGCCCGCTGCGCTTCCAGGACAAGTCGGTCGTGCGCTTCAACAAGTGGGACGCGCGCGAGCTGACGTTGGTGCGGCCGAGCGGAACCGTGCACGCGGTCAGCGACGCCGGGGCGTGGAACGTCGACGCCCCCATCAAGGCGAAGGGCGACAAGGACGGCTGCGAGGCAGTGCTGACGCTGCTGGCGGACCTGAAGGCGGACGAGCTGGTGGAGCTGGACGCCAAGGACGGCGCGAAGTACGGACTCGGCACGCCGAAGTACCGGGTGACGGTGAAGACGAAGGGATTCGAGGCCGACGCCAAGGAAGAGACTTTCACGGTGGACCTGGGGGGCGACGCGGGCGGCGGCAAGGTCTACGGCTTCGCCCCGGCGAAGGGCATCGTCTTCAAGATCGACGCGGCGAAGCTGGCGGTGCTCGACAAGGACCTGGTTTCGAAGAAGGTGACCGGGCTGAACGCCTGGGAGGCAAAGTCGCTGCGGTTCAAGACGGCGAGCGGCGAGCTAGAGCTGCAAAGCGTGGACGACGCTTGGCGGGTGATGCGCCCGGTGGCGGCCGACGCGAACAAGGCGACGGTGGACGCCTGGCTGAAGGACAACCTAGAAGACCTGGCGGCGGAGAGCATCGCCCCGGCGGCGCCCACCGACGGGGCCACGTACGGGTTCGACGCGCCGCGCCTGGTGGTGACCGTGGGCGTGGCGGCGGGCGACAAGATCTTCACGGTGGGTGCGAAGGACACGCCCGACGGGCTGGTGCCGGTGCGCGCCGAAGGCACGGCGACGATCTACTTCCTGTCGAAGCTCGCCTACGAGAAGCTGAACGCGCGCGTCGAGGACTTCACCGGCACGGGCGCGCCTTCGCCGGCGCCGCCACCGTTGGTGCCGCCGTCGCCGCCGCCCGGGCTGGGGACGGGCGCGCCCGGCACCGCCACGCCGCCGACCGCGGCGCCCGGCGCAGGTACCGCCGCACCCTGAAATGCCCGCCTGGAAAGCCAATCCGGCGAACAAAGAGCTGGTCAAGGCGCTGAGGAAGAACCGGCCAGACGCCGGGGTGTACAGCTGGGACCGGACGGCGCGGCTCTACAAGGTGTTCGACGCGCTGGGCGAGCCGTTCGTGCACGTGCCCTGGCATCCGTGGGAGCAGATCCTCTGGGAGAACTGCGCCTACCTCGTCGATGACTCCTGGCGCGAGGGACAGCTCGAAGCGCTGAGCCGGCAGATCGGGCTCGACCCGAAGAAAATCTTGCGCGCGCGCCGTGACCGGCTGCGGCGGGTGCTGAGCTTCACGGGGACGCGCATCCTCGATCAGCGCGTGGACAAGATCCGCACGTGCGCGGAGCTCTGCCTGCGCGACTTCGGCGGCGACGTACTTGGAACGGTGATGCCGCTGGCGCCACAGGCGGCGCTGAAGGCCCTGATGAAGTTCCCCGGCATCGGGGTTCCCAGTGCCGAGCGCATCCTCCTATTCATGGGTCACGACCTCTACGTGCCGATGGACTCGAACGCGATGCGGCTGGCACTGCGGCTGGGCTACGGCACGCCGAAGAAGAGCTACGACGCGACGTACCGCGCGGTGCAACAGGCCCTCAAGCGCGAGGCGCGCCCGACACACCGCTGGCTCACGGAGCTATGGGAGAAGCTGCGCTACCACGGCCAGGAGGTCTGCACGCGCACGCCACGCTGCGAGGAGTGCGTGCTGTGGAACCTGTGCCCCTGGTACAAGGCGCGCTGGGGGCGCAAAGAGCCCGAGGTCTTCAGGTGGGCGCGCAAGATGATCGCGCGTGACGAGAAGTATCCTCCCCCGCCTCCGGCGCCGCCGCCTCCGCCCGAGCCCGCGCCCGCGCCGCTCACGGGCAAGCGCAAGGGCAAGGGCAAGGGCAAGCGCGAGCGTGCGCCGTTCATCCCCTTCTAGGGCAATCCCACCTGCCCCATGTGACGCCCGAATGCGCGGACGGGCCCCCCGGGCTTGATCACTCACGGCGTACTCGCCGCGCGGACGGGCCCCCCGGGCTTGATCAATCACGGCGTACTCGCCGCGCGGACGGGCCGCGGGCTTGATCACTCACGGCGTACTCGCCGCGCGGACGGGCCCCCCGGGCTTGATCAAGCACGGCGTACTCGCCGCGCGGACGGGCCCCCGGATCAGTGAATCGCGGTGGGCGTGGGCGCGCCCGGCGGCGCGTCCGGAACGGGAGCAGGGGCCGGGGAGGCGGTGGCGGCGGTAGCGGCCGCGTCCGCAGGCGTGCCGAACACGAACAGGTAGTCGCGCAGCAGCTCGATCTGCTCCTTGTACTTCCCCTTCAACACCGGCGCGTCGTCGGCCGAGGAATCGACCACGTAGAAGAGCGTCGGCATGCGCGTCGACGCCGGCGCCGCGAACGACAGCGGGTCGGTGAGCCACGTCGCCAGGAACTCGGCGCGCAGACGCTCCTTGGCCAGCGTCAGATCGGGCGCCAGTGCGCTCGGGTCGACGTCGCCCGCCGAGGCAGCCCCCGCCGCCGGATGGCACTGCTTGCACTGCTTGAAGGCGAACAGCGTCTTCGCATCGGCGAGCCGCTCTCCGCCGAGCGGGTCGTGCACCTGCGCCTCGAAGGGGAACGACACCTTCGACATCCCCGCGAAGTACCCTGCCAGCGCGGTCGAGTCCTTGTCGCTGAAGCCGAACGTCGGCATGCGCACGTCCAGCCACGGCCGCAGCGGGATCGGCTCCTTCAGGAACTTGAACACCCAGGGTCCCTGCACCTTCTCGCCCTCGCGCCACAACGACGGCGGACCCTTGGTCGCGTCGGGGCCCACGAACTTCGCCATCAGCGCCCCGGACCACTGGTCGATGTTGTGGCAGCCGAAGCAGTTGCGGTCGATCATGATGCGCCGCCCGTCGTCGACGGCCTTCTCCGCGGGCGTGCGCACGCGCGCCAGCCCGCCGGTGTTCTCCTTGCCGCGGTTTCCCTTCAGGAACACCATCACCGCTTCGAGCTCGTCGGAGTGCAGCTCGAACTCCGGCATGCGCGTCTCGATGCGCTCGGTGCCGAAGGCGCGCGGGTGCTCCAGCTTCAGCTTCAGCCACACATACCAATTGTGCAGGTGGTGGTCCTCGACGGCGTTGCCGAAGTCGAGCAGGTTGTGATCCTTGAGGCCGAACTCGCTCAGGTCGGCGCCGATCTTGCCCTCCGACTCCAGCGTGGGGATGTCGTGGCAGCCCGGGCAGCCGTACTTCTTCACCAGCGCCTGGCCGCGCGCGATGAGGTCCTTGTCCTCTAGGCCCGCCGGTGGCGCGTCGTAGGCCTTGTCGCCTGTCTTCGTCATCAAGAAGGCGACGATGTCGGCCGCCTCCTGGTCTGGCAGCCGCAGCGACGGCATCCGCGTCGACGGCCACAGCGACTTCGGGTCCTTGATCCAGGCATAGGCCCATTCGGGCGACAGCTTGGCTCCGACGTTGCTCAGGTCGGGGGCGTGGCTGTAGTGGCTGAAGCGGTTCTTCGTCGGATCGACCTTCGAGGCCGCGTCGATGGTGTGGCACCCCTCGCAGCCGCGCGCGTGGAAGAGCTTCTCACCGCGCGTCGCGTCGCCGTCGACTGGCAGCGCCGCCGGGATCGGCCCGCGATCCGCCATCGTCACGCTCATCAGGAAGGCGGTCATCGCCTTGGCCTCGTCGTCGCGTCTCGCCGTGTACGTGGCCAGCGCCGCCGCCGGATTGGCCGCGTCGTAGATGAGCGGGATCTTGTCGTGGTCGCGCACCTCGGGGAAGAAGTTCGGCATCTTGGTGCGCGGGCGGAACGCCTTGGGGTACTTGATCCACTCGACCAGCCAGCCCGCCTTCGTCTTCATCCCCAGGCGGTTCAGGTTGGGGCCGATCTTGGCGCGGTCAGCGAACCGCGGGATCGGGTGGCAGCCGAAGCAGCCCACCTCGGCGACGATCTCCGCCCCGCGCGTCAGCGTTGGCGCCCAGTCGACCAGCCGGAAGCCCTCCAGGTCCTTCCTCTCGCAGCTCTTCTTGTAGGGCTTGTCGGGGGTGGGCGGCGGCGGCTCGGGCTCGCCGGGCTTGGCTACTGGCTTCACCTCCGTGCAGGCGTAGTTCGACGGGCAGTCGGTGTCGGCCGCGCACGTCATCTCGTACCAGATCCCCACCTCGGAGTTGTGGCACTTCAGGCAGCTGGCCTCGACGAACTTCTTGCTCGCGCGCAGCTCGGGCAGCACCGCCAGCATCCCGGCGTGGCCGCCCGCTTCGCCGTGCCCCGCGGCAGCGCCCGCTTCGGCGGCGGCCGTCGCCGGCGCGGCGCTCCCCGGCACGGCCGTCCCCGCCGCCGCGGCCGCGGCACCCGGCACGTCGGGCAGCTTCTCGAGGTTGCGCGCCGGGTAGAGGTCGAGCAGCGGCGTCTCCCAGTAGTGGTCGTCGTAGGCGTGGTCGTACTTGGCGCCGAGCGCCCCGACCCCCTTGGTCTGCGGCCCTTCGCCGTCGTGGCAGACCGTGCAGCCGAACGTCTCCGGCGGATGCTTCGCGAGGAGCACGTCGCGGCGCGGGTGCGTGCGGTACGGGTTGACGTACTTCTCGGTGTTCTCGAAGCCCGCCTTGTCGATGCCTACGTGACACGAGACACAACGATCCACGCGCCCCAGGTGCGTGAGATTGAACTGGATGATCTCACTCGACGAGCTCTTCGCCTTCTCGAGCTTGCGCTCGGCGTCGGCGATCGGCTTCTCGTACTCCTCCAGCTCCTTCTTGATGTCCTCGAGGCGTCCGTCGAACGTCGCCACCTCGGCGAGCGCGGCCTTCTTCGCCGCCTCCAGCGCGTCGACCTTGGCCTTGATGGCGATGACCTCGGCGGTCTTCTTGCGCAGCAGCAGCTCCTCGCGGATGGCGCAGTATCCGTTCAGCGCCGGGGGCACCAGCTCCGGGGGCAGACAAAGGCCGGGCGCGTCGCAGTCCGCGTCGGCGGCACAGCTCGCCCCCAGTCCGCGCGGCGCCGGCGTGGCCGCCGGCGTGTGGCCCGGCGCGGTGATGGCGATGGTGTACTTGTAGAAGAGCTCGTCGCTCTCGCCCTTGCGGAACGCGAGGTTCTGCTCCCCGCCCTTCAGATCGTCGGCCACCTTGCGCACCTTGTCCTTGGCGGCGGCGTAGGCGGCGGAGCGGGCAGGGTCCTTCAACCCCGCCTCCAGGTCGGCCATCTCCTTGTGAAGCGCCTCGATCTTGGCGGCGTCGACCTTGGCCTTGGCGGCGGCGAGCTCTTCCTCCGCCGCCGCGGCGGAGAGGCGCGCGAACTCGTCCTGATAGTTCTTCCACGGACGGCGGGTGATGACCTCGTCGTAGGCGACCCAGGCGATCGTCCCGGCGACGATGACGCTCAGGATGAAGAACGACCAGCGGTGGGATTCCTGCTCGACAATGGACACGGTGCTCTCTCCTGCAGCCCCGTCGGCGGGGCGACGGCCCTATGTCCCGGAAACCGCCCGGAATTTCACGCGCGCTGTGCTATCACGAGCGCCGCACGGGTGTCAACGCCGACGGCCGCCGCGCGGCGCAGGCGGTCAGGCGCCGCTGGCCAGGGCGCGGGCCAGGCGCGCGAGGCCCTCACGCAGGTCGTCCGCCCCCACGGCCGTGTAGCAGACCCGGAACCAGGCGGTGTAGTCGCGGCCGAAGGCTTCGCCCGGGGCGAGCGAGACGCCCGCTTGCACGGCGCGCTCGATGAAGGCCCACGACCCGCCGGCGGCGAGGCGGGGCGGCACCCGGGCGAAGACGTAGGCGCCTCCCTCGGGGGCGTGGAACTCGGCGCCGGCAGCGCGCAGGGCGTCCACGGTGAGGTCGCGCGCCTCGGCGTAGTCGCGTCGCATGCGCTCGACCCAGGCGTCGCCCGCGCGCAGGGCGCCGAGGCCGCACCATTGCGCCGCGTCGGGCGGGTTGTAGACGACGTGGTTGGCGATACGCCGCATCGCCGCGCGCGCCGGCTCGGGTGCGTACAGGTAGCCGAGGCGCGTTCCGGACATCGCATAGCTCTTGGAAAACGTGAACGACGTCAAGGTGCGGTCGGCCATGCCGGGAAGCGCGCCGATCGACACGTGCAGCGGGGCGGGGGCGACGGCGCCGGCGGCGGCGCGGCCGGAAGCCGCCCCGGGCGCGGCGGCGCGGGGCGGCGGGAAGACGTACTCCTCGTACGCCTCGTCGGCGAGGCACCAAAGATCGTGGGCCTGGCAGAACGCCGCCAGGCGCTCCAGCTGCGCGCGCGACAAGATCTTCCCGTCGGGATTGTTGGGCGTGATGAGGTAGAGCGCCACCGTACGCGGCGTGACGTGCGGCTCCAGCAGGGCGGCCGGATCGGCGCCCGGATCGTCGTAGAGCGGCTGGGTGAGCGGCACCTCCACCGGAACGCCGCCGGCGGCGCGGACGATGCCGCGAATGAGCGGCCAGTAGGGCGCCGCGACCAGCACCTCGTCGCCCGGGTCGAGCAGCGCGCGCACGCCGGCGAAGATGGCCTGGGTCGCGCCGCACGTCACCTGCACGTCGTCGGCGCCGGCCATCAGCCCGTTGCGGCGGCGAAGCTTCTCGGCGAGCGCCGCGCGTAGCTCGGGCAGCCCGTGCGGATGGCCGTAGCGGTAGAGCCCGTGCTCCGCCTCGTGGGTGGGCCAATCGGGCGCCTCGAAGCGCGCCTCGGCCGGCGGCGAGCAGAACGCGTCGCCGACGTGAAGCTGGATGACCCCCGGCGGCGCGCGCCGCATCATCTCGCCGAGCGTGGCGAACACCGACATCTGCAAATGCACGGCATGCGAGCCGACGTCGGGAAAGCGCGGCACGGGCGCATGGTAGCGCAGGTCGCGAACGCGCGGGCGAGGGTCCGTACGGCGGGGAACGAGGGTCAGTACGGGACGTCGAGGCGGCCGGGCTTGTCGTGGAACAGGTAATCCAGGACGCCGCGCTTGCCCGTCAGCGACTGCACGTAGTGCACGAGCGCCCAGCGGCGCCGCTCGAGAAGCGCGCCGCGCCCGGCGTCGCCCATCGCTTCGACCTCGGCGCCGGTTGGCTGCGTGGCCAGCCACTCGGCCACCTCGGCGGCGGCGGGGGCGCCCATCGCCCGCGTGATCTCGCTCAGGTCCGCGCCGGCCTCGCGGCCGAACGCGAGCGTGTCGGCGAAGCTCGGCATGGGCGTGCCGTCGAGCCCCGTGTTGAAAGTGCGGTAGATGGCCGTTCCCGAGGCGCCGCCCTTGTAGGCGCCCCGCGTGAAGTTCCACGCCTCGATCTTCCGGCCGGCGCTGTCCTTCAGCGTCTTCGCCGACGGCCCGTCGCCCTTGCCCGTCGTGCCGTGGCAGTCCCAGCACTTGAGCAGCTTGTAGAGCGCCGCGCCCTCCTTCACCGACTCCGGCGTCGGCGGCGGCGCCGCCGCGGGGACCGCCAGCAGGGTGGAGCTGTCGATCGTCTCGGTGGCGAAGCGCGGCGAGAAGCCGCGCACGTAAGCGACCACGGCGCGCGTCTCGTACGAGGTCAAATGGGTCTTCCACGCCGGCATGGCGGTGCCGGGAATGCCCTCGCGCACCGTGCGCAGGAGGTCCGCCTCGGTCGGCAACGTGCCCGAAGGCGTGGTGCGGAACTTGTACTCCCCAGTCGTGAAATCGCGCGGCAGCGGGTCGAGGTAGCGCGCCGCCGGACCCTTGCCGTTCCCGGCGCGCCCGTGGCAGGCAGCGCAGGCGCGGTTGTAGACGCCGCGCCCGGTGTCCATGAGGGCGTCCGCGGCCGCCGCGGAGGTCGTGAGCTTCACCGCGTCGAGCTCGGCGCGCGTCTTGGCGAGGGAATCGGAGAGCGACGCCACCTCGGCGGCGAGCCCGTCCAGCGTTGCGGGCGCCGCCGGCGCGCTCTCAGGCGCAGCGGCGGCCTTGCCGGCGGGCTCGGCGGCACGGGCGGCGGCCGGCGCGCCGAGCGCGAGCCCCAGCGCGGCGGCGGCGGCGGCGGCGACGGCCAGCATGGATGCAGCCTGAGCGGCGGTCGCCGTGACGGCGTGTCGGGAGCGCAGTGTCGGTGTCGGCGTCGGTGTCGGCGCCGGCGTAAGCGTCGGCGTCGGCGTCGGCGTCGGCGTCGGCCCAGGCCGCGGCGTCGTGTGGCGCATCATCGTCATCAGAAGAACAGGTGCGCGAACACGAGCACCTCGTCCTCCCCGTTGGTGTGGAACGACTCCGCCTTGGTCACGCGATGACGCCACATGAGCTTGATCTCGGAGTTGGCGGTGAAGAAGAGCTCGAAACCGGCCCCGAAGCGCGTCTCCGCGCCCGAGGCCAGCGACAGGTCGGGGTCCTTGAACTCCCACGTGCCGACGACGTCGAACCCTTGCAGTACGGCGAACGACAGCTCGTGATAGACCGCGAGCCCGCGCGCGAAGCCCGTCGTCGACGCGTCGCCCACGCGCAGGTCCGTGCCACACGCCTCGCCCATCATCGGCGGCACCGTCGCCACCCAGGGGACGTTTTGCGCCAGGTCCGCCTCGGCCAAGTAGGTGAAGCGCCCCAACGACGCGCCCAGGAACCCGCCCGCGAGGAGCTCCTGGACGCCGCAAGGGGTGGGGCCGGTGGCGCCCGCCAGCAGCGGCGTGGGGCCGCTGACGTGCGTGCGCACCGCGGCGCTCAGCCCCAGCACCAGGCTGAGGTCCTTGAAGGCATGCGCGAACGTCAGCGTGGCGTACCCGCCGTAGCTCTGGTAGGGCGACGCCGACCGCGCCCCGGTGGCGAGCGCGGTGTTGCTGAAGGGGAGGCCGAGCGCGAGGTTCAGCTGGAACGGCCCGACGTAGACGCCCGCCTCGACCCCCGTCTCGCGCGTCAGCGGCCCGACACCCAGCTCCTCGGTGACGTACGCGCGGTGCTCCTCCAGCCGCAACCCGTAGCTCGGCGTGAAATGGCCGGCGCGCACGTAGCCCTTGCCGGGATGCGTGTACAGCGCCCACGCTTCGTAGCCGGCGCCGCGCACCGACTTGTCCACGTAGAACGTCGTGAAGCGGCCCAGCTGCGCCATCACGTAGACGTCGGCCTGCATCAGGAAGAACCCGTCGCCGGGGAAGTCCTGCGCGTTCAGCGGATCGCCGGTGATGGGGTCCTCGCCGACCTTGTCGACGTGCAGGAACGCCAGGCGCAGGTCGCCGCCGATCGCCAGCCAGTCGGTCAGGGCGCCGCTCAGGCCGAAGCCACGCCACTTGCCCTCGGCCGCGGACGGCGCCCCGGCGGGGTCGTCGGCGTAGTCCCCCGCCATGGCCTTTTCTTGTGGGTCCAGGAAGCTGAACGCCAGGCGCGTCTTCTCGAAGACGTCGCGCCCGTAGTCATTGCGCCCGCCGCCGCCGTTGGGGTTCACGTGGCACAGCGTGCAGTGCGCGCCGTTGCGCACGGCGAACCGCGGTAGCGCGCGCGCGGCGACGGGGGCGGCCAGGAGCGCCACGACACCCAGGACGACCGCGGCGGCCCGCGCCGCGACCGTCGCCGCGACCCCCCGTTGGCGGGCAAGCATGGGTGCCTGATATCATCGTCGCCCGGCGCAGGTCAACGACACGCGCGGGGCTGGCACGTTCGCGGTGCCGGCCGTCCAACAGCGAGGGTGTGGGGCACCGGCGCGCGGACGTGCTTGACACACCCCGGCGCGGCCCTAGATTACGCATAGTCTGCCCTCCGGGCGAGGCGCCCGCGGCCGGAGCGGCAGCACGTCATGACCAAACGTGATTACTACGAAGTCCTGGGAATCGACCGGGCCGCCGACGGCGGCGCCGTCAAGAAGGCTTATCGCCAAAGGGCGTACGAGTTCCATCCCGACCGTAACCCAGGCGACAAGTCCGCCGAGGAGAAGTTCAAGGAAGCCGCCGAGGCGTACGAGGTCCTGTCCAACCCAGACATGCGCGCCGCGTACGACCGCTTCGGCCACGAGGCCGTCCGCCGCGGCGCCGGCGGCGGACCGTCGCCGTTCTCCGGCTTCCAGAACGTCGAAGACGTCTTCTCCCATTTCAGCGACATCTTCAGCGACATGTTCGGGTTCGGCGGCTTCGGCGCCGGGCGCCGCCGGGGCGGGCGGCGCGCCGGCCCCGCGCGCGGCGCGGACCTGCGCTACGACGTGGAGCTGGAGTTCCTGGAGGCGGCCAGCGGGGTCAAGCGCGAGCTGAAGCTGGAGGAGCTGGTGGCGTGCGCCGCGTGCGGCGGCAGCCGCGCCGAGCCGGGCAGCGCGCCCCAGACCTGCCCGCGCTGCGACGGGCGCGGCCAGATCGTCCACAGCCAGGGAATGTTCATGCTGTCGACGACCTGCCCGCAGTGCCGCGGCGAGGGGCAGGTCATCGCCAAGCCGTGCCGCACGTGTGGCGGCGAGGGACACGTGCGCCAGCAGCGCAAGATCAGCGTCGACATCCCCGCGGGCGTGGACGACGGCGTGACGATGCGCCTGCGCGGCAAGGGCTCGGCCGGCGAGCGGGGCGGCCCGGCCGGCGACCTGCACGTGGTGATCCACGTGAAGGCGCACCCAGAGTTCGTGCGCAAGGACTACGACGTGCACTCCGAGCTCGCCGTTTCGTTCGTGCAGGCCGCGCTCGGCCACAAGACGAGCGTCAGCACCGTGCACGGGGAGGCGGACGTGGAGGTGCCGCGCGGGTCGCAGCCCGGGTCGACCATCGTGCTGCGCGGGAAAGGTGTCCCCCACCTACCGCAGGACGGCGGCGGAGCCGGGAGCCACGTCGTACACGTGCGCGTCGAGATCCCCGAGGAGCTGACGCCGGCGCAGGAGAAGCTGATGGAACAGCTCGCCGCCGAAATGAGCGTCGACGTCCACCCGGTGAAGAAGAAGGCCAAGCGCGGCGGGCTGCGCTCCTTCCTGGAGCGCCTGCGCGACGAGATTGGCTGAGCCGGCCCCCGCGCCGCCGCCGCAGGCGAGAGCCGGCGCAGCATCGTTGAAGCTCGCGTTCCTCGACGGCCTCCGAGGCGGGCCCGGGGCGCGACACGCGGCGGACGAGCGCGTCCCCCGTGGTGCAGGGCGGGTCAGGGCGCAGGCGCGGGCGCGGGCGCGCTCGCCGGCGTACTGGCCGGTGCGCTCGCCGGTGTGCTCGCCGGCTCGCTCGCCGGTGCGCTCGCCGGCGCCGCGGGCGGCGGCGTGGTCAGCGCGTGCCGCGGCCCCATCGCCTCGCCGCGCGTCGCCAGCACGTACGCGACGACGTCGTCGATCTCCTTGTGCGTCAGCTTCTCGCCGAACTTCGGCATCTCGTTCAACGGCCCGAAGAACTTCTCACCGCCCGGATCGTGGACGAACTCCTCCAGCCATCCCGCCGTGGCGTAGCCCTTCAGCTCCGGCCCCGGCGTTCCGTAGTCGCGCCCCTCGCCGGCGTACAGATGGCAATTCTTGCACTCCTTGTCGGCGAACAGCTTCTTTCCCTTGGCTACCAGCGCGGCGTCGACCGCCTTCTCGCCGCCCTCCGCCAGCATGTATTCGGCCAGCGCCTCTGCCTCGCCGGGGCCGTCGTAGGGCGGCATCAAGCGCATCTTCGTCGGCCCGAACAGCCGCGGCTCTTCGGCGAGCCGCATGACCGCCACCAGCCATTCGCGCCGCGCCCAGCCCATCAGCTCGGGCGCACGGTCGCCGCCCTCGCCCGCCAGCTTGTGGCACTGCTGGCAATGCTCGACGAACACGCGGGCGCCGTTCGTCATGGGGTCGCTCTCCCAGAGCGCCGGGCCCCCGCCGGGCGGCACGCCGCCCGCCGCCAGCGCCACCGCGCGCGCGGCGATCGCGTCCGCCTCGGGCCGCGCCTTGGCCACGGCCGGGTCGAGCGCGTCCTCGTGAATGGCGAGCGCCGTGAACGCCACTACCGCGCCCAGCCCGGCGAAGACCAGCACCGTCCAGCGCCCGCGCCGCCCCGCGGCCGCCTCCGGTCCGCTGTCGGGCTCGGGCATCTTCCACAGACTCCAGCCCACCAGGGCGAACACCGCCGCGGTCGGCAACACCACCGCCCAGAGCAACCGCACCACGTCGCGCGGCCCCGGGCTGCCGAAGCCCGCCAGGTTCAGCGCGACCGCCAGCAGCGCCGGCGCGACGAAGGCGAGCGCCGGCTTGAGCCCGCCGTTGGCCGCGCGGCGCTCGGGGCCGCGATCCAGGAACGGCAACGCCAGCGCCAACAGCGAGGCCAGCCCTGGCAGCACGACAGTGCCGATCGGCTGCAGCGGCCCCTCGAAGTACTTCAGCAGCTGGAACAGCGCCATGTAGTACCACTCGGGACGCGCCAGATAGTTCGACGACGGGTCGGCCGGCGCGTCGAGGCGCGCGCCGCGCGCGGCGAACACGACCGCTGCGACCACCACGAGGACCGCCGTCATGAAGAACGCGTCGCGCGCCGCCTGCTGCGGCCAGTAGGTGTCGACGCGCGCCAGCGTCGCCTTGCCCGCCCAGGGCGGCGGCGTCGCGCCCTTCCGCCGGTAGAGATACAGGTGCGCGACCGACAGCGCCACGACCAACCCGGGCAGGACGAACGCGTGCAACGCGAAGAAACGCGTCAGCGTGAGGTTTCCAAAGTCGCTCCCGCCCACCACAAGGCGATCGAGCGCCGCGCCGACCAGCGGCGTCGACGCGATGATGTTCGTCGCGACGCGCGTCGCCGCGAAGGCACGCTGGTCCCACGGCAGCAGGTAGCCGGTGAAGCCCAGCCCGAGGATGAGGAACGCGAGAAGCACGCCCACCATCCAGTTCAGCTCGCGCGGCGCCTTGTGCGCACCGTAGACGAACGTCTGCGCGCAATGCGCCACGACCAGCACGATCAGCGCGCTGGAGCCCCAGTGGTGCAGGCCGCGCAGCAGCCACCCGCCGGTGACCTGGTACTGGATGAAGTAGACGCTCGCCCACGCGTCGGTGGCGGACGGGCTGTAATAGAACGCCAGCAGCACGCCGGTCACCGCCTGCAGGGCGAAGGTGGCGAGCAGCGCGGTGCCGAACACGCGCGCCCAGCGCGCTCCGCCCGGCAGCGGCGCGTCGGCGAAAGCGCGCCACAGCCGCGCCACGCCGGCGCGGTCGTCCAGCCACTCCCACAGCCGCCGCAGCCCGCGCATCGCGCGCGTCAGGCCTCGACCCGCGCGGCGAGGCCGGTGCGGTAGCGGCGGAATTCCACCCACAGCTCGCCGCCCTTCACCTCGGCGTGAAGCTCGTCCATCCCGCGCGGCGCCGGGCCGGAGAGGCGCGCGCCGTCGAGGGAGAAGTTGCTCGTGTGGCACGGACAGGCGAAGTGGCTCGTGACGGGGTCGAGGTCCACCGCGCAGCCGAGATGCGGGCAGGTGGCGGAGAACACCTTGACGGTGCTCTCGCCGGTACGCACCACCCAGGCGGCGCCGAGACGTACGCCGTCGAAACGGCTCCAGGCGTCGCGCAGCGCCGCCGTGATGTTCACGCGCACCGGCACGCCGACGTTGAACCGCCCGAGCTGGCCGAGCGAAAGGGCCCCGGCGGCGCCGCGGGACACGGGGTCCTTGCGGAGCGGGTGGATGAGAAAGCCGACGGCCGGAGCGCCCACCAGGAGCGTTACGGCCGCGCCGAGAAGCCCGACCGCCAGGCCGATGAACGAGCGACGCGGCGGCTCGGTGGAAGCCGGCGCGGAATCGGCGGCTGCGTGCGCCACACGGCGACGCTATCACGGGCGGCGCGCGCCGATCCACCTTGACGCCCCCTCCCCCGTTGGAGCCATCATGCCGCCGTGGCCAGGCCGCGCGCTGCACGAGGACCGGCGCCGCTCGCCGGCGTGATTGCCGGCGTGTGGCTCTGTGCGGCGGCCGCGGCGGCACGCCCCGCCGAGGCGGCCGACGCGCCGGAGCCCAGCGGCAGACCCGACGTCCATTTCGGATCCGAGAGCGTCTTTCAGTCCTTCGCCGTGCGCACGGGGAGCGGGACGGGAGAGGTCGACTACCGGAGCCGCGTCACCGAGACGCTGCGCCTGACGGTCGCCAGCCTGGGTGCGCGGGCCCTGGGCGGCGGCGGGCTGCAGGTGGTGGCGGCGCTCCGCTACGACGTGGACTTCGGCCTCGCCGGGGCGTGCGGCACGGGGGGCGTGCTCGCACCCACGCCCTTCGGCGGGAACGTGGCCGCCGACTCGACGCTGGGCACCGCGGCCGGCGCGCCGCTGGCGCCGTGGCTGCGGCTCGAGTGCGGCAACTCGCTGCAGATCCAGCAGCTGTACGTCACGGGCGAGCAGCTCTGGCGCGGGCGGCTCGCCTTCAAGGCGGGGCGCGCCTGGAAAATCGACCCGCTGGGCTGGTTCGCCTACGACGGCGCCGCCGTCACGGTACGCCTGCCGTACTTCTTCAGCGTCAACGCCGCTGCCGGCATCGAGACGACGAACGGCCTGCTCTTCGGCCGCACGGCCTGGGAGCGCGACGGCACGAACGTCCGCGTCGACGGCGACCCGTCGGCGGCCGGGATCGCCGATCGCTTGCCGCTCGACTTCTCGCTGCATCCTTCGCCGTTCGTCTCGGTGGGGCTGGCGGCGCGCGGGTTCGGACGCACGCAGGCCGAGATCGCCTACCGTTACGTCTGGGGCGCGGGCATCCGCTCGCTGGAGCCCGTCCTGGCGGGCCGCGACGTGGCGTTCGGCGGCGCCGCGGAGGAGTCGCGCATCGGCTGGGCGTTGACGTACGGCTTCAGCAACGCCTTCCGCGTGCGCGCCTCGATGGTCGCGGACCTCCTCTGGCCGCGGTTCGACGAGGTCACGCTGGACGGCTCGGCGCGGCTGTGGCGCGGCGCCCTCGGCCTGCATGCCGGCGTAGCGTTCGAGCGCCCGCGCCTCAGCGCCTCGTCGATCTGGTACTTCTTCGACTTCCGTCCCACGGGCGACGCCTACCTGCGCGCCGACCTGCGCCTTGGCACGGTCGCCTGGGTGTACGTGCGCGCCGCTGCCCGGCGCTACGGCGACTCCTGGAAGCGCGGCCCCAATTCTGACGTCGACCCGAACATCGTCCACATGGAGACTTCGCCGTCGTTCGACGCCGGGGCGCACCTGGCGGTGCAGCGGCTGCAGATCGACGTCGCCGCCAGCGGCACGTTCGGCTTCGGCGGCACCGACGCGGGGCTTTACGGCACCGCCACCTTCGAAGTGCGCCCCGGACGGCTGGACGTGCTGGCGAGCGGTTACTTGTACCGCTACGACAACGCGCTGCAGCCGAGCCAGGTGGGGCTCTTCGGCGGGTTCAGCGGAGGGCTGTCCTACGTGTTCGGCGAGGGCGCGCGCCTGCGCGTCATGGCCGAGGACAACGTCAGCCCGTTCTGGCCCTCCAACGCCCGTCTCTACGGACTGCTCGACCTGAATTTCTGGCTGTAGGACGCACGCGCACGCCGCACGGCGAACACTGCTCCCTCCTTCGGCGGGGGCGAACTTCTGGCCGCCGCGGCGACCCGTGCGAGAATCGGCGGCGTGACCCGCCGAGCCATGGCCGCGGCCGCGCTGCTCATGAGCGTCGCGGTCGGCCTGAGCCGGGTGCTCGGCTACGTGCGCGACGCCTACATCGCCTGGGCGTTCGGCGCCGGCCCGGCCACCGACGCCTATACCGCCGCCTTCACCGTCCCCGACTTTCTGAACTACGCCCTCGCCGGAGGCGCGCTCTCCATCACGTTCATCCCCATCTACACGGGTTACCTGGCACGCCAGCAGCACGCCGAGGGCGAGCGCGTTTTCCACGTGGTCGTGACGACCATGGGCCTGGTCATGGGCGGCGGCGTGCTGCTGATGGAAGCCGCCGCCGGCTGGATCGTGCCTCGCCTGGTGCCCGACTTCGACCCAGCCCAGCTCGCGCTGTGCGTTCGCCTGACCCGCATCCTCCTCCCCTCGCAGGTCTTCTTCTATGTGGGCGGCATCGTCTCCGCCACCTTGCAGGCGCGCCAGCTCTTCCTGGCGCCGGCGGCGGCGCCGCTGCTCTACAACCTCGGCATCCTGGCTGGCGGCGCGGCGCTCGGGCGCGCGGTCGGCGTGGAGTCGCTCGCCTGGGGCGCCATGGCGGGCGCGTTCGTCGGGCCGTTCCTCGTGCCGGTCGTGGCGGCGGCGCGCGCGCTGCGCCGCGAGGCGGCGGCCGGCGGTCCGGCCGTCATCCCTTTCCGGCTGCGCGTCGACGCCGGCGATGCGGGCTTCCGCGAATGGCTGCGCCTCTCCGTGCCGCTGATGATCGGCTTCTCGCTGACCACGGCCGACGAATGGATCATGCGCTACTTCGCCTCGGGCGCGGCCGGCACCATCTTCCGCATCAACCTCGCCCGGCGGCTGCTGCTGGTGCCGGTGGCGGTGCTGGCGCAGGCGGCCGGACAGGCGACGCTGCCCTTCTTCGCGCGTCTGGACGCGGAGGGGAAGCGCGAGGAGCTCGGGCGCGAGCTGCGCGGCGCGGTGCAGGCGGTCTGGGCGGCGACGGCGCTCGCGGGCGCGTGGCTCGTGGCGCTCGCCTACCCGGTCGTGCGCCTGCTCTACCAGCGCGGCGGCTACACGCTCGCCGACGCCGACCAGACGGCGGCGCTGCTGGTGGCGCTGGCGGTGAGCACGCCGCTGTGGGGCGCGCAGGCGATCCTCGCGCGCGGGTTCTACGCCACGCGCAACACCTGGACGCCGATGGTCGCGGGCACCGCCGTGACGCTGGGGTCGATCCCGCTCTTCTGGGCCGGCTGGCGGCTGGGCGGGGCGCTCGGCTTGGCGGCGGCGTCGTCGGCCGGCATGTTCGTGCACGCGGGCGTGCTGGGCCTTCTGGTGCGGCGGCGCCTTCCGGGCGCCGTGGGGGTAGCGCTGCTGAGCGGCGCCGCGCGCGCTCTGGTGGTGGCGGCCGCCGCCGGCGCCGGCGCGTGGAGCGCGGCCTGGGCGCTGGCACAGGCCGGACTGCCCGCGCGTCCGGTATGGCTCGGCGCGGTGGCGCAATGCCTCGGCGGCAGCGCCGCCTTCGCCGCCATCGTGTTCCCCGCCGCGCGCCTTCTCGGCGTCGAAGAGGTGGACGCGCTGCGCCGGCGCCTCGCCGCCCGCCTGGCGCGTGTTCTGCGCCGCCGCGCCGCGCCGTAGGCTCGCGGCGCGCGGGCGCGCGTCCCGCCGCCCGACCTTCGAGACCAGCTCAGCGCCAGGTGCTCAGGTCCAGCGTCGTGGAGTCGAGCTTGACGATCGGCACCAGGCGCGACGTCATGCGCACCGTCCCGTCGGCGCTGACGAACAGGGCGTCCAGGTCCGCGCGCGCCTCGATGAGGGGCAGCCCGCGGTCGGCGCCCATCACGAACAGCCCGGTGTCGAGCGCGTCCGCCAGCACCGTCGTCGAGGCCAGTGCCGTCACCGAGACGGTGTGCTCCACCGGATACCCCGTCTTCGGGTCGATGATGTGGTGGTAGTGCTTTCCGTCGATTATAGCATATCTCTCGTAATCTCCGGCCGTGGTGATGGCGCGGTTCGTGAGCGACAGCCGCGCGAACTGGTAGCCGTGGATGCGTGGGTGGGCCACGCCGACCATCCAACCTTGCGTGCCCTTCCGCCCCGACACGTAGAGGTCGCCGGAGCCGTCCACGATGAAGTCGTCGAAGCCGCGCCGGTGCAGGATGGCGGAGCAGCGGTCCACGGCGATGCCCTGGCCGATGCCGCCGAGCCCGATGGCCATGCCGCGCTTCTCGATGAACGCCGTCCCCGCGGCGCGATCGAGCTTGACCTTGCGGTAATCGACCAGCGCGATGGCCTTGGCGAGCTCCGCCGGATCGGGGAGCTTGGGCGCGGGGTCCTTCAGCTTCCAGAGCCGGCCGATGGGAAGGAACGTGATGTCGAACCCGCCTTCGGTCATGGCGCCCACGTCGAGGGCGACCTGCAAGGTCTCGATCAGCTCGGGCGACACCTTCACGGGCGCCACACCGGCGGCGGCGTTGACGTGCGAGATCTCGGTGTCGGGCTTCCACTCCGACAGCACAGACTCGAGCCGCGCGATCTCGGCGAAGCACTCGGTGATGGGCGCCTCGGCGGCGGCCGGGTCGCGCGTAGCGATTGCCACCTCCCAGTGCGTCGTCATGAGGAACGTGCGCCGCCGCACCGTGAACAGCCCCGGCTGCCCCGGCACCTCGCGCACGGTGGACGGCAGCGGCCCGCCCGCCGCGCCGATCGGCCCGCCGCCCGTGTCGCTCTCGGCCGCCGCCCCCGCCGCCGTGCCGGCGGCCGCCCCTGTCGCGGGCCGCGCCGCGCCGCTCGCCGAAGTGCCCGCCGCCCGCCCTGGTACCGGCCCGACCATCCCGCCAGGCGCCGCCCCGCCGGCCGGCTCGCATGCCGGCGCGAGCGCTAGCGCGAGAACGAGCGCCTGGGCGCGCACGGTCGCGATCGCGGAGCAGCGCATCACGAGCGGGATGTGACCACGACGTGCCCATGACCGCAACCGCTGCACCCGACCGCGCGGTCCGCCGGTGGTCCGCTATCGGTACGGAGCGTCGGGGCCACGAGCGGCCAGCGCGGCCACCACCTCGGCCGCTTCGCGAAGGCGCGCCGCGTCGGTCTCCACGCCGGGAACGAGGAGCGTCACGGCGCGCTCGTCCGCCGACACCACCTCGGGACCCAGGGCCGCGGCACGGAGGCGCAGCGCCGGGCCGAAACGCGCACGCGTGCGCTCCGCGTCGGCTGCCCGCCACTCCCAGCCCTCCATGCCGTCGAGTGGGGCGATGGGCGTCAGCTCCTCGGCCGCGGGCGGCCGCTTTCCGCGGTAGGCGGCCCAGCGCTCCTCCGGCGGGCACGCCGACAGCCGTATCGCGCGCACGCGCGTGAGGACGCGGGCCGACTTCATGAGGAGCCCCTCCGAGAGCGAGATGCCGTCGATGATCACGGGCACGCCCCCCACGTCCGCGCGCAGGACCGTCGACTCGTCCGGCGCCCACCCGTCCCCGCGTGCCTCGAGCGTGGCGCCCAGCTCCTCCGCGCAGGCGCGCCAGCGCGCGAGTAGCCGGGCGCCGCCGCCCGCGAGCGCCGCCGTCGCGCGTGCCACCGCCGCGAGAACCGCTGGGTCCTGCTCGAGCCCCACCGTCTGCGCGACGGTCTTTCCTTCCTTGACCGAGAAACTGTAGCGGGGCGCGCCGCGCGCGTAGGCGACGAACTCGCCGGCGAGCCAGGCGCGCGCGAACGGCTCGTCGCTCGACTTGACTACGAAGTGCTCGTCGAACGCGGCGTCACCGAGCTCGATGTCCTGGGCGCCTAGCGTTTTTCCGAGCGCCGCAAGCCCCCGCTCGGGCACCACGCTGATGCGCAGCGCGCCGGGCTCGGCGCCGTAGCCGCGCGCGCGCGTATACGTGGTGCTCGTCTTGCCGGTGCTCACGGTGAAGTGGTCGACCAGCACGCGCGTCCCGTCGAGCTCGGCCTGGATCTGCGCCGGCGTGCGCCGGTACCAGGGGCCGCCGATCGGATCGAACCGCGCGCCGAGCGTACGGGCCGCTTCTTCCCACGCGCGGCGCGTCTTCTCCATGCGGCGGCGGTTGTGGCGGTAGGCAAGCACGCCGGCGCCGACCGAGCCGAGAAGTACGAGCAATGGTGTGACGATCGGATCCACGTAGTGAAGCGGCTCCTCCGGCGAGCGTCACCGACTCGGCAGAGAGACGAGACACGACGTACGTGCTCGTGACCCCGGACCCGGACGGTACCAGGGATGCCGCAGTTGGCAAGGAGGTCCGTCGAGCGGAGATCCCTGCGAAATCCCGGAGTGCGGACCCGTTGCTCGGCGGCGACGCCGCGGCGAGCGGCACGTCCTGGTGACCGGACACGTTGCTCGGCGGCGAGGCCGCGCGCACCAGCACCGGCGCGCTCATGGGCAAGCTGGGCTACTTCTCCGGCGAGACGCACGTCCGCGTGACCGGAGCGGGCGGGACCAGCCGGCCGCCCGTGCGACGTCATTGCACGGTGAATGCGAGGTACATTCCGAGCGCGTAATGGCTGACGGGCGCGGCGGGCGGATTGTCCATGACCACGTTGCAGAACAGCACGTAGCTCCCGGCCGCCAGGTCCAGCGTGACCATGCCCGTTCCCGCGGGGTCGAGCTCCGATACCTCGCCCGGCGAGTCGAGCATCGCCTCGTCCACGCTCCCATCCGCCATCGTGGGGAGTGCGCCGGGCGCGAGGTCTGTCCGCGCCACGACCATTTCATGGATCATGGATCCGTTGTTCGTGGCCACGAAGGTCACCAGACCCGCCGGCACGGTCGTTTGGTCAGGCGTGATGGTGAAGTCGGCCAGCGCGACGTTGACCGTCGTCATTGTCGGCGCGGCATCCGAGCCCGTGTCCCCGCCTCCGCAAGCGGACATCCACGGTACGGCGGCGAGAACGGCCACACGGAAGGCAAAGAGGCAGAGTCTCATGTATGTTATCTCCCTTGGAGCTCGTGTCGTAGCAAGTCCGGCGCCAACGCAGGCGTTGCGGCCTCCGCGGCAGTTTCGGTGACTTCGGCAGGAGCGCCACGCAGTGGCTGCGCGCGGAGCGGCAAGGGGCGCAGGGATTGCGGCGGAGGGCCGGCGCGGCGGACGCGGCCGGCGCCGCGCGTGCAGTGTCAGGCGGCGCGGCTCGTTTCCTCGCGCCAGAGGCGGCCGATGCGGCCGAGCCAGGGCGGATACACGAAGGTGTGGCGGAAGGGGCCAATGAGCGCCATGTACACGGCGCCGAGGCGGCCGCGCGGCTTCACGTAGACGGCGAGCTCGGCGGTCTTGCGCGCCGTCGTGCCAGCGCGCGCGGCCGCGTCCACCCAGCCAAGGTGCAGGAGCGCGCTCACCGTGCGGTTCGCGATCTCGAACAGAGCCTCCTCCTCGAACACGTAGACCGGCGCGGCGAGCGCGGGCACGTCGAGCACGAGCGCGGCCGTGCGGTCGCGCGCGCGGTCGGCCGGGCCGAGGCGCACGGCGATGCTGGGCTCGTCCGTGCCGGGGATGCCGGGCGGCCGGCCGGGGCGGTCGAGGCCCAGCACGCGGCCGGCGACGAGGCGCAGGCGGAAGAGCGCGTTCGCAAGAGCGCTGTCGGCCTGGACGCCGTTGGCGAGGAAGAGGCGCAAGAAGCGGTCGAACGTCTGGCCGCGCGTGGGGTCGGGGTCGGCGTCGAGCGGAAGGCGCCAGACGTCCAGTAGCCGGAAGTCGGCGGCGAGCGCGTGCACGCGCCACGGGCGGGCGCGGTACACGCCTTCGCCGACGCGCGAGGTCGGCGCCGGCGCGCCGGGCTCGGACGCGCCTTCCACGCTCAAGGCGGGCACCACCCGCACACGGAGCACGCGTCGATGCAGCACGTCATGGCGGCGGGCGCGCAAGAGTCGCACAGGCAGCCACTCGGCGCCGGGGTCGCGCTGCCACACAAGGTCGACGGCGCGGCGGCGCAACCGCAGTCCGCGGGGCAGCTCGAGTCCGTCTCGCCCGCCGTGCAGGCACCGTCGCCACAGACGGAGACGGACGTTGCGTCGGTACCGGCAGCGTCCGTCCCGGCGGCGTCGGTGCCGGCGGCGTCGGTGGCCGTCGCATCGCTGCCGGCGGCGTCGGTCGCGGTCGCGTCGCTGCCGGCAGCGTCGCCAGCAGCGCCGTCCGTCGCCCCTTGCGCGTCCGTCGCCGCGCACGCGGCGCCGCCGCATTCGTTCCGGTGGCACCCCGTTGCACCGCCGAGCTGGAGCGACATCCACGCCGCCGCCAGCGCCCACCGGCCCGCGCCGGATCCGAAGAGGCCCGTGACCATGCCACCAGGATATCACGGGCGACGAATTCGTCTCGCGGTCCGCGCGTCGCGCTGGCAGAAGCCGGTGGCCGCGCTGCTGGCGTGGCATCGTGGGTCGCTTGTCGGCCAGGGACACCGACCCCAGAGTAGCGGTGGGGCCGAACGCACCGCCGCGCCGTACCATGCCGCATCGAGTTGGCGGCGCGGGGCGGGGCGCCTAGACTGCGGCGCGATGAACGCAGGCGGCGCGGGGGCCCGGGCGGGAGCAGAAGCGGCGGCGGGGGCGGGGCCAGGGGCAGGGCCAGGGCCGGGGTCAGGGACGGGGCCAGGGGCGGAGCCCGGGGCGGGGGCAGGGGCGAGGATCGAGGCGGCGGGCCTGGCGATGACGTTCCCGGCGACGCGATGGGCGCCGGCGGTCAGGGCGCTGGCGGGGCTGAACCTGGCGGTTCGCGGCGGCGAGGCGCTCGCCGTCGTCGGGCCCAACGGCGCCGGGAAGACGACGTTGTTGCGCCTGTGCGCGGGACTGCTGCGCCGCACGAGCGGGGCGCTGCGCATCGCCGGTCACGACCCGGAGGAGGCGCCCGCGCAAGTCCGCGCCGCGTGCGCGCTGGCGAGCGGCGGCGGGCGCAGCCTGTCGTTGCGCCTCACCGCCGCGGAGAACCTTATCCTGTTCGGCCGCTTGCGGGGCCTGGACGCGACGCAAGCCGTCCGCCGTGCCGCCAACGCGCTCGACGAGGTCGGGCTCGCCGCCGTGGCCACCCGCCCCGCCCACGTCCTGTCCGACGGGCAGCGCCAGCGCCTCGTGCTGGCGCGCGCGCTCTTGGCCGCGACCGCGGTCCTCCTGCTCGACGAGCCCACGCGCGACCTCGACGCCGACGCCGCTGCTTCTCTCGCGCGGGTCGTTCGTGCGCGCGCGGCCGCCGGCGCCGCCGTGCTCGTCGCCACCCACGACCGCACCTTTGCCGCCGCCGCCTGCGACCGCACGCAGCCCCTCGGCCTCGTCTCATGAGGACGACGCCCGCGCTGGTCGCCACCTTCCTCTGGCGCGGCTGGCGCGTGGAACGCAGCTATCGCTTCGCCTTCGTGAGCCGCATCGCCTTTCCGGTGCTCGTCGTCGTGACGATGCTCTTCATGGACCGTCTCGTCGGTCCGGCCGCGCCGCTCGCCCCCTACGGCGGCGGCTACCTCCCCTTCGCACTGCTCGGGCTGCTCGTGGCCGACCTCCAGAGCGCCGCCACCGGCTCCGTCGTGGCGGCGCTGCGCAACGAGCAGCTCACTGGCACGCTCGACGCCCTCCTGGCCGCCACGCCCGCGCCGGTCGCGCGCGTGGTCCTGGCCTGCACTGCCTACGAAGGCGCCTGGGCCCTGGCGCAGGCCGCCGCGCTCGCCATCGCGCTCGCCGCCTGGGCCGCCGCGCGCGGGTTGCCGCTGCACCCCGCCGCCACGCTGCTGGCCGGCGCCTGCCTGCTCATCTATTGCATCGGGCTCTGGCTCCTGAGCGCCGCCGCCGCGCTCGTCTTCAAGCGCGCCAACCCTATCGCTGCGATGCTCGCCACCGCCACCTACGTCGCCGGCGGCGTCCTCTACCCCGTGGCCGTCCTCCCGGGCTGGATGCAGCGCCTCGCCTGGCTCCTCCCCAGCGCCCAGCTCACCGAGGCCCTGCGCCGCGCGACCCTCGCCGGCGCCGGCCCGCGTGCCATCGCCTCGCCGCTCGCCGCCTCCGCCGCCTTCGCCGCCGCCGCCCTTCTCCTCGGGGCCTGGGCGCTGCGCACCGCCGTCGACCGGGGGCGCCGTGGTGGCTGGATCGCGGACTACTGAGTCGGGCACGCCGAAGGCGTCGCCTCGATTGGAGATCACCACACCCTCTTCGGCCGTCACCTCCGGCGAAGCGTGCTAAACTTTGCAGGTCCCAGCGGGGCTTTCCCGCGCCCGCGCCGCTCCGGCGCGGCGTTCCTTGTACACCCTGAGGAGAGGCACGAATCACAATGGCCGAATCCGGCAACGGCATCCTTCAAAAGCTGTCGAAGTTCGTCGACGTCGAGACCTACCGGGATCTCTCCTGGGAGGGTTCGTTCGAAGATTATCTGACCCTCGTGAAGAAGGATCCCAAGGTCTGCCGGTCCGCGTTCCAGCGTCTGTACGACATGATCCTTTCGTACGGGCGCGAGGAATACATCGACAACAAGAAACGCCTCGTCCGCTACAACTTCTTCAAGGACGAGGACAACCGCGGCGCCGACGCGGTCTTCGGGCTCGACATCCCGGTGATGCGCATGGTGAACGTCCTCAAGGCGGCGGCCATGGGGTACGGCACGGAGCGGCGCGTCATCCTGCTGCACGGCCCCGTCGGCAGCGCCAAGTCGACGCTCGTGCGCCGCCTGAAGAAAGGGCTGGAACGCTACAGCCGCACGCCCGAGGGGATGCTCTTCACGTTCTACTGGGTCCTGGAGTCGGAGAACGACCGCGAGGGCGGCATCGACATCGAGACGATGGACTGCCCGATGCGCGAGGAGCCGCTTCACCTGATCCCGCAGCAATGGCGCCCGGGCGCACTGGAGGAGGTGGGGCTCACCAAGGGCACGCCGCCCTGGAACGTGCGCGGCGACCTCTGCCCCGCCTGCCGCCACGTGTACCGCGAGCTCATGGGGAAGTACGACGGAGACTGGACGAAGGTGGTTCAGCGCATCCGCGTGAAGCGGCTCGTCCTCAGCGAGCAGGACCGCGTGGGGATCGGCACGTTCCAGCCGAAGGACGAGAAGAACCAGGACTCGACCGAGCTGACCGGCGACATCAACTACCGCAAGATCGCCATCTACGGCTCGGACAGCGACCCGCGCGCGTTCAACTTCGACGGTGAGTTCAACGTCGCCAACCGCGGCATCATCGAGTTCATCGAGGTGCTGAAGCTGGACGTGGCGTTCCTGTACGATCTGCTGGGCGCTTCGCAGGAGCACAAGATCAAGCCCAAGAAGTTCGCGCAGACCGACATCGACGAGGTGATCATCGGCCACACGAACGAGGCCGAGTACCGCAAACTGCTGAACAACGAGTTCATGGAGGCGCTGCGCGACCGCACCATCAAGGTGGACATTCCGTACATCACCAAGCTCACCGAGGAGATCAAGATCTACCAGAAGGACTACTCGCAGGAGCACGTGCACGGGAAACACATCGCGCCGCACACGCTGGAGGTCGCGGCGATGTGGGCCATCCTCACGCGGCTGGAGGACCCGAAGAAGCACAACCTGTCGCTGCTGCAGAAGCTGAAGCTGTACGACGGGCGGACGCTCGCCGGCCATACGCAGGACACCGTCAAGGAGCTGCGCAAGGAGGCGAAGCGCGAGGGGATGGACGGCATCAGCCCGCGCTACGTCCAGGACAAGATCTCCAACGCGCTCGTATCGGACAAGGGCGAAGGCTGCGTGAACCCCTTCATGGTGATGAACGAGCTGGAGGGCGGGCTGCGCCACCATTCGCTCGTTTCGACGGAGGAGATGCGCCACCGGTACCGCGACCTCCTGGCGATCGTGAAGAAGGAATACGAGGACATCGTCAAGAACGAGGTGCAGCGGGCCATCAGCGCCGACGAAGAGGCCATCGCCAAGCTTTGCGCGAACTACATCGACAACATCAAGGCCTACACGCAGAAGGAGAAGGTGAAGAACAAGTACACCGGCCAGGACGAGGAGCCCGACGAGCGGCTGATGCGATCGATCGAAGAGAAGATCGAGATCCTCGACTCGCGCAAGGACGACTTCCGGCGCGAGATCATGAACTACATCGGCGCCCTGGCGGTGGACGGCAAGACGTTCGACTGGCGCACGAACGACCGGCTGCGCAAGGCGCTGGAGCTCAAGCTCTTCGAGGACCAGAAGGACTCGATCAAGCTCACCAGCCTCGTCTCCTCAGTCGTCGACAAGGAGACCCAGGAGAAGATCGACGTCGTCAAGCAGCGGATGATCCGCAACTACGGCTATTGCGAAGTGTGCTCGACCGACGTGCTGAACTTCGTCGCGTCCATCTTCGCCCGCGGCGACGTCAAGGACTGACCGAGTCGAGGCCACCGCGTTGAGCTTGTCCATCAAACAAGACCACTCGCGCTTCCGGCAGATCGTGCGCGGGAAGATCAAGCAGAACCTGCGCCGCTACATCACCAAGGGCGAGCTGCTGGGCAAGGAGGGCAAGGACGTCGTCTCCATCCCGGTGCCGCAGATCGACATCCCGCGCTTCCGCTACGGGCAGAAGCAAACGGGCGGCGTGGGCCAGGGCGAGGGCGAGGTCGGGCAGCCGCTCTCCGGCGGAGAGGACGGCGAGGGGTCGGGCCAGGGCAAGGCCGGCGACACCGAGGGCGATCACATGCTCGAGGTCGAGCTTTCGATCGACGAGCTGGCCCAGATCCTCGGCGAGGAGCTGCAGCTCCCCAACATCGAGCCGCGCGGGCGCAAGAACGTCGAGGCCATCAAGAACCGCTACAACACCGTGCGGCGCACCGGGCCCAACTCGCTGCGCCACTTCCGCCACACGTTCCGGCGCGCGCTCAAGCGGCAGCTCTCCAGCGGCACTTACGACAAGCGGAATCCCATCATCGTGCCTGTGCGCGAGGACGTCCGCTTCCGCGGGCCGCGCACGATCGTCACGCCCGAAGCCAACGCCGTCATCGTCTACATGATGGACGTGTCGGGCTCGATGGGCGACGAACAGAAGGAGATCGTACGCATCGAGACGTTCTGGATCGACACGTGGCTGCGCGCGCAATACAAGGGGCTGGAGGTCCGCTACATCATCCACGACGCGGTGGCACGCGAGGTCGATCGCGACACCTTCTTCCGCACGAAGGAGTCGGGCGGAACGATGATCTCCAGCGCCTACAAGCTCTGCACGAAGATCCTCGAGGACGAGTACCCGGAGAACGACTGGAACGCGTACCCGTTCCATTTCAGCGACGGCGACAACTGGTCGGTGGACGACACGCTGGTGTGCCTGGACCTGCTGCGCGGGCGGCTCATCCCGCGGTCGAACCTGTTCTGCTACGGGCAGGTCGAGTCGCCCTACGGAAGCGGCCAGTTCCTCAAGGACCTCGTCGAGGCGTTCGCCAGCGACGAGAAGGTGCTGACGAGCGAGATCAAGGACAAGGACGCCATCGTGGACTCGATCAAGACCTTCCTGGGAACGGGGAAGTAGGGGCAGTGGGCCGCCACACCGGACAGACGCTGCCGCCGTCGCTGTGGGACGTGAAGGAGCAGATCAAGGACGTGGCGCGCGGGGCGGGGCTGGACTTCTTCGAGACCATATTCGAGATCCTCGATTACGCGCAGATGAACGCCGTGGCGGCGCGCGGCGGCTACCCGACCCGCTATCCTCACTGGCGTTTCGGCATGGAGTACGAACAACTCTCCAAGAGCTACCGCTACGGGCTGTCGAAGATCTACGAGATGGTCGTCAACAACGACCCCTGCTACGCCTACTTGCTCGAGGGCAACGACGAGGTCGACCAGAAGATCGTGATGGCGCACGTGTACGCGCACTGCGACTTCTTCAAGAACAACTACTGGTTCAGCCACACGAACCGCAAGATGATCGACGAGATGGCGAACCACGCCACCCGCATCCGCAAGTACATGGAGCGGTTCGGGCAGGACGACGTGGAGGCCTTTCTCGACATCGCGCTGTCGCTCGAGAACTTGATCGACTACCACGCGCCCTTCATCGCGCGGCGGCGCACCGATTCGACCGCGTCGTCCTCGCCGTCGTCGGGCCAGCCGTCCTTGCCGCCGAGCGTCACCGCCAGCGCGCTCGACGAGGCGCCCGAGGCAGAGGAGATTCCGCGCATCCGCGCGAAGGAATACCTGGAGCACTTCGTCAACCCCGAGGAGTTCATCGCCGAGCAGCGCGAGCGCCGCAAGCGCCAGGCCGCCAAGCAGCAACGCTTTCCCGAGGAGGCGCAGCGCGACGTGCTGCAGTTCCTCGTCGACTTCGCCCCGCTGAAGCGCTGGCAGCGCGACGTGCTGTCGATCGTGCGCGAGGAGGCGTACTACTTCGCGCCGCAGGGACAGACGAAGATCATGAACGAGGGTTGGGCGACGTACTGGCACTCCACGATCATGACGACGGGCGGCGTGCTCAAGGCGTCGGAGATCATCGATTACGCCGATCGCCATGCCGGCGTGGTGGCGATGGCGCCGGGGCGCATGAACCCCTACACGCTGGGGCTCGGGCTGTTCCGCGACATCGAGGAGCGCTGGGACAGGGGCCGGTTCGGGCGCGAGTACGAGCACTGCGACGACCTGGCGGCGCGGCGCGCGTGGGACAAGCAGCTGGGGCTCGGGCGCAAGAAGATCTACGAGGTGCGACGGCACTACAACGACGTGACCTTCATCGACGAGTTCTTCACCGAGGACTTCTGCCGCGAGCAGCGGTTCTTCGCGTTCGACTTCAACCAGAAGAGCGGGCGTTACGAGATATCCTCGCGCGAGTTCCGAGCCATCAAGGAGAAGCTGCTCTTCCAGCTGACGAACTTCGGACAGCCCTTCATCGCCGTGGTGGACGGCGACATGGAGCACCGCGGCGAGCTGTTGCTGCGGCACCGGCACGAGGGCGTAGATCTGAAGATGGACTACGCGCGCGACACGCTGGAGAACCTGTATCGGGTGTGGACGCGGCCGGTGCACATCTTGACGAAGACGGACGGCGCCGGGCGCATGCTCAGCTTCAACGGCAAAGAGCACTCCGACCGCTCGGCGGCGTACGACTGAGGCCCCCCGGGGGCGGGTGAGCCGTCCGCGCCGGCAGCGGCTACTCTAAGGTGGTGAGCCCAAGACCGCATACGGCGCGCGAGGAGGGGGGCCCGGGGCCGGGCCGCCTGGGCAACGTGCGCGCGTTGCCGCGCGCGGCCGACGACGCGTTGCTGGTGGAGCGCCTTCGCAACGGCGACGCCCGGGCGCAGGCGACGTTCTACGACCGTTTCTCGGAGCTCGTCGAGCGCATCCTGGTGCGGGTGCTGGGGATGGACCGCGAGCTCGACGACCTGCACCACGACGTGTTCGTGCAGGCGATCGAGTCGGTGCGCAAGCTGCGCGACCCGGCGGCGCTGCGCGCCTGGGTGATCTCGGTGACGGTGAATACGGCGCACGCCACCATCCGGCGCCGGCAGCGCTGGCGTTGGATCGCGCTGTGGCGCGAGGCCGAGCCGCCGGCGGCGGTGGCGCGGGCGCGAAGCCCCGAGGCGGCCGAGGCCGTGCGAGCGACCTACGCCGTGCTGGAGACCCTGCCCGCGGACGAGCGCGTGGCGTTCGCGCTGCGCCACGTGGAGGGTATGGAGCTGACGGAGGCGGCGGCCGCGTGCGGGGTATCGCTGGCGACGATCAAGCGGCGGCTCGCCCGTGCCGAGGAGCGCTTCCGCGTGGCGGCGGGCGCGCACCCCGTCCTGGAAGAATGGATGGAGGGAGGTGGCCGATGGACGAGCCCACGGCGCCGCTGAGCGAGCTCGGCGAGCTGCTGGCTCGAGCGCAGGACGACGCCCGCGAGGGGGCCGTCGCAGAGCGCGCCGGGGCGGGGCGCGCGCGGCTGCTGGCGTCCCTGTCGCGGCGGCGGCGCGTGCGCCAAACCGCGGTCATCGGCGGCGCGGCGCTGGCGGGGGCGCTGGCGGCGGGGCTCGTGGCGGCGGTGCTGCGCGGCGACGCCGGCGGGGGCGCGCCGGCGGGGGACGTACCGCTGGCGTTCGTGGTCGGCGACGGCACGACGCCAGGCCGGGCGGGCGACTGGGTGGTGGCGCCGGCGGGGGGAGACGCCCCACTGCGCTTTGCGGACGGGACGGAGCTGAGGCTCGCGGCGGGAGCCACCGGCCGCGTCGTCGCGACCGAGGCGGCGGGCGCCACGTTCGCGCTGGAGGACGGCGAGGTGACGGCGGCAGTCGTGCACCGTCCGGGAGCGCGCTGGTCGGTCGTGGCGGGCCCCTTCGAGGTGCACGTGACGGGGACGCGCTTCCGGGTCCGCTGGGAGGCGGACGTGCAGGCGCTCAGCCTGACGCTCGAGAAGGGCAGCGTCCTGCTGCGCGGCCCGCTGCTGGGCGAGGGACGGGCGGTCACGGCGGGCGAGGTCGTCACGGTATCGCTGCCGGCGCACCGGCTGGAGGTCGGCGCACTGGCGAACGACGCGGACGCGTTGGCGGCGGTGCCGTCCGCCTCGGTCACGGCGGCCCCGGAGCCGGCGCGCACCATGGCGCCCGCCCACACACCCGCACCGGTCGGGCCAGGCACCGCCGCCGGCGCCGGCGCCACCACGTCCGCGCCCGCGAGCACGAGCGCGGCGCCTTCGACGGAACCGCCGGCGCGCGACTGGAAGGCGCTCTTCGCGTCCCATGACTATCCGGGGGCGTTCCTCGCGGCCGACAGGGCGGGGTTCACTGCGCTGTGCATGGAGGCGCCGGCGGAGGATCTCGCCGCACTGGCCGACGTCGCCCGCTATGCCGGCCCGCGCTTACGCGCGGTCGAAGCGTACGAGACCTTGCGCAACCGCTTCCCGGGCGATCCGGCGGCGGCGGTGGCCGCGTACAGGCTCGGCAGCATCCATTATGACGATCCCAGCGGCGCCGCGCTCGCCGCCTACTGGTTCGGCGTCTACCTTGCGGAGCTGCCCGACGGTCCTCTCGCGCGTGAAGCGGCCGGCCGTCGCATCGAGGCGCTCGATCGCTCCGGGGAGTCGGACGCCGCGCGCGCCGCCGCCGTCCAGTACCTGCGTCTCTACCCCCACGGCCCGCACGCCGAGCTGGCCCGGCGCCTCGCCGCGCCCGCGCCCTCCAAGTGACGCCGAGGACACGGTGGGTCGGCTCCTGATCCCCGCGCTGGCTGGCGCCGCTCTCGTGCTGCACGCAGGCGGCGTACGCCCGGCGCACGGCAGCGAAGCTGCACACACGAGCAAGCCGGCGGCCGCCGCCACCCCCGCCCCAGCCTCCCCTCTCGCGCCGGCGCCGGCGCCCGCGCCCGCGTCCGCGCCCACGCCCGCCGCGTCCAGACCTGCGCCGTTGATCCTCGTCGCCGGTGTGGCCGAGGACGATCCCCTCGTGGCGCGGCTGCGCGCGGAGGTGGGGGCGCTCGGCCTCGGCGAGCCGCGCGTCGTCACCGGCCCCGACGCCGCCGACTTCGCCCGGCTGGGTGCGCTGGCCGGCACGGCTGGCGCCGTCGCCGCGATCCGCGTCGTTCCGCCCGGCGGCACGCTCGAGGTCTGGCTCGTCGACCCGTCGCGTGGGACCCTGGCCCTGCGCGAGACGGTGACCGCCCTGCGCGCCGACGACGCCGACGCCACCCTCGCCCTGCGCGCCGTCGAGGTCCTCCGCGCCGCTCTGCTCGCGCCGCCACCCCCGCCCCCACGGCTCGTGGCCGAATCCACCCCCGTGTCCGCCCCCGCGACGCCGCCTGCCGCCGGCTCGGCGGACGTGGGCGCCGGCGGCGGCGCCGCGCCTGTCAGCGTCGCCGCCCGCGTCGCTCCGCGGCCCGAGCGGATCGCCTTCGAGACCGGCGCCGGAACGCTCTTCAGCGTCGCCGCGAGCCCGCCCGCCCCCTTCCTGCTGGCGCGCGTCGGCGTCCGCTTGATGATCACGCCGCGGTGGGGCGTGCGGGTCACGGGCGGCCTGACGCCCGTCATCTGGTGGCACCGCGGAGACTTCTTCAGGACCGGCTTTGCGGCCGCGACGTTTGGCGCCGCACTCCGTGTGCTGCTGGCGCGGCCCGGCGCCGGCTGGCAGCCGACGCTGGACGCCAGCCTGTCGGCGCTCTACTTCGAGACGATCAACATCGGCTACGGCCCGCCGTTCGAGCCCAGTGGCCGCGATCACTTGTGGAGCGTGGTGTCGGGCGCGCGGATCGGCCTTGGCCGCCGTCTCGGCCGCTGGCTCATGCTGCGCGCGGAAGCCGGCCTCGGGCTCGGCCTGCCGGCGGCGCGCGTCAATCTGCTCGACAGCACGGTCACCTGGGGACCGCTCTTCGCCGACGCCTCACTCGGGCTGGAGGTGACGCTGTGACCGGGCGCGCCAGCATGCGTCCCGCCGCCGTCATCGTTAGCGCCCTGGTCGTCGTCGTCAGCGTCGTCCTCGCCGCCGCAGGCTGTGCGACCGAGCTCACCCCCGTCGACCTGGTGGCGCAGGCCCCGCCGCCGCCGGCGCCCGGCCCCTACGGTTGCACCATCGAGATCGGGCCGCTCAACGGCGACGCGCGCCTGTGGTCCGACTACTGCACGGCCAATCCCGCCGACGGGTGCGACGTCTTCGACGAGCGCGACGGATACGCTCAAGAGCTCGATTTCTGCAGCATCAAGTCGGTCTGCCGGATCGACTGCGTGGTCGACGCCGACTGCCCTGCGCCGGACAGCGGTACGGCCGTGGCGACCTGCCTGCACGACGAAAGCTCCGCGCTGGGCGCTTGCCGGCTTCCCTGCGACTCCGTGTACGACGCCGCCACGGACCACTTCGTCTCGGTCACCTGCCCGGAGGGACTGGAATGCGCCGCCGCGACAGACGGCCCCTATGGCTGGTTCGACGAGTGTGTCTACCGCTACGTGGCCGCCTGCGCCCCCGACCAGAACTGCTGCCCCACGAGGTACTGAGTCGCGGGCGCCGCGCGCCCGCCGCGCCGGCCGGGGCAGCGCTTCCAACGCCGCCGCGTTCCCGGCTATCATGCGCCCCGATGCCGCTTCAGCTCCTGTGCTGGGGGAACACCGACGTGGGGCGCAAGCGCGACCACAACGAGGACTGCTACCTCATCAATCGGCGCATGGGTCTGGTGGTGGTGGCGGACGGCATGGGCGGCCACGCCGGCGGCGAGCTCGCCTCGCGCATCGCCGTGGAGATCATCGACCGCGAGCTCGGCGCCGCCCACGGCGAAGAGGGCGCCGCTCCCAGCGGCGACCGCTTTCGCCACGCCATCGAGATCGCCTCCCAGGAGATCTTCCGCATCTCGCGCGAGGTCTCCGAGCTGGAGGGCATGGGCACGACCGTCACCGGCCTCTACGCCGACGGCGAGGCTCTGGTGCTCGCGCACGTCGGCGATTCGCGCGCCTACCAGGTGCGCTGGGGCGACGTGACGCAGCTCAGCCAGGACCACAGCCTCGTCGCCGAACAGGTGCGCTCCGGGCTCCTCACCGCCGAGGACGCCAAGTCTTCGCGCCTGCGCCACATCATCACGCGCAGCGTCGGCTTCGAGGCCGACACCGACGTGGACATCCGCGTGGTATCCGTGCGCGAGGGAGACGTCCTGGTGCTGTGCAGCGACGGCCTCGCCAACCACGTCGAGCCGGACGAGATCGCCCACGTCGTGGCGGCCGGCACGCTGCCGGACGCCCCGCGCCGCCTCATCGCTCTTGCCAACGAGCGCGGCGGCGACGACAACATCACCGTCATCGTGTCCTACGTCGCCCGCGCCGGCGAAATGGATTAGCCCAGCAGCGCACGCGCTTTGTCGGCGTCGACCTTCCAGTCGCGCCCCGGCGCGGGGGACTCCAAGACTTCCTGGGCCAGGCGGGCGAGCGGGCGCGACAGCGCCCAGCTGCCGTCCGGATCGCCGGCCGCCGCCTCCGCCAGCAGCACCATCGCCTCCGACGTCATCTCGAGTGTGCCGCCGAACGACTCGACGATGCGGCGCGTAGCGTGCAGCAGGCCGCGCTCGGGCCGGGCAAGCAGCTCCACCAGGTCGGGTGCACGCAGCGCCGGCACGCGAACGATCACGTCGAAGCGTGCCACGAGCTCCGGCAACAGCCCCGCCGCAACCAGCGCATCCCGCAGCGCACGCTCGGAAGCGGGCGCCTCGAACGCCTCGCCGCGGAAGGTCGCCGCCGCCCCGACGAGCAGCGTGTCGCAACGAAACGGCACCATCGGCATCTGCGGGTGACGCGCCCCGCCGGCGTGCACCTCCGCCTCCAGCCCGTCGAGCAAGCGCAGCAGCTCGCGCTGCACGCCCTCGCCGCTGATGTCGCGCGCCGCGCCGCGCGGCGGCTCGCGCGCGACGATCTTCTCCAGCGCGTCGAGGAACAGGACTCCCTGGCGCGCCAGCGGCGCATCCTCGTCGGCCTCGCGCAGCAGCACGCGCAGCAAGTTCTCCACGTCCTCCCCCACGTAGCCCGACTCGGTCAGGCGCCCGACGTCGGCGAGGTGAGCCGGCAGCGTCGTCGCCTCGCACAGCGCGCGCCCCAGCGCCGTCTTGCCGCTGCCGCTCGGGCCCACCAGCAGGACGCGCGGGACGCGCACTTGGGGCGCCGGATTCTTCACCCGGTATAGGTGCTGCCACAGGGCCGCGGCGAGAGCGCGCTTCGCCGGCTGCTGGCCGACGGCGCCGGCGTCGAGCGCCGCGCGCAAGAGCTCCGCGGTGGCAGGCAGCTCGGGCACAGCCGCCGCCCGCGCCCGCCCGAGCAGTTCATACGAGGTGACCACGCACTCGTTGCAGATGTACGTCTCCGTCCCCGCCACGAGCTGGCGCACCTGGCGCCGTGGCTTCCCGCAGAGCGCGCAATGTGCGTCAGCGTCCGGGTCGCGATTGGTGAAGAGGCCCACGATCCGCTCGCTCCAGCGCCAGGCAACCACGCCCGCGCCGCGCCTGTAAAGCGGGATCGTTGCATCACCAACGATTTCGCCCGCTTGACGCACCGCATTTTTGGCCCTTGACCCGCGGCCCGCTCGCCTCTAGCTTCGGGAGCCTGCGCCGTGGGCATTTCGCCACGGTGAAACGGCAAGGAGCCAGCTTGGCGAAGGATCGTCGGCGCTACACCGTGATGCTGATCCCTGAGCGCGGAGGTGCGGCGCGCTCGTACAAGGTGAAGCTTCGGAGCCTGCAGATCGTCGTGGCGGTGCTCGTCCTCGTCGTCGCCGCCGCCGCCGGCGTCGGCTTGCACCAGGCGTCGCTGGTGACACGCCTCGCCGCCGAGTCCGCCACCAATGCGGCCCTCGTCGAAGAGAACGCCGCGCTGGTGGCGCGGATCAACGACGTCGACCACAAGATGGGCGACGCCGCCAAGAAGCTGGCCTCCGTGGAGACGCTGGAAGGCCGCATCCGCGCCATGACCATGCTCAACGATCCGGAGCGCCACCTCGAAATCGGCCCGCTGCCCGACCCAGGCGACGCCGCCGACGGGCGCGCCACTGGCACCGACCTCGCCGGCTCTGCGCGCGCCACCGGCGGGCCCGGCACGGCACGCACGACCAGCGCCGCGTTCGGCGACGAGCGCGCCCTGCTCGTGGACCGCCTGGGCTTGCTCGACCTGCGCGGCGAGCTCCTGGCCGGCGAAGCCAGCGAGCGGGCCCGCTCGCTCGAAGAGCTCGTCCGCTACTTCGACGCCCGCGGCGCGCTGCTCGCCACCACCCCCTCCATCTGGCCGGTGCGCGGGTACGTCACCAGCAACTTCGGCAGCCGTATCGATGAGCTCACCGGCGAGCGGCGCATGCACCCCGGGCTCGACGTCTCCGCTCCGATCGGTACGCCGGTGCGCGCTCCCGCCGACGGCCGCGTCGTCTTCGCCGGCGACGACTACGGCTACGGCAAGGCGGTCGAGATCGACCACGGGCGCGGGCTGTCGACGAAGTTCGGCCACCTTTCCGCCTTCAAGGTGGCACCCGGCGCCGAGGTCAAGCGCGGCGACATCATCGCCCTCACCGGCAACACCGGGCGCTCCACCGGGCCGCACCTGCACTACGAGGTGCACCTGTACGGCGTCCCCGAGAATCCCCGCCGCTACATCCTGGAGTAGGCCCGGGTAGTGGACGGGCCCTCCTGCCTCTGGTAGCACAATCGCCGGCACGACTTAGAATGTAGCGTTCCGGGAGGTCGAGACGCCGGTGCTCGCGAAAATCCTAAAGAAAGTGTTCGGCTCGCGCACCGACCGCGAGCTCAAACGCCTGCAGCCGCTGGTCTCTGCCGTCGCCGACTTCGAGCCGCGCATGAAGGCACTGCCCGACGCGCAGCTCCAGGCGAAAACCGCCGAGTTCCGGCAGCGGCTGGAGAACGGCGCGCCGCTCGACGACCTGCTCCCCGAGGCCTTCGCCACGGTGCGCGAGGCCGCCACGCGAACGCTCGGCCAGCGCCACTACGACGTTCAGATCATCGGCGGCGTCGTCCTGCATCGCGGCAACATCGCCGAGATGAAAACCGGCGAGGGCAAGACGCTGGTCGCTACGCTGCCGGTCTACCTCAATGCGCTGTTGCAGCGCGGCGTGCACGTCGTCACCGTCAACGACTACCTGGCCAAACGCGACGCCGAGTGGATGGGGAAGGTCTATCGCTTCCTCGGTCTGTCGGTGGGCGTCATCGTCCACGACCTCGACAACCGCCAGCGCAAGCGCAGCTACAACTCCGACGTCACCTACGGCACGAACAGCGAGTTCGGCTTCGACTACCTGCGCGACAACATGAAGTACTCGCTGCAAGAATACGTGCAGCGCGACCTCTTCTACGGCATCGTCGACGAGGTGGACTCCATCCTCATCGACGAGGCGCGCACGCCGCTCATCATCAGCGGCCGGCCGGAGGACTCCTCCGACCTGTACATGAAGATCAACGCCCTCGTCCCCACGCTGCGCTCGGAGATCGACTACACGGTCGACGAGAAGGCCCACTCGGCGGCGCTCACCGACGAGGGCGTGGAGAAGGTGGAGCAGAAGCTCGCGCAGCTCGGGCTGCTCAAGACGAACAACCTCTTCGACAGCGCCAACATCGAGATCCTCCACCACATGAACCAGGCGCTGCGGGCGAACACGCTCTACAAGCGCGACGTGAACTACGTGGTGAAGGAGGGCAAGGTCATCATCGTCGACGAGCACACCGGGCGGCTGATGCCGGGGCGGCGCTGGTCGGACGGGCTGCACCAGGCCGTGGAAGCGAAGGAGCAGGTGCCCATCGAGGCGGAGAACAGGACCGTCGCGACGATCACGTATCAGAACTATTTCCGCATGTACAAGAAGCTGTCCGGCATGACGGGCACCGCGGAGACCGAGGCGGAGGAGTTCGACAAGATCTACGATCTGGACGTCATCGTCATCCCGACGAACCGCACACTGGTGCGGCAGGACGCCGAGGACCTGATCTACAAGACCGAGGAGGAGAAGTTCACGGCGGTGATCGACGAGCTGGTCGAGCGCAACCAGGCGGGGCAACCCGTCTTGGTGGGAACGGTCTCGGTCGAGAAGAGCGAGCGCGTGTCGCGCGTGCTGAAGAAGAAGGGCATCCGCCACGAGGTGCTCAACGCGAAGAACCACGAGCGCGAGGCGGAGATCGTCGCGCAGGCGGGCAAGCTGGCGCAGGTGACGATCTCCACCAACATGGCCGGCCGCGGCACCGACATCGTGCTCGGCGGCAACCCGGAGTTCCTGGCGCGCCAGGAATGCCTCACGAACGGCTGGGTCATTCCCGAGCCGGAAGCGCAGCCGGGCGGGGCGCACCCGTTCCGCGGGACTGCGCCGTCCGAGTACAAGGACCAGCACGGGCTGTCGCTGAAGCCCGGCGACCCGCTCCCCGACAAGTTCACCGAGGCGATGGCCCGCCACAAGGAGACCTGCGACGCCGAGCGCCAGAGCGTGCTGGCGGCGGGCGGGCTCGCCATCATCGGCACGGAGCGCCACGAGTCGCGGCGCATCGACAACCAGCTGCGCGGCCGCAGCGGCCGTCAGGGCGACCCCGGCTGCTCGCGCTTCTACGTCTCGCTCGAAGACGACCTCATGCGCATCTTCGGCGCCGAGCGCGTCAAGAAGATCATGGAGTGGACGGGGATGCAGAAGGGCGAGCCCATCGAGCACCGCTGGGTGACGGCCGCCATCGAGAACGCGCAGAAGAAGGTCGAGGGCCACCACTTCGACTCGCGCAAGAACCTGCTCGAGTACGACGACGTGATGAACCTGCAGCGCAAGACGATCTACGGGCTGCGCCGCACGGTGCTGCAAGGGTTCTATCCGCCGGAAGGCGAGGGCCAGGAGCTGGACCCGGAGAGGGAGCGTAAGCTCAAGAAGACGCTCAAGTACGGCCTGCTGCCGGCGCCGCCGCCCGAGCCGACGCTCGAGACCGAAGAGCAGGTCGAGCGCTGGAAGGCCGAGCAGGAGCGCGAGCGCTCCGACATGCTGAAGAACTTCCGCACCATCATGATCGACCTGACGGAAGACGTGGTGCAGGACTTGCTCGACTCGATGCTGCCGGAGGGTGGCCAGGCGGAAGACGCGGACCCCAAGGCCATCGAGCAGACGGTGAAGGAGATCTTCAACGTCTTGGTCGCGCTCGAAGGCGTGGATCTGCAGCGGGAGGCGCTGCGCGATCTGATTTTCGAGAAGGCGGACGGCTTCTACAAGCGGCGCGAGCTGGAGACCGGCCCCGACCGCTGGAACGGCGTGGCGCGCTGGCTGTACCTGCAGGAGATCGACACGCAGTGGATGGAGCACCTGGGCGCCATGGACCACCTGCGCGAAGGCATCGGCCTGCGCGGCTACGGACAGCGCGACCCGAAGCAGGAGTACAAGAAGGAAGGGTACGCGATGTTCGTGGAGATGCTGGGGCGCATCCGCGAGAACACCGTCAAGAAGCTCTTCCACGTGCAGTTCAAGGACGAGGTGCAGGCGGACGAGTTCAAGCCCAAGCAGCGCACTGCGCTGGTCACGAACCAGGCCGGTGCGGCGAAGCCCGCGACCGCGAAGCGCGAGGCGCCGAAGATCGGCCGCAACGACCC
>DASYRF010000519.1:0-9290 GCA_036004705.1 Myxococcota bacterium
CGCGCCGGGCACCCATGACGGTGCATGACGCAGCCGGTCGAGCACAGCGGCTGGGCTGCTTTTCGGCTTGCCGTTCGTGGTTCGGGTGGGTATAGATGTTCATGTAGTTCACGTGGACATGAACCACATGAACCTTCCGAACGACACTAACACCCCCGCCGCCGCGCCGAGTCCGGCGGCGCAAGCCGGCAGTCAGGGCGCCACACGCGCGCTGGCGTCGCTTCTCGCCACCGCGCGGCGCACGCCCGGATTGGCGGCTAGCTCGGCGCGCCTCGACGAGCTGGCCGTCCTGCTCGACGGCGACTTGCGCGCCCTCGAGCGGCTGCTCGCCGAGGCCGTTCCTGCCGACGGGCGGCCGATCACCAGCGCCGCACGCCATCTGCTGCTCGCGCCCGGCAAGCGCCTCCGCCCGATGCTCACGCTCCTGGCCGGCTCGCTGGCCGGCTTGGCTCGAGCGCGGCTCCTCGACGCCGCGCTCGCCGCCGAGCTGGTGCACGGCGCTACGCTCCTGCACGACGACGTCATCGACGACGGCGACCTGCGGCGCGGGCTCCCCGCCGCCCGCGTCGTCTGGGGCAACTCCGTCAGCGTGCTGGCCGGCGACTTCGCCCTCATCCGCGCCCTCGAGCGCATCGCCGGCTACGGCTGCGCGGCGCTGATCGGCGAGGCCCTCACGATGCTCGGGCGGATGGTGGAGGCCGAGGCGCTGCAGCTGGCCACCCGTGGGCAGGTCGAAGGCGCGCGCGAGCGTTACTGGGCGGTCGCGCGCGGCAAGACCGCTTCGCTGTTCGAGTGGGCGGCGCGCGCCGGCGCGGTGCTCGCCGGCGACCTCGACCTCGCTGAGCGCCTCGGGCTCTTCGCCGCCGGCTGCGGGGTCGCCTTCCAGATCATGGACGACGTGCACGACCTCGGTTGCGGCGGCGACAAGACCCTTTTCGCCGACCTGCGCGAAGGAAAGGTCACGCTCCCCGTGGCACTGGCGCTGGAGCGCGATCCCGGCCTCGGTGCCCTCCTCGCCGCCGGCGCCACGGACGACGGCGGCGACGCGCTCGGCGCGGCGGCCGCCGCGGGCTCCCTCGCTGCGCGCGTGCGCGCTTGCGGCGCCGCCGATGAAGCGCGCCGCATCGCCGCCACACACGTGGACGAGGCCACCGCGCGCCTCGACCCGCTGGCGGGCCGCGCCGAGGGGGGGGCGCTCGCCGCTCTCGCCCGGAGCATCGTCCAATGAGCGCCGCCCGCGCCGTCGCCTTCGTGCGCCGCGCCGCACGCCTGGTGCAGATCGAGCACACGCTCTTCGCGCTTCCCATCCTGGTCGCCGGTGTGCTGCTCGGGGCCGGCGGCCGGCCGTCGTTACGCGTTCTCGGCCTCGCCGTCGTCGCCGGAGCGGGCGCACGCACCTGTGCGCTCGCCCTGAACCGCATCCTCGATCGTGCCGTCGACGCGCTCAATCCGCGCACGCGCGCACGCGAGCTTCCCGCCGGCCAACTCTCGGTCCGCGCCGCCTGGGTCATCGCCGCCGCCGGCGCGGTGGTCTTCCTGGCCGCCGCCGCCGTCCTCGGCCCCCTGTGCCTGGCGCTGGCGCCCGTACCGCTGCTCGTCTTCGCCGTCTACCCGCTGATGAAGCGCTTCACCGCCGCGTGCCACTTCGGCGTCGGCTTCGCCCTGGCCCTGGCGCCGCTCGGCGGTTTCGTCGCCGCGGCCGTGCGCCTGCCGCTCGACCGCGCGCCGCTGCTGCTGGCGCTCTTCACGTTCCTCTGGGTGTCGGGGTTCGACATCTTGTACGCCGTCGCCGACGAAGCGTTCGATCGCGCGCACGGCGTGCACGCGCTCCCGGCGCGTCTCGGGCGCCACCGTGCCCGCGCCGTGGCCCGCGCCCTTCACGCCGGCGCTGCCCTCGTCCTCGGTGCGCTGGTCGTCCCCGCCGGCGGCCTCCTCGCCGGGGCTCCTCTGGCCGCGGCGGCCGCCCTGCTCGTGCTGGAGCACGTACGCGCCGACGACCTGCACCTGTCCTTCTTCCGCGCCAACGTCGGCGTGGGCTTCGCCGCGCTCGCCGCCGTGGCGCTCGCCGCCGGCGCCGCCGCGCCCGGAGGGCTCTGATGCGCACCGTCCTCGGCATCACCGGCGCCTCCGGCGCCGCTTTCGCGCTCGATTTCCTGCGGCGCTGCCCCGGCGACGTCTGGGCCGTCGCCTCTCGCTGGGGCCGCGCCGTCCTGCAGGAGGAGTGCGGCGTCTCCGCGCGCGCGCTCGAGGAGACCGGCGTGCGGCTCCTCGCCGACAGCGACCTCGCGGCGCCGTTCTCCTCCGGCGGCAACCACTTCGACGCCATGGTGGTACTGCCCTGCTCCGCGTCCACGATGGCCAAGATCGCCTGCGGCATCGGCGACACGCTGCTGACGCGCACCGCCCACGTCGCGCTCAAGGAGCGCCGCCGCCTCGTGCTGTGCCTGCGCGAGACGCCGCTGACGCTCATCGCACTGGAGAACGCCCTGAAGGTCACCCAGGCGGGCGCCATCGTCATGCCCGTCATGCCGGCGATGTACCTGAAGCCCACCGGCGTCGCCGACCTGGTGTCCGGCTTCGTCGACCGTGTGCTGGCGCTGCTCGGCGTGGAGCCGCCGCCGGCGCACCGCTGGCGCGCCGCCGCTCTGCCCGGGGACGTTCAGTGAGCGCCGTCGCCGCGTTGGGCCGTCCCGCCGCGCTCGCGTCCGCGCCCGCGCGCGAACCTGCCGTCGTTCCGTCCGCGCCGTCGCCCGGCGCCGCGGCGCGTTCTTGCGACCGGCTCGACCAGTTCGTGGCGGCACTCGAACGCGCCGGCGAGCTGGTGCGAGTGCGCGCCGAGGTCGACCCGGTGCTCGAGCTGGGCGAGATCCTCGTGCGCACCGTCGCCGCCGGCGGACCCGCGCTCCTCTTCGAGCGCGTAAAGGGCTCGCCCTTCCCGGTGACCGGCAACCTCTTCGGCACGGCCGCGCGCGTCGAGCGCGCCCTCGGCGCCGCCCCCGCCGCTTTGGGCGGGGCGCTGCTGCGCGCGGCGGAGCGGTTGCGCCGCCCCAGCCTGCGCGCTCTGCTGGCGGAGCGTCACCTCCTCTGGCGCGCACGCGCGCTGCGCCCGCGCCTGGTGCGCACTGCCCCCGTCCACGAGGTGGTCGAGCGCGGCGACCTCACCCAGCTCCCCGCCCTGTGGTGCTGGCCGGACGACGCCGGGCGCTTCATCACCTGGCCACTGGTCCTCACGCATCATCCGGCCGACGGCGGGCGCAACCTCGGTACATACCGCATGCAGGTGTACGACGCGCGTACCGCCGGCCTGCACTTCCAGATCGAGCGCGGCGGCGGCTTCCATCTCGCCCGCGCCGCCGAGCGCGGGCAGCGCCTGCCGGTGGCCGTCGCCCTGGGCGGGCCGCCGGCGCTCACGCTCGGGTCGATCCTCCCGCTCCCAGAAGACGCCGACGAGATCGCCTTCACGGGCCTGCTGCAGGGCCGTCCGGTGCGACTGGCGCGCGTGCCGGGCTTCCCCCATCCCGTCCCCGCCGACGCCGAGATCGTGCTGCTCGGCGAGGTCGATCCCGGCGAGCGCCGGCTGGAAGGCCCGTTCGGCGACCACTACGGCCACTACTCGCACGCGGCGCCCTTTCCCGTGTTCCACCTGCACGCCGTCGCGCGGCGCCGCCATCCGATCTATCCGGCCACCATCGTCGGCCGCCCGCCGCAGGAGGACCTGGCGCTGGGCGTCGCGGCGCAGGAGATCCTGGCCCCGCTGACGCGACTGCTGTTCCCCGCCGTGTACGCCGTCTGGGCCTTCCCCGAGACCGGCTTCCATCCGCTGGCGGCCGCCGCCGTCGGGCAACGCTACGAGAAGGAAGGCGTGAAGTCCGCGCTGGGGCTCCTGGGCTTCGGCCAGATGTCGCTCACCAAGTGCCTCGTCGTGTGCGACCGCGACGTCGACGTGCGCGATCCTCGCGCCGTGCTGCGCGCCCTGCGCGCCCACTTCGATCCCGCCGCCGACTTCTTGCTGCTGCCGGGCGTCCCCTTCGACACGCTGGACTTCACCAGCCAGCGCATGAACCTCGGCTCGAAGATGGTCTTGGACGCCACCGGCGGCGACGCCGCGCCGGCGCCCCCCGCCGCGCGCCCGCGTCCGGCCGCACGAGACCTGCATCCCGCGGCCGGCGCCTCGGCCTGCTTCGAGGACGCGCTCTACGTCGTGCGCACGTCCCACGCACACGCGCGCGACCTGCTGGCGCGGCTCGCCGCGGCGCCCGAGCTCGCCGGAGTGCCACTCGTCGCCGCGGTCTCCGACGACGTGGACCTCGCCCGCCTCGACCAGGTCCTCTGGGGAATCTTCACGCGCTTCGACCCCGCGCGCGACGTCGGCTTCACCGCCGTGGACCTGCACGGCGCCTGGGCCGTGCCGCACGGGCGCTTGACGATCGACGCCACGCACAAGCCGGGCTACCCGGCCCCGTGCACCATGCCCGCCGCCGTGCGGGAGAAAGTGAGCGCGCGATGGAGCGAGCTCTTCGCCGCATCCGCCTGAGCGAGCCGGAGCTGCTGCCGCTGGCGGAGAAGGTCGCGCGCGGCGCGCGCCTCGACCGCGCCGACGCGCTGCGGCTGATGCGGGCGCGCGACCTCGTCGGCCTGGGCCGCCTCGCCGACGCCGCCGCGCGCCGCCGCACCGGCGACGACGTCTATTACGTCTTCAACCGCCAGGTGAACCCGACGAACCTGTGCGTGCTGAGCTGCGCGTTCTGCGACTTCGCCGCCAAGCCGGGCGACGCACACGCGTACGAGATGTCGATGGAGGACGTGCTGGCGCGCGTGGACCGCGACGTGCGCGAGGTGCACATCGTCGGCGGCTTGTGGCCGGCGTGGGGCTACCAGCGGTACGTGGATATCGTGGCGGCCATCCGCCGCGCCCATCCGACCGTCACGATCAAAGCGTGGACCGCCGTCGAGATCGACTTTCTGGCCCGTCTCGGCAAGCGCCCCGTGGCCCAGGTGCTGGAGGAGCTGCGCGCCGCCGGCCTCGACGCGCTCCCCGGCGGCGGCGCCGAAGTCTTCTCGGAGCGCGTGAAAGCGGCGCTCTTCCCCCAGAAGATCGGCGCGGAGCGTTGGCTGGAGATCCACCGCGCTGCGCACCGCCTGGGCATCCTCTCCAACGCCACGCTGCTTTACGGGCACGTCGAGACGATCGAAGAGCGCGTCGACCACATGCTGCGGCTGCGCGCGCTGCAGGACGAGACCGGCGGCTTCCTGGCCTTCATCCCCCTCGCCTACCAGCTGGGCGAGACGAAGCTGGTGGCCCGCGCCGCGTCCGCCCCGGACGACCTCCGGACGATCGCCACGTCGCGCCTGCTGCTCGACAACTTCGTCTACTTGAAAGCCTACTGGGTGATGCTCGGCCTGGAGACGGCCGCGCTGGCGCTGCGCTTCGGCGCCAACGACGTCGACGGGACGATCGGCGGCGAGAAGATCGCGCACCTCGCCGGTGCCGCCAGCCCGGTGGAGCTGACGCGCCAATCGGTCGTTCGCCTCATCCGCGACGCGGGCAAGGTGCCCGTCGAGCGCGACGCGCTGTATCGCCCCGTGCAAGCCATCGCGCCGGCCGGCACGTCGGCGCCGCAGGCGACGGGGACGCCATGACCCCGCTGCGCGTCGGCGAGATTCCGTTCCTCTGCGCGGCCCCCTTCTACCTGGGGCTGGCGCCGGCCGTGGCCGTGCGCGTGGCAGCCGCGCCGCGTGCGCTCGGGCAGCTCGCCAGGGCCGGCGCACTCGACGCCGCGCCTCTCTCGGCGGTCGACGCTCTGGCGCTCTGCGCGCCGGGCGGCGGCTTCGTGCCGCTCGAGCAGGCGGGCGCGTGGCTGGGCATCGGCGCGCGCGGTCCCGTCGGCAGCGTCCTGTGCTTCGCCTCCGACCCGCCCGAGCGCTGGCATGGGCGGACGGTGCAAGTGCCGCCGGAGAGCGCGACGTCGGTGCGCCTGCTGGGTTGGCTGCTGGCGCGGCGCGGCGTGCGGGCGACTCTCCGCGAAGCGGGCCAGGCGCCCCTCGCCGGCGCCGCCGCGCGGCTGCTCATCGGCGACGCCGCGCTGGCCGCCCGTGCCGCCGCCTCGCCGCCGCCGGTCGTCGACCTCGCCGAAGAATGGTGGCGCGCCACCGCGCTCCCCTTCGTGTTCGGCCTTTGGGTCGCGCGCCGCGACGTCGCGCCCGAAGCGCGCGCCGCGCTCGCCCGCGCCCTGCACGCCGCGGCCCGCGGCGTTCCTGCTGCCGCCCCCGCGCTGGCCGACGCCTGGCGCGCGCGCACCGGACTCACCGCGCCCGACCTCGAGGCCTACCTGCGCGGGCTGCGCCACGTGCTCGGCGACGACGACCGCGCCGGGCTGCACCACTTTGCCGCCGTGCTCGCGCACGGCGCCCCCAACGGGATCCACCCATGACCGCCGCCACACTCGCCGCCGTCCCTTCCGCACCGCTCGCCTTCGACGATCTGCGCCGCCGTGTCGCGGACGGTGCGCGCCTCGACGCCCCCGCCCTGCTGGCGCTGCTGCGCTGGCCCGACCCGCTCGACCTCGCCGAGCTGGCGGCTCTCGCCCGCTACCGCCACAACCCCGGGCCCGTGGTCACGTTCGTGATCGACACGAATCCCAACTACACGAACGTCTGCGACACCGACTGCACCTTCTGCGCGTTCTACCGCCCGCCCGGCCATCCGGAGGCGTACACGCTCACGCCCGCCGAGGTCGTCGCGCGCGCGCGCGCCGCCGCGGCCCGGGGAGCGCGCACGATGCTTCTGCAGGGCGGCCACAACCCCGCCCTGCCGCTCGCGTACTACGTGGAGCTCGTCACGCGCCTGCGCGCCGACGTCCCCGACGTGCACCCGCATTTCTTCTCGCCGTCCGAGCTCGCCGCGCTGGCCCGCTACGAGGGCATCCCCGTGCGCCGTGTCCTCGAAGCGCTGTGGGCCGCCGGGCAGCGCACCCTCCCCGGCGGCGGGGCGGAGATCCTCACGGCGCGCGCGCGCCGCCGCGTCGCGCCCAAGAAAGGCGGCCCCGAGGCCTGGCTGGACGTCATGCGCGAGGCGCACCGCGTCGGCTTTCGCACCACGGCCACGATGATGTACGGCCACGTCGAGGAGGACGAGGACGTCGTCGAGCATCTCGTCCGCCTCCGCACGCTGCAAGACGAGACGGGCGGTTTCCTGGCGTTCATCCCCTGGAGCTTCAAGCCCGGCGCCACGCCGCTGGCCCGCCACCTGGAGCACGTCGGGCGCGTGCCCGACGCCCCCACGCGCTATCTGCGCATCCTCGCCTTGGCGCGACTCGCCCTCGACAACGTCCCGCACGTGCAGGCGTCGTGGTTCAGCGAAGGCGTCAAGGCGGGGCAGCTCGGCCTGCACTTCGGCGCCGACGACTTCGGCGGCACGCTCATCGAAGAGAACGTGTTGCGCGCCGCCCGGCACGACAACCGCACCACGACAGACGACGTCATCTCGACGATCCGCGAGGCGGGGTTCGTCCCCGCCGAGCGCACCACGCTCTACGACATCGTGCGCGTGTTCGCTCCCGCAGGGGACGGCGCGCGCGCGGCACCGGAGGAACGCCATGACGACCAAGCCGCTTCTGCGCATCGGCCACTCGCCTGACCCGGACGACGCCTTCATGTTCTACGCCCTCGCCACGGGGGCGGTGCAGGTCGACGGCTACCGCGTCGAGCACGTGCTGGCCGAGATCGAGGACCTGAACGCTCGGGCCCTGCGCGGCGAGCTGGAGGTGACCGCCGTCTCCGCCCACGCCTACGCCCACCTGGCCGGCCGCTACCGCGTGCTGCGCTGCGGGGCGAGCGTCGGGCGCGGCTACGGCCCAGTGGTGGTCGCCCGCCCGGGCGCCGCGCCGACCCACGACGCGGCGCGCGACCGCGACGGCCGCCGCCTGCGCGTAGCGCTGCCGGGGGCGCGCACCACCGCCGCGCTTCTGGCGCGCCTCTATCTCGGCGACTTCGAGCCCGTGGTGCGCTCCTTCACCGACGTCCTGGCCGCAGTCGACCGCGGGGAAGCGGACGCCGCGGTGGTCATCCACGAAGCGCAGCTCACCTACGCCGCCGACGGCTGGACGCTCGTCCACGATCTCGCCGGCGCCTGGGCCCGCGACACCGGCCTCCCGCTGCCGCTCGGGCTCGACGTCGTGCGCACCGACCTGGGCCTCGACGTGGCCCGGCGCGTCGGCGCCGCGCTACGCGCCTCGATCGACCACGCCCGCGCGCACTTCGACGAGGCGCTCGCCTATGCGCTCCGCTTCGGGCGCGGCCTGGCCGCCGACCTAGGCGCGCGCTTCGTGCGCATGTACGTCAACGACGACACCGCCGACCTCGGCGCCGAGGGGCTCGCCGCGCTCCACGCGCTCTACGGGCGCGCCCACGCCGCCGGGCTGCTCCCCGCCGTCCCCGTCCTGGAGGTGGTGTGATGGCGCTCGCTCCCGGCGCCGGCGCGCCCGCCATCCGGCGCATGTTCGACGCCGTCGCCCCTCGCTACGACCTGCTCAACCGGATCCTCTCCGGCGGAATCGACCGGCGCTGGCGGCGCGCGCTCGCCGCGGCGGTCGTGGGCGACAACCCCGCCGGCGGGCGCTACCTCGACCTGGCCACCGGCACCGGCGACTGCCTCGCCGCGCTGCGCGCCCGCGACGCCACGGCGCGCGTCGCCGGCGTCGATCTGTCCGGCGAGATGCTGCGCCGCGCCCGGCCAAAAAACCCCGACACGGCGCTGCTCGTGGCCGACGCCGTGGCCCTGCCTTTCGCCGACGCGGCCTTCGACGGCGCCACGGTCGCGTTCGGCGTGCGCAACATGCCCGACCGTCTCGGGGCGCTGCGCGAGCTCGCACGCATCGTCCGCCGCGGCGGCCGCGTCGCCGTGCTGGAGCTGGTCGAGCCCGCCTCCCCGCTGGCCCGCTTGTACGTGCACCACCTGGTGCCGCGCATGGCCGCCGTGCTGGCCGGCCGCGCCGCGCCCGCCTACCGTTACCTGGAGGAGAGCATCGCCGCCTTCCCCGAGCCGCCGGCGTTCGCCTGCACGATGGGCGCCGCCGGGCTTCGCGCGGTGACGTTCCGGCGCCTCTTCCCGGGCGCCTGCGCGCTCTTCGTGGGAGCGCGGCCATGACCGCCGCCACGCTGCCGCGCGTCGCCGCCGCCACGCGCCCCGTCGTCGTGGGCAGCGGGCGGCGCGCCGTGGCGCTCGGCGACGGCTCGCTCGCGCTGATGATCGGGCCGTGCGCGGTCGAATCGACCGAGCAGCTTGCGCTCGC
>DASYRF010000520.1:0-6582 GCA_036004705.1 Myxococcota bacterium
GTGAACGACCTGCTGTCGCCGTGCGGGCAGCCCATGACCATCGCGGCGTGCGTGGAAAGCAAGGCGGACTGCGCCCTGTGCGGGCGCATCGCGCGGCTGGTGTACCGCGACTGCGCCGAAGGGCTGCCCCCGCCCATCGTGCAGGAGTGCGCGGTGAACTCCATCCTGTCGTTGCAGGCGGCGCCGGTCACGATCGACGTATCCGGCGCGCCGACGAAGGGCGGTGCGCCGGAGGCGCCCATCAAGCTGATCGAGTTCAGCGACTTCGAGTGCCCGCACTGCAAGGAGATGGCGCCCGTCCTGGGGAAAGTGGTGGGCGAGTTCGACGGCAAGGTCGTGATGCACTTCAAGCACTTCCCGCTGTCGTTCCACGAGTTCGCCCCCAACGCCGCCGCCGCCAGCATCGCCGCCGGGCTGCAGGGGAAATTCTGGGAGTTCCACGACAAGATCTTCGCCCACCAGGACGAGCTGAAGAAGCCAGAGCTGCTGGACTCGCTGGCGCGCGAGCTAGGGCTGGACGTGACGAAGTTCAACGCCGACCGCGTCGCCAAGAGCACGCTGGAGCGGCTGAGCGCCGACTACGACGCCGGCGACACGGCGGGCGTGAAGGGCACGCCGACCATCTTCGTCAACGGCCACAAGTTCGAGGACTACCCGGAGTACGCGCAGCTGAAGGCGTGGCTGCAGGAAGAGCTGCCGCACTAGGGCGCGGCGACCAGCGCGGCGACCTTGTCGAGCAAGGCGTCGGCGGAATCGGCCCCGTCGAGCTCCCATCCCTTGCGGCTGTAGTAGCGCTTCACGCCGTGCGAGGCGCCCTTCAGCTCTAGGCAGAAGTCGAAGCCGCCGTCGCTGCAATCGACGGCGCGGTACGTGACGTCTTCCTTCGTGCCCGTCTGCGGGAAGAGCATGAGGACCTTGCCGTCGCCGCGCGGCTCGTAACGGAAGAGCTCCCAGCTCCCGCGCCAGGTGGAGCGTTTGTCGAACAGGCCGATCGGCTCTTCGGTGATGGCCGCGAAGATCGCGATTTCCTCGGTCGGGTTGCGCGGGAACGCGTCGAGCCACATGCGGTCGTAGAAGAGCTTCTCGCCGGCGTCCACGCGCGGGTCGCCGCCGTCGCCGCCCTCGCCGCCGCCCCCGCTCCACAAGCGCACCACCCCGAGCACCGCCGCGAGCCCCAAAGCTCCCCACAACCAGACGCGCTTGCGCTTCATGTCCGCCTCCGGCACTCCTTATAGCAGAGGGGCGTCGAGGTCGCCGGGGGCGGGGCTTCGATGCGCGGTGCCTCGTCCAATACCGCGACGGGTCGATCGCCGAGTAAGCTTCGCCGAGGGGTCGTCCTTGGGGGGATCCCTCAGCTCAGGTCCACGAGCGGAACGAGCGTCGCGCGCAGGGCGTCGATGGCGGCGCGCGTGCGCGCCTTCAGCGCGGGGACGTCGGACATCGTCAGGCCGTCGGTCGGGATGGGCTCGCCCACCGTGACGAAGGCGCGCGCCCGCCCGAACCGCCAGGAGTGCTTCTGCAGGGCACGGCGCGTGCCGGCCACCGCGACCGGCAACAGCGCCGCGCGCGCTTCGATCGCCAGGCGGAAGGCGCCGTCCTTGAACGGCCCCATCTCGCCGGTCTCGGAGCGCGTGCCCTCCGGAAAGATCGCGACGGGCACGCCGCGCTCCAGCCACAGGCGGCAACGCGCCATCGCCTCCTGCGCGGACGTCCGCGCGCCGCGCTTCACGCGGATGTCGCCGGCCAGCCACATGCACCAGCCGATGAAGGGGATGAAGAAGAGCTCCGCCTTGGCCAGCCACTTCATCTCCCAGGGCAAGCGCGAGATCAGGAAGACGTCGGCGTGCGACTCGTGGTTGCTGACGACGACGGTGCGCGGAGCGACGCCGCGCGGCAGCCGCCCGTGCACGGCGAACCGCCACAGCGGGTGCAGGCCGCTGGCGGCGACCGCCATCAACCGCAGGAACCGGCCGGCGACGCGACGCCCAGGGTCGAACGGGAGCGTCACGAGCCGCAGCGCGGCCTGCACGAAGAACCCGCCGACGGCCACGGCGGCGATCTCGATCCACGCGCAGACCGACAGCACCGCCAGCGCGACCGCCGAAGTGCTCACGCGTCCGCCCGCGTCCGCGCCGCGCCGCGCCCCGGCCCGCCCTACTTGGGCGGCGCCTTGGCGTCCTTGCCGGGGGCGGCGGCCTCGTCGCCGCCTTCGTCCTCCGACACGTCGAAGCGGACGGTGGGCCTCTCCTCGATCGGCGCGTCCTTCTCGTAGCCCACGACCGCCACCTTGTAGCGCTTGCCGCCCTCGACGCGTAGCGTGTAGGCCGACTTCACCTTGAAGGTGTACTTGCTGAGGTAGGCGAAGACCCCGAACCCGTAGCCGCGGTAGCCGATCTCGACGTTCAGCTGGTGATCACCGGCGAACAGCTCGCCGGTCCAGACGTCGATGACGTCCTTGGCCTCCAGCTCCTCCGGCTCCGCCTTGGAGAAGACGACGGTCCCGTCGAGCGTGTAGATGAGGCGCTCCAAGCGGAACGTCGCCCCCATCTCGCTGCGATGGACGATGTCGATCTTGGCGATGCTCAGCGCGGCGCCGAGGATCGTCTCGCGCAGGATGATGAGAAGGCTCTTCGCCCGGAACACCTTCTCCTTGGCGCCGGTCACGCGCTCGCCGCTTTCCTTCGTCTTGAGCGCGGCCTCGGCGGGCGTGAAGTCGCGGATCTCCGTCTCCTCGATCCCGTCGGCCGCGGTGGCGGGCGCGCCGCTGTCCGGGTCCGCGCTGGCGGGGACGGCGCTGCCTGCGCCGGTGCCGCTGCTCGCGCCCGTCGCGGGCGCGCCGGTCGTGCCCGCGGCGGCGCTGCCTCCGGCGGCGGCGCTCGCGGCGGCGGAGCGGGGCTTCTTGGGCTTGGCGGCGTCGGCGCCCGGAGCCGCCGCCACCGCCAGGGCAAGCAAGGCCGCCGCCGCCAGCATCGCCCGCCGTACGTGCACCAACCTCATCCATGATCTGTATCCACGGGTCGGACGCGCGGTCAAACGCGCGGCCACCGGGACGGGCGCGGAACGCCGGTCAGGCGGCGCGCGGCGCGCGCTCACGGCTCCAGGAAGTCGAGGTCCTTGCCGTACGTCTCCTCCAGCCCGGCGAGGGCGACGAACGCTACGAGGAGCGTGACGGCTCCCACGGCGATGCCGCTGCCCACGACGCCCAGGGGCGCCTTGGCGAGCTGGAAAGCGGACGTGAGCAGCACCACCGCGCCGCGCACGAAGTTGGGCGCGGTGGTCGTGGCCGTGGCGCGCAGGTTCGTGCCGAACTGCTCCGAGGCGATGGTGACGAACACGGCCCAGTAGCCGGTGGAGACGCCGAGCGCCAGGCACACCGCGTAGAAGACGCCCAGCGAGCGCGCGCCCACGACGAAGTAGGCGGCGACGAAGAGGGCGGTGAGCACCAGGAAGGCGCCGACGATGCGCCGCCGGCTGCGGAAGCGCTGGCTCAGCCAGCCGCTGCCGAAGTCGCCGATCGCCAGGCCCACGTAGGAGAAGAGCACGGCGCGCGCCGGCGTGGGGACGACCGTCATGTGCATCGCTTCGCCGAACTCCTTGGACAGCGTGACGAGGATGCCGACGACGAACCAGATGGGCACGCCGATGAGGATGACGGCGACGTAACGGCGGGCGCGGGCGAGCGGCACGAACAACTTGAAGAAGTTTCCGCGCTCGACGTGCTGCGCCTTGCTCTTGAGATGCTGGAACATCCCCGACTCGATGACCCCGACGCGCAGCACCAGCAGCCCCAGCCCGAGTCCTCCGCCCACGAAGTAGGCGACGCGCCAGTTGAACGTCTCGCCGACGAAGACGGCGACCACGGCGCCGAGGATGCCGATAGTGGCGACGATCATCGTCCCGTAGCCGCGGTGCTCCTTGCTCATGCTCTCGCTGACGAGCGTGATGCCGGCGCCCAGCTCGCCGGCGAGGCCCACGCCGGCGAGGAAACGCAGCGCCGCGTAGGCGGCCACGGTGGTCACGAGCCCGTTGGCGATGTTGGCCACGGAGTAGAGGAGGATGGAGCCGAACAGCACCGACAGCCGCCCGCGTTTGTCGCCGAGCACGCCCCAGAGGATGCCGCCCAGCAGCATCCCGCTCATCTGCATGTTCAACAGCAAGAGGCCCTTGTCGAGCAGCAGCGGCTCCGGCACGCCCAGCGCCTTCAGGCTCTTGACGCGCACGACGCTGAACAGGATGAGGTCGTAGATGTCGACGAAGTAGCCGAGCGCGGCGACGAGCACCGCCAGGCTGATGGCACGCGTCACGCCGCGAGTCGGTCCGCTGTCGGCCATGGACGAGCGAGTGGATGGCAAGCGGCGGCGCGCGTCAAGCCTGCGCTTGAGCGCGGCGGCCCGGCCGTGCAGGATCGTTGCATGTCCCGTTACGCCTCAGGCGCGCCGAAGGCGTCGCCCTCGCCGCGCGCGCACGCGCGCCGGCGCTGCAGGCCGGCGGCTCTCGCGGCGGGCGCGGCCCTCGTGTTGGCGGCGGCGGCCGCGGCGAGCGCGCCCGGCTGCACGCTGTTCCGCCACAGCCGCCTGAAGGCGCTGCCCGCGGCGACGCTGGTGAAGAGCTACGCCGAGGATGCAGGCCTGTACCGCGACCTCGACGCCGGCCTGGCGCGCGCCGTGGCGCTGCTGGCCGACCACCCCGGGCTGTTCGCCCCCGACGCGGACCGCGTGCTGAAGCCCGACGAGGAGCCCGCCGTCCTCGACGCCTGGGTGGCGTTCGTCGACAGCGCCTTCGCGCTCGACCTCGTGCGCGGCTTTTACGAGGACTACTGGCGCTTCGACCGCAAGGGCGCCGAGGCCGAGCTGCACGTACGCTGCTTCCTGCTGACGTTCGCCGCCGAGCTGTCCCTGTACGAGCACACCGCCGCGGTGATCGACCTGTTGGAGGAAAACGACAACGTCGAGACGTTCCTCGACCTGGCGCGCCCCGACCGGCACCTCCCCGCCGACAGCGTCGCCGCCCTCAAGGAGGAGCTTGCCGGGCTGAGCGACCTGACCCGCGTGGTCGCGGGGCGCGCTTACCTGCGCGACCTGCTCGCCAAGCACGACGCCCGCCGCCTCGCCGAAGCGGGCGGCTATGCCTGGCTGCTCCCCGAGATCGAGCGGCACCTGCACACCATCGAGGCGCGCCGCGCCGACGGCCTGGCCACCGTGTCGATCGCCGCCGACTTCGCCCCCATCCGCCGTGCCGCCAAGCACCTCACGTTCCCCGTGCAGGCCGAGGTCGCCGAGTGGATGGGCGACACGCGCGTCAAGCGCGTCGGCCGCTACCTGGTGAACGCCGCACAGCTCGACGGCCTGCGCGCCGCCGCCGCGCCGGGCGACGTGATGCTCGCCCGCAAGAACTGGTACCTCTCGAACGTCGGCCTTCCCGGCTTCTGGCCGCACGCGCTCATGTACGTCGGCGACGCCGGGCAGCTCGCCACCGCGTTCGACGCCGACGCCGCTACCGCTGCCTGGGTCGAGGCGAAGGCCGGCCGTCCGATGAAGTTCACGGATTACTTGGCGGCGACCTACCCGGCGGCCTGGACGGCGCGCGCTGCCGCCGGCGAGGGACACGAAGCGCTGCTGGTGATCGAGGCCGTGAGCGAGGGCGTTCTGCAGAACAACCTCGAGCATGCCGGCGGGGACTACATCGCCGTGCTGCGGCCGCGCCTCCCGGCGCGCGTGCGCGCCGAGGCGATCGACCGGGCCTTCTCCTACCTCGGCCGCCCGTACGACTTCGATTTCGACTTCGCCACCGACACCACCCTGGTCTGCACGGAGCTGGTGTGGCGCGCCTACCGCGCGCACGACGACGTGCCGGGGCTGACCTTCACGCCCATCCCGGTGGCGGGGCGGCTGACGTTGCCGGCCAACGAGATCGCCCGCAAGTACGCCGCCGAGCACGGCCGTCCCGACGCGCAGCTCGATCTCGTGCTGTACCTCGAGGGGCGCGAAGACCACGTCGACGCCGTCGTCGCGGACGAGGCGGCTTTCCTGGCCACGCCCGATCGCTCGAAGTGGGATTTCGATCAGCCCTGAGGCAACGCCGAGGCACGCGAAGGCAGCCGCGAGGGCCGCCGCCGCGCGGCGGCGTGAGGACCGCGCGGGCGGGGCGCGGTCCTACTTGCAGGCGCCGTCGGCGACGGCGGTGCCGTCGAAGCAGTAGTCGCCGATCGCGGTGAACTCGTCCTTCTTGGTGGACTTGCCGAAGCCGAACGAGACGGTGCAGCTGTCGGGCTTGGCGGCGGTGAAGCCCTCGCCCTTGTCGAAGAAGAGGCGCGCGTCCATCGCCGCCGTCTTGCCCACGTCCAGCTCGCTGAGCTTCGCCGTCAGCGAGGGCGTGTCGTCGGTCAGGGTGTCGGGGCCCACCTTGCAGGAGATCTTGACCTTGACGGTGTTGAGCTTCTCCACCTTCTCCTTGACGGTCGCGGTGAAGGTCACCTTCACCCAGTTCTTGCCCTTGTCGGCGCCGAGCGTGCGGGCCTTGACCTCGGCCTTCACGTCGCTGACACCCACCGCGCCTGCGCCCGCCCAGGCGCCAGTCGCCGCC
>DASYRF010000521.1:0-17022 GCA_036004705.1 Myxococcota bacterium
ACGACGGGGATGCGGTGGTACAGCGCGTACAGGTACGCCCACGACTCGAAGTCGGAGATGACCAGCTGGGGGCGGGCGCCCTCCTCGGCCACGGCCGCATAGGTCTCGACGTTGCGCAGTATCCCCGCCGGGGCCTTCTCCAGGTTGTCCCAGAGCGACTCGCTGCGGTCCAGGGCGTTGCCCTCGTAGGTGAGCGCCAGCCCGTGGATCTCGTGGAAGTCGATCCCCGGCCTTCCCTTGAACCGCTCCGCCAAGAAGGCGTGCGCGCGCCCCGATACCACCACGTGCACTTCGTGCCCGCGCCCCAACAAGTGCTCCAGCACCACGCGGCTCCGCGTGGCGTGCCCCATGCCCTCGCCCACCACCCCGTACAGGATACGCATGCGCGCATTGTACGCGGGCCGAGACGCGCGCGTCAGAGGACGCGAATTGATCCCTAAGGCACGGCGCTGGGGGCGGGGACGGGGTCGGCGTCGCGAGGATGAAGCAGGGCGATGTGGTCCATCTCGACGCGCTTCGAGGCGGCGTAGTCCAGGAACCCCTTCTTCTCGTCGCCCGCGATGGGGTCGCCGGGCAGCATCTTCATCGCCAGCGGGTTGACGAACTTCCCGTCCTTGCGCAGCGCGAAATGCAGGTGCGGCCCGGTCGAGTAGCCGGTCGATCCGACGTAGCCGATGACGCGCTTGGGGCCCACGCGCGCGCCCGCCTTGACGTCGGGCGGGATGCGCGACAGGTGCGCGTACGCCGACACGTAGTCGTTCTTGTGCTTCACCACCACCAGGTTGCCGTTGGGGCCCTTCCAGCCGGCGAACGTCACGACGCCGTCCGCCACGGCGCGCACCGGCGTGCCGGTCGGGGCGGCGTAGTCGACGCCCAAGTGCGAGGTGATCGTGTGCAGCACCGGGTGCATCCGCTTGGGCGTGAACTTGGAGGTGATCTTCACGAACTTCAGCGGCGTCTTGAGGAACGCCTTCTGCAGCGAGCGCCCCTCGTCGTCGTAGTAGTCGCCGTGGCCCTTCGAATCCGTGTACCAGTAGGCGTGGAACGTCCCCACCTTGCCCGCGTACTCGGCGGCCAGGATGCGCCCGTAGCGCAGGAACTTCCCCTCGTGGAAGATCTTCTCCACGACGATGCGCACGCGGTCGTCCGGCTGGGTGTCCACGTAGAAGTCGATGTCCCAGGCGAACACCTCGGCGAAGGGCACCACGAGACTGGGGCTCTCGCCGATGCGCTCGATGGTCGCGTAGAGCGAATGCGAGATGCTGGCGCCGAGCTGCGCGACTTCTGTCGTCGTGTCGACGGACTTTCGATGCACCTCCAGCCGGCCGCCGGCGTCGCGCGTCGCCACCAGCACGTCCTCCGGGCTGCGCGCGTACTCGAAGGCGGCGATCTTGCCGTCGGGTGCCACCTCCACGGTGAAGCGGTCGCCGTCGCGCGCCAAGCGGAAGTCGAAGCTCGGAGTCATCGCCGCCACGATCTCGGCGGCGGCGGCGCGCGTCAGCCCTTCCGCCTCGAGCGCGTTCTGCACCTTCTCGCCGGGAGCCAGCACGTGCTCGCGCACGTCGTTCGTCGGCGCGGGCGGCTCGTCGTCGGCGGCGACCGCCATGCCGGAGCCAGGCGCCACGTCGCCGGCACGGTCCATGACTACGGCGGGGACGCCGTCGAGCTCGTCCGCCATGCCCGTTTCGTCGGTGCTCGTGCCGGGGCGGTCGGGCGCGCCGGTATGGCTCGCCGCGGCGAGATCCGGGCGCAGGCCGGCGGCGGTGGCGGCGGGGTCGGGGTCGAGAACGGCGAAGTAGCCGGCGGCGACTGCGGCGACGGCGAATCCGGTGCTCAGCACCAGCAGGCCGCGAGACCCGCCGGCCGCGTCATCGGGACGCGACTTGTTGACGGACCCCGAAGGTGGCGCCTTCCGGTTCAAGACCATCCCGGGGTAACACCGGCCTCCGGATCGGTCAAGAAATGGCCCGCCGACGAGCGCGGCCAGCGGCCCGACGAGCGCGGCCGAGCGGCCCGCGAGGCGACGCCTACCAGGTCACTTCGGGGAAGGGGCGGCCGGGGCGGGCGAAGAGAAAGCCTTGCAGCAAGTCACAACCGAGCGAGAGCACCATGTCGCGCTCGGCGACCGTCTCGATACCCTCGGCGATGACCAGCATTCCCTGCTCGCGGCAAAGCGCCACCATGGAGCGCACGAGCCGCTGGCGGGTCGGCTCGCGGTCGATGCCGCGCACCAGCGACATGTCGAGCTTCACGACCTCCGGCTCCAGCGTGGCAAAGCTCGTCAGCCCCGCGTAGCCGGCCCCGAGGTCGTCGAGGGCGATCTTGAAGCCCATCTCGCGCAGCCGTGACACGCAGCCGCGCACGTCGCGGACCTCTTCCAGCGAGGCGCGCTCAGTGATCTCCAACACGATGCGCCCGGCGAACGCCGAAAGCGGCGCCGTGCGCTGGAAGAGCATGTCGTCGGTGAGGTCGAGCGTGTGCAGGTTGACGTACAGCTGGAGCGCCGGCGGCGATTCGGCCAGAGTGGCCGCCACGCGGTCGCGGATGGCGCGCCCCAGCTCGTGCAGTCGGCCGAGCCGCTCGGCGGCGTCGAAGAGCGCGCCCGGGTGAGGAAGGTTCTTCTCCTCCGAGCGCACCAGCGCCTCGTAGGCAATCACTCGCCGATCGGACCACGAGACAATCGGCTGGAAGGCGATCCACAGCGTTTCGAGCGCGCGCCCCAGGCTCGACTCCAGGCCGGCGCGGTCACCCACACCCTTCGCCTGTGTCCCGAGCAGCGCCAGCGCCTGCCGCTTCAAACGCGCCATCTCGCGCAGGCGCGCGGCGTGGGCCACCACCTCGCGGAGCGTCTTGGGCTCGATCGGCTTGAGCAGGTAGCGCGTCGCTCCGTATTCGACGGCTTGCAGCGCCGTCTCCAGGGCCGGACCCCCCGTCATCAGGACGACGGGAACGTCGAGGTCACGCGCGCGCACCGCGCGCAAGAGCTCCAGCCCCGTCATGCCGGGCATGGAGATGTCGCTGAGGATGACGTCGTAGTCGTGAACGCCGATCAGATCCGACGCTTCCTGGCCGTTGGAAGCCTGGTCGACGGTGTAGCCGATGGAGGTGAGCGCGCGGGCGTAGGCGCGCAGAAGGCCCGGCTCGTCCTCGGCAATGAGCACGCGGCCATGCGCGCCTTTGGCGTCGGGCGCGGGAGGCGACGGAGGAGGCGCGTCGGTCACTCAGTCATGCTAACACACGCGACCATAATACGGCGTGGCCGTCCGGGCGCGGCGTCGCGCCAGGGCCGCCACCTGCAGCAGCGCGAGCACCGCGCCCGGCGCGCGCGGGTCCGCTCCGTGTCCGGCGCCGACCTGGCTGGTGCAGCAGCCGCGCCCCGTGCCGCCGCCTCCGTCCTTGCCGCCGGCGGCATCGGTGCTCGCGGGGGCGCCGTCCGTGCCCGGCCCCGTCGCCGCGTCGGTGCCCGGGCCGGCGGCGGCGTCCGTGCCCGCCCCTGCGGCCGCGTCGCTGCCGCCGGCGGCGGCGTCCGTTCCCGCGAGCGTCGCGTCGGTGCCCGCCGGCGCGGCGTCCGTTCCCCCGCAAACGCCGACGCAATCGTCGGGGCACGTCAGGCATTCGTCGAACGGGAACGAGCCGCAAACCCCGTCCGGCGTCCCGCAGTCGCAAGGGCAGTTCGAGCACGTCTCCCCCGCCTCGCATATCCCGTCGCAGCAATCCGTCGCGGCCGCGATACCAGAGTCGAGCACGCCCCACACCAGGACCAGCCCCCCCATCGTCGCGGCGACCGCGCCCGCCCGCGCGGCTGTCCGCCCGTGGCTCATGCCTCGATCGTAGACGAGCACCCGCTGATCATCCAGCGCCGTCAGGTGCGGATCATTTTCTTCAGGGCGGTGTCGGCGATGCTCTGGCCGCGGACGTGGTCGCCGAGGCGGCGCATCCAGGCGAGCTCGTCGGGCGACATGGGGCCCTCTTCCAGCGCGGCCAGGGCTTCCTGGAGCTGGGCGCGCGAGGCGGGGCCGCACATCGCGGCGTCGACGTCGGGGTGCGTGAGCGCGAAGCGGTAGGGGTCGCGGCCGCGCGGGACGCGCTCGCCGGCAGGGAGGCGGGCGGGGTCGAGCAGGTGGCCCCAGCGCGTGGTGGTGAAGGTCAGCACACCGGGACGCGCAGCGCGCTCGGCGGGCAACAGCGGGAAGACCTCCTGCTCGGCGCCGCGATGCGCGGCGTTGTAGCGCACGTGCACCAGTCCGGCGGCGCCGCCGGCGAGGTGTGCGCCGAAGGCAGGGCGCTCGTGGGCCGAGATGGCGAGGTGGCGCACGAGTCCCTTTTCTTGCAGGCGCAGCGCGGCGTCGAGGACGCCTCGCCACACCGGGCCGTTCCACAGCCCGAGGAGCAGTACGTCTGCATAGTCGAGGCGCGCCTTGCGCAGCGCGAGCCAAATACTGGGGGCGAGCACGGCGCCCACGCGGGTGTAGCTCTGAACGGCGACGACGAGCTTCTCGCGGGCGCGCGGGGCGAGCGCGTGCAGCGCAGCGAGCATCGTGGGGTGCCGGCGAGTGCCCAGGTAGAAGTAATTGAGGCCGCGCTCGAACGCCTCTTCGTAGGCGGCGGTGGGCGCGCCGTAACTGGCGCCCAGGCCGAGGCGGCCGACACGCAGCCCAGTGCGTCCGAGCGTCACGGGCGTCCGCCAGTCCGCGCCGGACGCCGCCGCCTCTCCCGCCGCCACCGCCGTCTCCGTGCTCATGCCGCCGCATCATACCGCGACCGCGCGCGAGGCTGCGCATGCCGTCCCGTGCGGTCGGCCGCAAGCGGCGCCGCACGCCGCGGTCCCGCGCGCGCGCCCTTAGCCGTTGATCCGGTCGATGAGCGCGTCGAGGTCCGCGCGCGCCGCCAGCGGCGCCAGCAGCACCACCGCGTCCACGGCGCCGTGCAAGGCCGTCAGGTCCGCTTCCGTCTGTACGCCGCCGAAGAGGACCACCGCGGCGCCTGGCACGGCGCGCCCGGCGGCGTCGGCGAGCTGCCGCGCCGCGGACAGGTCGGGCGCACCCCCCAGCAGGCTTTCGGCGTGTACGCCCAAGAAGCGGGGCCGCGCGGCGGCGGCCACGCGCAGCTCTGCGTCGTCGCGCACGCCCACTACGACGGCCAGGTGCAGCGACGCGGCCGTGCGCATCAGGTCGGCGATGACCTCGGGAGGGTGCAGGAACGCATGCACCCAGACCGCGTCGGCGCCGCCGGCGCGCGCCGCGTACAGGTCGGCCGCGCCGAGCACGAAGTCGTAGTGCAAGACCGGCGTCTCGTCGGCGGCCGCCGACGCCGCGGCGAGCGCGGCCAGCGAGCCCCCGAAGCGAGCGTCCGTCGCCACCGCCAGCGCGTGAGCGCTGCCGCCCGCCAGCCGCGCCGCCGCCCCCGCCGGCTGCAGCTCCGGCCACAGCTCGCCCCCCGCCGGCGTCCGCGCCGCCAGCAGCGGCACCACCGCCAGCTCCTCCAGCGAAGTGGCGCAGTAGTAGGCGAAATCCCGACGCGACGGCGTCACCTCCGCCGCGGGAACAGGCGCCGCGCGCTCGGCCTCCGCGCGCTTGAGCGCGATCAGATCTTCGAGCGTGATCAGGGCGCTCGCCACGACGGCCTAGATCCCCGAGTCGGTGCTGCCGGCGAAGGTCCCGCGCTCGTCCACCGTGACGAGCGATCCGCGCGGCGTATGGGACGGCAGCGAGTCGCGCGGCGCCGCCACGCACGCCACCGGCGGAACGAGCGCGCCGAGGTTGGCCGTCAGGATGACGGTGGGCCGCGCCACTTCCCCCGAGGACATGAAGTAGTCGACCGTTCCGCGCATGGTGCGCTGGCCGTCGGCGCCCACCGCCAGCACCTCGATGGTCACGCTGCCGGCGCGCTCGTCGTCGAAGAGGACCGTCCAGGTCTCGCCCGGCAGGAACGCCTCGGCGCTCGGACTCCCCGGGGCGATGCACTCGTGGATGAGGGCTCCGCTCGCATCGGTCACGCGCACCACGTACTGGTGGACGTCTCCGTCCGTGTGATCGAAGCGGACGCGCAGTCCGGTGACGTCGGCGCTGCAGCCGGCGCCCACCGCGGCGGCGGCGCCCAGGGCGGCGACAAGGGTGATCCGGGAAAACGAGCCCATGCGACCTCCACGTTGGAGCGTGGAGTCTAGCGAATTCAGGGGCGGCGCAACATCTCCTCGGCATGCGCTCGCGTGCGGGCCGTCACCTTCGTGCCGCCGAGCATGCGCGCGACCTCCTCCGTGCGGGCGTCGCGGTCCAGCACCTGGGCGCGCGCTTCCGTTCGCCCGCCGGCCTCCACTTTTTCGATGCGCAGGTGCACGTCGGCGAGCGCCGCGAGCTGCGCCTGGTGCGTCACGCACAGCACCTGCCGGTTCTTCGCGGCGCGCTGCAGGCGCTCCGCCACGGCGCTGGCCACACGCCCGCCGATGCCGGCATCCACCTCGTCGAACACGTACGTCGCCGCCGGGTCGTGCGCGCCGATGGCGAGGTGCACCGCCAGCGCCACGCGCGCGCGCTCGCCGCCCGAGGCGATGCGCGCCAGCGGGCCCGCCTTCTCGCCCGGGTTCGGCGCGAGCACGATACCGACGCGGTCGCGCCCGCTGGGGCCCACGCGCGCGCCGTCGCACACGAGCGGCGGGATGACGCCGTCGTCCAGGTCACCCTCGGCGCGCGGCGCTGGGCGCGGCTCCACCTGTACCTCCACGCGCGCGGCGCCCAGCCCGAGCGCCTCCAGCTCGCCGGTCACCGCCCCGCCCAGCTTGCGGGCCGCGCGCGCGCGCGCCCGCGACAGCCCCCGCGCCTCGGCGATGGCCGCCTCGCGCGCCTCGGCGAGCGCGCGCTCCAGGGTGGCGATGCGCTCGTCCGCCGCCGCCAGCGCCGCACGCTCGGCGCGCAGCTCGTCCCGCCGCCGCACCACCGCCGCCAGGTCTCCGCCGTGCTTGCGGCAGAGGCGCCGCAACAGATCGAGGCGTTCCTCGACGGCCGCCAGCCGCTCCGGATCAGCCGCCAGCCGCGACGCGTAACGCTCCAGCGTGCGTGCGGTCTCCTGCAGCGATTCACGCGCCCGCGCCAGCGCGTCCAGCGCCGGCTGCAGCGCCGGGTCGATGGCCGCCGCCTCCGCCGCACGCGCCTCGGCGCGCCCCACGCGTTCAAGCGCCGCGCCTTCCGCCTCGCTCAGCTCGGCGGTCGCTTCCAGCGCCGCACGCCGCAGCGTCTCGGTCCCGCGCAGCCGGCGCTGCTCCTCCAGCAGCGCCTCCATCTCCCCCGCGTCCTCCACCGCCGCGCGCTCCAGCTCGTCGATCTGGAAGTCCAGCAGATCCTGCCGTCCCAGCCGATCCCGCTCGCCCGCCGCCAGCCCGTGCAGCGCACGCGCCACCTCGGCGTAGCGACGGTACGCGCCCGTCACCGCGCCGCGCGCCTCCTCCAGACCGCCGAACGCGTCCAGCAGCGCCTCGTGCGTCTCCGGCCGCAGCAGCGCGTGATGCTCGCCCTGGCCCGTGATCTCCACCAGCCCGTCGGCCGCGGCACGCGCCATCTTCAGCGTGACCGCCGTGCCGTTGGCGAAAGCGCGCGTGCGCCCGTCGGCGCCCACCTCGCGCCGCAGCAGCAGCGCCTCGTCTGGCTCCAGGCCGATTCCCTCCAGCCGCGCGGCCACGCTCGGCCCTTCGAAGAACGCCTCGACCACGGCGCGCGCCGCTCCGGCCCGCACCACCTCCGGCCCCGCGCGCCCGCCCAGCGCCGTCGCCAGCGCGTCCACCAGCACGCTCTTGCCCGCGCCCGTCTCGCCCGTCAAGCAGGTCAAGCCCGGCCCCAGTCCGAGGTCGATCTCGCGCGCCAGCACGAAGTCCAGCACCCGCAGGCGGGTCAGCACCGGGCGAGTCTACATGACTACGCGGCGACGATGATGCGGTTGCGCCCCTCGCCCTTGGCCTTGAAGAGCGCGCGGTCCGCCTGACGGATGAGATCGTCCACGGTGTCGACCTCGTCGTTCGGATAGCTGCACATGCCGATGCTCACCGTGAGCGGGCGCGTCAGATGCGGGAACGCGTGCTCGGCGACGGTCTGGCGCAGCGCCTCCAGCACGCGCCGCGTCTCCGCCTTGTCGGTGTGCGGGAAGAGGATGACGAACTCCTCGCCGCCGTAGCGTCCCACCAGGTCGACCGGGCGCGTGTGCGCGCGCAGGAGCTGCGCAAACTCCACCAGCGTGTGGTCGCCGACGAGATGGTCGTGCTCGTCGTTCACCAGCTTGAAATGGTCGATGTCGAGGATGGCGAAGCCCATCTGCAGCCCGAGCTGCCGCGACCGCCCCAGCTCGCGCGCCAGCTCCGCCAGGAAGTAGCGCCGGTTGTAGACGCCGGTGAGCGGGTCGGTGATGGACAGCTGCCGGAGCTCGTCTTGCAGCGCCTTGACCTTGAGCTGCACGCGCACGCGCGCCAGCAGCTCTTGCGGGTCGAACGGCTTGACCACGTAGTCGCTGGCACCGATGGTGAGCCCCTGCACCTTGTGCTCCATCGACGCCTCGGCCGTGAGGATGATGATGGGGAGGTCGCGCAAGCGCGCCTCGGCGCGCACCTTGTCCACCACCTGGAAGCCGTCGAGCCCCGGCATCTGCACGTCGCAGAGCACCAGGTCCATGTCGGTGGCCTGCCCCAGGATCTGGAGCGCTTCCAGGCCGTCCGCCGCCTCCTGGCACTCGATGGCCATGCCCGATCGCCTCAGCGCGAAGACGATTCCCTTGCGCACCGTCGGCGAGTCGTCGACGACCAGCACCTTGAACTTGCGCTCGGGGTCCACGACCTCGGCACCTCTACAACGTAATACGCGGCGCCCGGGCGCAGCATGCCCGCGCAGTCCAGCCAGGGCACCGGATCTGTTCAGAATACGCCGGTCGGGGACACAACGCAAACCTGGCGGCTAGGGTGTCCATCGCGCTACGCTCGGGGCATGGTTCGCTGCTGGGCGTCGAGTTTCTTGTCGCGCCTCGCCCCTCCCGTGCTGTCGGGGCTGCTCGCGGCGGCATGTGCGGCGCGGACGCCGCCGACCGCAACAACGGGAAGCGAACCGGGCGCCGCCGGAGCACGACGGGCGAGGCCCGACGCCGGCGCGACGCACAGCGTGGTGATCAAGCCTTCACACGAGCGCGAAGACCCCGGCGAGCGCCTGCGGCTGGGCCCGGTCTACGGCCGCAGCGTCGTCTTCCTGCACCTGGACGGGCCGCCCCCCGCGGAAGGGCCCGCCGCGGTGGACACGGGCGCGCCTCTGGGGACCATCGCCGGCCGGCCCGCGATCGAGTCGGCGCGCTTTCAGGCCGAGCTGGAGCGCGCCGACCGTTTGTACGCAGAGGGGCGCTACGCCGACGCGGCCACTCTGCTCCTACCGCTGGCGTCTGGCGAGCCCGACAACCCCTTCCTGCTGGACCGGCTCGGCCGCTCGCTCTTCTGGATCGCGGACGACGAGAGCCAGCTCCTGGCGCTCAAGGTCTACCGGCGGCTCATCGGGTTGCTCGACGCGAGCGTGACGGTGGAGTCCGGCACCGTGGTGGTGGACCTCTGGTTCCGCGAGGCGTACTGGAAGGTGTCGAGCCTTTATCTGGACCACGGCGCCTGGGAGGCGGCGGTCTACGAGATCACGCGCGCACGGCTCGCCGGCGTGGACGCCGAGCCGGCGGTACGAGACCAGGCGCTGTGCTTCCTGCTGGAGGCTCATCTCGAGCTGGGCAACATCGAGGCGGCGGCCTACTTCCGTGACCGCGCGCTGGAAGCCAATCCCGCGAACGCGTGCGTCAAGAAGCTGCTCGACCGCAAGACCGTGCTGTAGCCGCGCAGCGCCGAACGACGCCGCGCAGCGGGCGCGTCTGGGTCAGGCCATTCAATATTTTCTGGACGCCGCCTCACGGTGAGCCGACGGCCCGGCAACTCAGTACTATGTGGTCATGGTCACTACCACGGGACGGTCGCCCGCACGGGCGTTTCGGGGAGCTGCCGCGCTGCTGCTCGCGCTGGCGGCGGGTATGGGCGGCACGGCGCCGGAAGCCTCGGCTGGCCCCGCATGGGCGCGGGCTTGGCGGCTGCCGTTCGCGTGGCTTTCCTTCGACGAGGCGTTGGCGCGCGCCGCCGCCGATCGCAAGACGCTCCTGGTCTACTTCACGGCGTCGGGCTGCGAGCCATGCCATGAGATGGAGCGCGACACTTGGCCGAGCCCTCCAGTCGCGGCCTTCTTGGCGTCACGTGCGGTGGTGATTCGCGCCGACTTGGACGACGACCCGGAGCTCTTCAAGCGCTTCGCCGTCAAGGCCTATCCGACGCTGCTGGTCTTGGGCAAGGGCGGTGCGGAGCGCGATCGAATCATCGGCTCGCGTGCGCCGGAAGAGCTGGTGGCGGAGCTCGGCGACGCGTTCGACGGGGGCGACGCTCTGAAGCGCGCCCGGGCCGAGGTGGCGGCGGCGGTGAAGAGCGGCAGCGGGCACAGCGAGGCGTACGCGCGCCGCAGGCTCGGGTTCGAGCTGCTCTCGCGCAAGCGATACGACGAGACCATGGTCGAGCTGTTCGCGTTCTATGAATGGTCTCATGGCCAGCCGGTCAGAGGTCCCGCCTACCGCGCCGTTTACATGTATCCCGAGGTCAGCGCGCTGATGGGCTTCGACGGCTTGGCGCGCGACTACGAGCCGGCCGGCAAGGCGCTGAAGGCACGGCGGGACATGCTGGAGCGGCTGCTCCTGCCCCCGCCGCCGGGAAAGACGGCGGGCAGCGGCGGCGCAGCGGCACCCAGCCCGGAGGCGCGCGTGGCCGTTCCCCGCCACGCCGCCGAGGTCGCGGCCCTCGACCGGGCGCTCGGCGACTGGGAGCACGCGCGCAAGCTCTGGAAGGCGCTGCGCGCGCGCGGCGACGCGGCCGCGCTGGACGCCGCGGAGATGCTCGCCGAGGACGTCGCCGAGCGCTACCGCGACGAGCGGCACTACGCCGAGGCGCGGGCCGCGCTGGAAGACCTCCCGACCCTCGTCGAGCGTGAATTCGAGGCGCTCGAGGTATTCCTCTTCGACTTCGACAAGGAGGATCTGAAGAAGACCGCCATGCACACGCTGGTCCGCTGGTACGAGATCTCCATCGGGGCGGGTCACGGGGCGGAGGCCGAGGCGCTCGCCGCGCGCATCCGCGCGCTCTGGCCGGCGCCCGAGACGGCCGAGCGCCTGGCGTCGGCGGCGGAGCGCGCCAAAGGCAAGTAGCCGCGCGCCACGCCGCCTTCGCCGGCGCCGGAGGAGAGGGTGGAGGCCGGCGTCTCAGCGCGTCGCGGTGATCGGGAACGTCTGGCTCACGCACGCGTCCAGGCCGAAGCAGGAGCAGTCCGGGCCGGTGAAGCTCATCGTGTACGTGCCGGTCCAGGTGTCGGCGCCGGTGAAGGCGCCGCTCAGGGCGTACGTCTCGGTGCAGCCGCCCGGCAGGACGTCGGTGTTGGCGAACGAGCCGGACGGACAAGTCGTCATGGAGCCGGCCATCGTCCCGGGCGCGGTGGGGGCCGGCGAGATGACGGCGGCGTTCGAGGAGAACGTGAAGGACGTGATGTAGACGTCGACCAGGCCGAAGCAGCAAGAGTAGGAGATGGGCCCGCCGGTGACGAGCAGGTAGGTGCCGTCGGGGTCGCACATCATCTCCGTCACGCAGGCGGCGCTGCAGCCGTCGCCCGAGACGGTGTTGCCGTCGTCGCAGGACTCGCCCGGCTGCAGGACGCCGTTACCGCACGTGGTGCAGGCGGACGTGTTGAAGGCGCAGCCGGGCGTGCAGGAGAGCGTACCGGCGGTGTAAGCGAGGCCGGCGCAGGTCTGGCCGTTCAGGTCCCCGCCGTCGCACGCCTCGGCGCCGGAGGCCACGCCGTCGCCGCACAGCGTGCAGCCCGACGTGATGAGCGCGCACGACGTCGTGCAGCCCAGCGTGCCGGCGGTGTAGCCCAGCGTCGCGCACGTCTGGCCGCCCAGGTCGGCGCCGTCGCACGCCTCGGCCCCGCCGCGCGTGCCGTCGCCGCACGTGGTGCAGCCGCCCGGGTCGAAGGCGCAGCCGGCGGTGCAGCCCAACGCGCCGCCGCTGAAGCCAAGGCCGGCGCAGGTCTGGCCGTCGAGGTCGCCGCCGTCGCACGCCTCGCCGCCTTCGGCGACGCCGTTGCCGCACAGCGTACAGCCGGAAGCGTCGAACGTGCAGAGCGGCGTGCACGCCAGCGGGCCCGTGGTGTAGCCCAGCGAGGCGCAGCTGCCGCCGCCGAGGTCGGGGCCGTCGCACTGCTCGGTCCCGCCGGCGACGCCGTCGCCGCAGCCGGTGCAAGGGCCGGTGTCGAGCTGGCACGCCGACGCCGTCCCCACGGCCTGGCACCCGGGCGTGGCGCCGCTGGGGAAGCCCAGCGACAGGCACGTGGCGCCGCCGACGAGCGGCGTGCCGGTCGGGCCGAAGTCGCACGCCTCCCCTTGCGTCGGCTCCAGCACGCCGTTGCCGCAGTAGCAGGGCGCCGGGTCGACGGTGCAAGCGGCGGCGTCGCAGCCGGGGGCCACCGGACCGGCGAGGCCGAGGTCGGCGCACGTGACAGGCACGTCGTTCCCGTCGCACTCCTCTCCGGCGCCCGGGTCGGCCACGCCGTCGCCGCACGCGGGCGCCGCGCAGTCCGTGCGGCAGGCGTCGGGGTCGGTGTCGCTGTTGGCGGCGCCGTCGTCGCAGACCTCGCCGAAGGCGTCGTCGACCACGCCGTCGCCGCACGGCGGAGGCGTGCAATCGGTGCGGCAGACGTTCGGCACGCTGTCGCTGTTGAGCTCGCCGTCGTCGCACTCCTCGCCCGTGTCGGCGACGCCGTCGCCGCAGGCCGGAGCCATGCAGGTGTCGCGGCAATGGTCGGCGACCGTGTTGCTGTTGTCGGCGCCGCTGTCGCACTGCTCGCCGGCGTCGACCACGCCGTCGCCGCAGCCGGGCGCCACGCAGCGCGCGTCGGGAAGGCCGTCGCCGTCGGTGTCGCGCGAGTCGCGGCAGCGGTTCGGCAGGGTGTTGGAGTTCATCTCCGCCTGGTCGCACGCTTCCCACGGATCGACGATGCCGTCGCCGCAGCGGTACAGCGTGCAATCGGCCCGACAGCACGTCTCGGGACAGGCCGTGCCGTTGGCGGCGCCCTGGTCGCACTCCTCGCCGGGGCCCAGCACCCCGTCCCCGCAGCCGGGCGGGCCGCCGCCGTCGGCCGTCTGGCAGAACGCGAACGCCGCGCAGTCGGAGTCGTCGCAATCGACGGCGCCGTCGCGGTCGTCGTCCTCGCCGTTCGCGCAGCGATCGGCCGTATCTTCCGGCGCGCCCTGTGTGCCGGCGCAGTTGGCGCAGCCGCCGGCAGCCGCGCCGGCGCCCGCGGCGCCGCCCGACGCCAGCAGCACGGCCACGACGACGCGGCGCGTCCCGTCCCTCGCGGCCTTCAGCACGTGCCCTCCGTCGCGGCAGTATAGGCGACGCGCCCGCTTTTTGGGACTAACATGCCCGCGTCGTGACGGCGTCCAGCGATCTGCCCGACCTGCGCGCGCGCGGCTACGAGGCCGGCGAGCTGCTCGGCGCCAACGCCGAGGGCGGGCGGCTCACCTTCCGCGCGCGCGTGCTGGCGGGCGGGGGCGAGGTGGTAGTCAAGCAGTTCCGCTTCGCCGTGCGCGGCGCGCGCTGGACGGACTACGACCAACAGCAGCGCGAGGTGCAGGCGCTGCGCGAGCTGGATCACCCGCGCATCCCCAAGCTCGTCGACGCCTTTGCCACCGACGACGGCTTCTGCCTGGTGCAGCAGTACCTGCCGTACCCGTCCATGGCGAAACGGCAGAGCTTCGAGCTGGCCGAGCTGCGCGCCATCGCCGCCTCGGTGCTCGACGTGCTCGTCTACCTGCAGTCGCGCGTTCCGCCGCTGTTCCACCGCGACGTGAAGCCCGCCAACCTGCTCGTCGACAAGGAGCGCCGCGCCTACCTGGTCGACTTCGGGCTGGCGCGGGCCGGCGCCGGCATGCGCTCGGGGAGCACGGTCGCGGTCGGAACGCCCGGCTTCATGCCGCCCGAGCAGCTCTTCGGGCGAGAGCTGACGGCGTCGTCGGACCTCTACGGCCTCGGAGCGTCGCTCATCGCGCTGCTGTCGGGGCGCCGCGACGGCGAAGTGGGCGATCTGGTCGACAACAGCTTCCGTTTTCGCCTGGACGAGCTGCCGCCGTCGCTGCCGGCGGCGTGGGCAGAGTGGCTGGGGAAGCTGGTGGCGCCCGAGACGGCGGACCGCTTCCCCGACGCGCGCGCCGCGCTGCAGGCGCTGCCGTCTGCGGACGCCGGCGAGGGGGAGGTCGGGGCGGAGCGCGCGGCGCGCCCGTCGGAACGCAAGCGCGGGCGCAAGGCGCTGGATGCCGCGCAAGAACACCGCGCCGAGCCCGGGCGCCGCGCGCGCGACTTCGACGAGGCCGTCGCGATCGAGCGCGGTGGGCGCGACGAAAGAGCGCGACTGATCGCGGCGCGCGCGCGCAAAGAGCGCGAGGCGGCCGCTTCAGCGGCGGCGGCGGCGGCGGCGGTGGCGGCGGCAAGCGCGTCGAGCGAGCGCAAGCGCACGCCGGAGACCCGCTCGGCGTTGTCGATCGGCGTGGCGGTCGCCGCGGTGGTGATGCCGCTCGCGGCGGTCGGTCTGTACAAGGCCCTCGCCGTCGACGACGCTTCCGACGACGCCCCCGCCGCCGGCGCGGTGGACGGCGCGGAGGCGCTCGAGGCGGCCAGCGAACCGGCGCCGGCGAAGCCGGAGACCGAAGAGGAGAAGCGGGACCGCTGGGCAGCGCGCGCCTGCGACGGCGTGGTGGAGTGCTACACCGAGGCCGGTTACGTGGGCGCCATTGCCGGGCGCGCCGAGGCGGACATCGGGGGCGACGGGCACGTGGTGGAAGCGCGCCTGCGCGGGGACGCGCCACGCCCGGTGCGCGCCTGCATCGTGGAACGGATGAGCGCGAAGTCCGTCCCGGACTACGACGGCGGCAACGGCGTCATCTTCTGCGACTACTCCGGACAGGTGATGGGGGGCGGCGCGATGATGATCAGCGACGGATCGGGGTGGTCCGCGCGCGGCGCGGGTGGCGGCGAAGGCGGCGGCCGCGACGACGGCGACGGCGCCGCTGGTGGGGGCGCGCGCAGCACCCGCCGCGGCGACGGCGAAGGCGACGGCGAAGGTGAAGGTGACGGCGCGCGCGGCACCCCCCAGGGCGGCCACTGACGACGCGCCGCCCGTCAAGGCGCTGCCGGCCCTGACAGCACGGGGCGGAGCAGGACGACGTCGAGGTCGTGGCGCGCGACGGGCGGGACGACCTCCAATAGCAGGGGGTACTTGGCGGGGGCCACGGCGTGGAGGCGCTCCTCGCAGCGCGTGCTCCATTCGTTCGGCCATTCCTTGTCGCGTGCGATCCGGACGCAGCTCTCGTAGGCTTCCACCGCGTAGGTCGCGTAGTAGTCTGCGGTCGCGTCGAGGTCCTTGTGGAACGCGGCTCGGTCCTCGGCCGTCCACGTGTGCTCCAGGACGGCGCGGCCGCCCGCCGCGAGCCGCACGAAGCGATCGTCCCCGTCGCCCAGTCGGAGCGCCGCGGCCGCCTTTTCCTTCGGGCCTCCGGGGACGGTCGAGACGTCCACCTCGAACGTCGACACGGGGGGCGTCGGCACGGCGTGGAGTCCGCCGGCGTAGCTCTCCTGCAGCTGGCCCAGCCGGAAGCGCACCGCCAGCGTCCAGGGCAGGCTCCGGTAGAGAATGATCTTGTCGTAGGCCGCGCTCAGCGCCATCAGGCGGATCTGCTTGTCGGCGATCCATTTGGGCAGCGCCGCTGTCATCGCCTTGCCGTCGGTCGCCGCCGCGGCGGACAGCTTCACGGCGAGGAAGGCTGCGAAGTCCGGCTCGGTCGCGAGAAAGGCGGCCTCGGCGACGGCGTCTCGCCCGCGCGATCCGAGCGTACCGGCCGCCGCGGCGTCGCCGACGCGCTTCGCGTCGAGGGCGTCGAACTCGGCTCGGAGGGCCGCGTACGCGGCGAGGCGCGCCGGATCCGCAGCGGCGCGGCCCACCGCCCGCGCGAGTACGACCCGCGCTTCGAAGTAGTCGTCCAGCGAGGCGGACGGGCCGAACGTGCGCACGTAGGCGTCGTAGGCGGCGTGCGCGCCCTTCGCGTCGCCCTTCCGCGCAAGCAGCTCCGCCTCGTGGAACGCGCGCGCGGCCGCCTCTGTCGTGTCGGCGGCCGCGCAGTGCGCGGCGCGCTTGCGGCTCAGGTCGAGGGCGGCGCCGAATTCGCCGAGCGCTTCGCGCAGCCGCGCGGCGTCGGCCAGCGCCTCGCACGCGGCGGCGTGCTCCGGGTGCGCGGCGGCGAACGCCGCGAGCTCGTCCGCCGCCTTCGCATAGTGAGCCAGGTCCAGATGGACCCGCGCGCGCACGTAGTCACGCACCACCGCAAACTCCTCGGGCGGGTACTCGGCGGCCAGGCGCGCCGTCACGCGCGCCTCCACGTCGCCCGCCGCGTCGCCCGGCAGCTCCTTCCCGGCGACAGGCGGCCGGGGAGCCGCGCCCGCCCGGGCCGCGCGGGGTGCGTCGAGGAGCCCCAGCGCCACGGCGGCGGCGACGAGCGTGGCAAGAACGGGGTGCGGTGCAGGCGTACGGGTCATGGCCTCTCCAAAGCGCGGCGGCGTGGCGCCGCGTACCCAGTGTCTCGGACCATCGCGGCGGTGTGAAGTTCCGGGGCCGCTCGGACTCCCATCCCCCCCCTGCCCAGCTCCCGCGCGCGCCCCCCCCGGCGTCACAGTCTGCGCGCCCCGCCCGCGACAAGTTGCCCGGTGGCGCCGGCCCTGTTATACGCCGGCAAATGTCCTGGCGGTCGCGGTCGGTCTGGGGGGCGCTCCTGGGGACGGTGCCGCCGTCCGTGTTGGCCGGGCTGGCCTACGCGGCCGGGCCGGCGGGGCCGGGGCCGGGGCCGGGCGCGGGGCCGGGCGGCGCGGGCGCGGGCGCCGGCGCGCCGGGG
>DASYRF010000522.1:0-19981 GCA_036004705.1 Myxococcota bacterium
CCGTGACCGGCGCCGGCGCCGGGGCCGCGGTGGGCGTCGGCCCGAGCGGCGCGCCCGGCGGGCGCAGCTCGAAGCGCAGCGTCAGCTTGCTGGGCGAGGGCGTCGCCAGGAAACGCCACTCCTTCAGGATCGGCCCCACGCAAGCCTCCACCTTGTGCTCGCCGAAGCCGCTCTCCGTGAAGCTGAAGGCGATCGTCCCGTCCACGTCGACGGCCATCTGCACCTTGTAGATGCCGGTGATGCCGGGCTCCTTCTCCAGCACCGCCTCGAAGCACGGGGTCAGCCGCGGCATCGACTCGGTGAGCAGCATGCGCACCTCGTCGCGCGGCAGCGGCCCCAGGATCTCCGGCGGCAGCACGTAGAGCTTGCTGGCGGACGCCGGGAGCGCCGTGGCGGGCACGCACTTCTCGTAGTGCATTCGGCCGTCGGCGTCGGGCTTCGGGCACAGGTTGAGCCCCCCGTCGCGCAGCACGAGCACGCCGCCGTCGGGGCGGCTGGCACCCCCGCTGCCGCTGCCGCTGCCGCCCCCGTGGCCGCACGTGCACGCGCCCGCGCCCGCGGCCGCGATCCCCGCCGCCGCCGCGACGGCAGCCGCCATCAGCCTCTTCGCGCGCGTGCCCACGCGCCCGCATCGTACCGGCCGCCGCCGCCGGCGCAAAGCGCGGGATTGACTCCGCCCGACCCGGGACGGTATTCGCCCAAGGCGATGGCCGCCAGACCGCGCGTCGGGCTCCTGCTGGTTTACGGCGACGACGATCGCTGCACGTTGAAGGACGTCGCCGGCGGCTTCGGCACGCGCTTCTCCATCGGCCGCTCGCCCGGCGCCCGCCTGCTCGAATACGCCAAGAAGCGCATCGTCCACCTGCCGCCCATCACCGTCGCCTACCTCGTCGCGCTCTTCGAGCAGCGCGGCTGGGAGGTGGTGCTCGGCGACGGCGGCCCGGCCACGCCGCGCTGCGACCTCTTCCTGGTGCACTCCTCCATCGTCGACTGCGCCGCCGAGCGCGCCGCCATGCGCGACCTGCGCGCCCGCTTCCCGCGCGCGCGCGTCGGCGTGTTCGGCACGTTCGCCTCGATGGTCCCGGACTTCTACGACGGCGCCGCCGACTTCCTCGTCAAGGGCGAGGTCGAGGCGGCGGTCGACCGCATCGCCGCCGACTACGCCACGCTCGCCGGCACGCTCGACGCGGGCTTCCTCAAGGACGCCGACGCCCTGCCCTATCCGGCCTGGGATCACTTTCCCTACGATACCTATCGATATTCAATCATCACCACCAAGGGCATCACGCTGCCGATGCTCTCGGCGCGCGGCTGCGCCTACGCGTGCGGCTACTGCCCCTACACGGTGAACGCCCGCTTCCGCGAGCGCACCGTCGAAGGCGTCGTCGACGAGATCTACTACGACGTCCACCGTTACGGCGCGCACGGCATCTCCTTCCGCGACCCGCTCTTCAACCTGCGCGCCGAGCGCATCGCCGGCATCGCCGAGGAGATCCTCTTGCGCGAGCTGGACGTGCGCTTCTCCATCGAGGCGCGCACCGACCGGCTCACGCCCGAGCTGGTGCGCCTGCTGCACCGCGCCGGCCTGCGCTCCATCGAGGTGGGCATCGACAGCGTCGACGTCGAGCTCGTGCGCCGCAACCGCCGCAAGCCGCCCGCGCTCGAGCAGCAGGAGCGCATCATCGACGCCTGCCACCGCGCCGGCGTGCGCGTGATCGCGAACTTCTGCCTGGGCCTTCCCGGCGACAGCGCCGAGACGATCCGCCGCACCATCGACTACGCGAAGCGGCTCAACACCTTCGCCATCCAGTTCACCGTTTCCACCCCTTACCCCGGCACGAAGCTCTTCCACGACGTGAAGGCCGATATTTTCGACTGGGACTACGAGCACTGGAACGGCTGGACCAACGTCTACCGCCACCCGAACCTCTCGCCGGAAGCGCTGCATGCGCTGCGCGAGGAGGCGTACGTGGACTACCATTTCCGCCCGGCCTACGCGGCGCGCTTCCTGCAGCAGACGCTGCTCTCCCGCTGACGCCGAAGACCGGACTTTCCTCCGGTTTTCCGCCGCTTTCCGCCCTTGACACTTCGGCGCGCGCCGGTTTAGCGTGGCCGCGCCGCAGGGAAAAACGCCAACTAGAGAGGCGCGCGATGCCCCGTTCCGGTCTCGTCCGTTCCGCCGCCACGTCTGCCGCCGCCGTCGCCGCGGCGCTGGTCGCGTTGATGCCGCTCGCCGCTCACGCCGGCGCCTTCGAGAAGAAGACGGGCGCGGGCGAATACCCCGAGAGCATCATCGACCGCCCGCTGGCGCTGCCCAAGCAGATGCTCATCATGGAAGTCGGCTACAAGTTCCGCTACGGGCGGGACGGGTACAACAACGGCGGCTGCGCCGGCGTCGACGCCACGAACAGCGAGCTCATCCCCGAGCACTGCTACGCCCCGTCCAGCACGCCTGGCTGCGACGCCAACATGGACGGGACGCCCGACGACGTCGGCCCGGACGGCGGCGACGGCGTGCCCGACTGCACCACCAGCAGCCGGACCACCATCTTCACCAACCAGATCCCCATCGCCACCATCGGCTACGCGGCGATCCCCACGCACATCTTCGACGTGAGCCTCGCCTACGGGGTCACCGAGAACTGGACGATGTGGGTGGACGTGCCCTTGATGTACCTGACCGAGCGGTACGACGTGTCGAGCGATCCCGACGGCGGCGCGGTGGACGGCGTGCGCGACCGCAGCGACGCGCGGATGCTGCTCGATCACGTCGCCTGCCGCACGCGCGGGACGAACGTCGAGGACGCCGCCGACTGCAACGAGCTGCCGAACACGCCCGGCAACCTGCCCAAGCGGCGGACGTTCGGCGTCGGCGACGTGTCGATGGGCCTCATGTACCAGTTCGTAAACTTCAAGACCGAAGGCGGCCTGCGCCGGAGCCTGGCGGCGAAGCTGACCTTCCGCCTGCCGTCGGGGAGCGAGTCCACCGCCGAGTCGGACCTCGTGACGGGCGTCGACAAACCAGAAACGCCCGAGATCGAGTTCCTGCGGCGCAAGTCCCTCATCACCGGCACGGGCACGCTCGACGCCGGCTTCAGCCTCGCCTACAAGCACGCCTTCCTTCACTCGCTGGCGGCCACGCTCGAGCTCGGCTACCTGGGGCGCATCGAAGGCACCACGCAGTACATCAAGCAGTTCAATCCGCAGGACCTCAACGGGGTCATGTTCTTTCCCAACCCCGACGACCCGTTCACGTCCGGCGACTTCAACTTCAACGGCAAGGTCGACTTCGGCGACGAGCTGTTCGCCAAGCTCAACGTCACCTGGGCGCCGACGAAGCGCTTCACGGTCGATCTGGGCGGCAAGTTCCTCTATCGCTTCCCCACCCGCATCGCCCAGGCGGGGTTCACGCCGCCGACGGACGTGCCGCTCGACGAGAACACGTCGACCACGTTCAACATCTCCAACGGCATCCATTACCGCGACGTGCCCAACTCGCGCGGCTTCTTGCTGACGCTGACGCCGACGCTGACGTACCGCGTGACCGAGGCCATCGAGGTGTCCGTCTTCGCGGACGTGCACGTGGCCGGGAAGAACAGCTTCTATCTGAACAACAACAGCTTCAACAATGCCGTGGATACGTCGACAGGCACCGCGCAAGAGGACCGCTACAACGGCACCGGCGTGCACGCTTTCCTGCCGCTGCAGGCGCTCGGCTTCGCTCTGACGGATCAGATCATCCTGGGCAACGTGGGCGTGAAGGCCACGTTCCTCTTCTAATGGTCCGCCCGTCGGGACACTTGGAGGTGAAGGACGTCATGCGCCCCCGCTTCAAGCATCTTCCCGCACTGGTCCTGCTGGGCGGCGTGCTCGCCGGCCTGCTCTGGTCGAAGCCAGCCCATGCGCAGTTCAACAACTACCCCGACATCAAGTGGTACGACTACGAGACCGAGCACTTCGTGATCCACTACTACCCCGAGGAGGAGTGGACGGCGCGGCGCGTGGCCAAATACGCCGAGCTGATGTACCCGAAGATCACCGGCTACTTCGGCTACCCGCTGAAGGAGAAGGTCCACTTCCTCATCCGCGACCAGGAAGACATCTCCAACGGGTTCGCCGTTTATGAGTACGACTGGGTCACGATCTGGGCGGAGGGCTTGTACTACCGGCTGCGCGGGCGCCAGGACTGGATCCCGGACGTCATCACGCACGAGTTCTCGCACATCGTTTCGTTGAAGGCGAACTCCTTCCAGGCCGAGGCGGCGATCGTCATCTACCTGCAGGCGCTGCGCGAAGACGGCGTGCACGACATCGACGTCGGCGGCTCACTGCTGATGGGCTTCGGCTACGCCCCCTTCTGGTGGACGGAAGGCGGTGCCGAGTACTGGACGCACCTGTCGGGCTACAACTGGTGGACGACCAGCCGCGACATGCTGCTGCGCATGGCCATCCTCGAGGGCAACGAGCTGGACTCGAGCGAGTGGGCGACGCGCGACAACCGTGAAGGGTTCGGCGGCGAGCTCGGCTACAACCAGGGCTACTCGGCAGGACTGTACGTGCTGGAGACGTACGGCAAGGAGAAGTACGCCGACATGGCCCTGAACTCGTCGAACTCGGGCCATCTCAACTGGGACGACAACGTCGAGGACGTGCTGGGCATCACCGCCGCCGAGCTGCACGACAACTGGCGCAAGTGGGTGAAGGCCAAGTACGAGAAGATGGTCGAGCCCATCCTCAAGGACGAAGCCAAGGGCACGTTCCCGCTGTCGCTGACGGCGCCGAAGAAGAGCTGGGACGACCTGATGAAGCTGCCCAAGTCGGAGAAGCGGCGCACGCTGCACGCGGGCGGGCTCTTCTCGACGCACCCGCGCTTCTCGCCCGACGGCAAGTGGCTGTCGCTGGGCGGCGTGGGGGTCATGACCGTCAAGCCCATCTCCTACGACAAGCTGCCGGAGTTCACCGGCAAGTACCTGACGGACGAGGAGGCGGGAATCATCGAGTCGGGATCGCACACGATCGTGGGCGTCCCGTTCGCCGGCGAAGAGTACGGCTGGTCGCCCGACTCCAAGAAGATCGTGGTGGCGAGCCAGAGCTGTCTGGACGCCTGGTCGGGCTGCACGCACGTGGACAGCTACTCGGTGAACGACCTGTACGTCTACGACCTGGACACGGAGAAGGCGACGCGCATCAGCTCTCATCTGCGCGCGATCAATCCGGCCTGGTCGCCCGACGGAAAGGACATCGCCTTCATCCGCAACGTCGACGGCCAGCAGCACCTGGGATTGATCAAGCCCGACGGAACCGACATCCGCTGGCTCGTCGCCCGGTACGACGGAACGCAGATCGACGTCATCAACTGGTCGCCCGACGGCAAGCAGATCGTGATGGCGCTTTACCGCAACGGCCAGCAGGATATCTGGATCATCAACCGTGACGGCACGGGGCTGCGGCCGCTGACCTGGGACAAGGCCGAGGACAAGGATCCGGCCTACTCGATGGACGGCAAGAGCATTTACTTCTCCAGCGACATGACCGGGGTGTTCAACGTCTACAAGATGGACCTGGAGACGGGCGAGCTCACGCAGCTGACCAACGTGGTCTCGGGGGCCTTCACCCCGTGGGAGACGCCGGACGGCAACATCCTCTACACGCACTTCACCAGCTTCGGCTTCAAGTACGCGGCGATGAAGAAGGCGGAGTTCTACAACAAGCGCATCGAGAACACGTACGGCATCACCGACGAGCTGGTGGCCGAGGCCCTGGCCACCGAAGAAGACCTCCCGGAGATCAAGGATCGCTCCGAGCCGTACCACTGGTGGAAGAACCTGCAGCCGCCGGTCTTCGTGCCGATCCTGCTCTACGAGCGCGGCGGGTTCACCGGCGGCCTGCAAGTGATCATGGGCGACTACGCGGGGACGAACCGCGTGGGGGCCGTGGCGCTGGTGGGCTCGAACCAGATCTTCCAGGCCGTCTACGTCAACGACATGTGGTACCCGACGTTCTACATCGGAGCGTTGCTGGTGAACATCAACGCCAGCGACAACTTCGCCGTCGACTTCGACGGCGATCCGGCCGCGCGGCCGGAGCTGGTGCTGTCGTTGAAGCGGCGCTTCCGCTACGACATCGAATTTGCCGGCGCGTCCTGGGGGCCGACGGACGCCCTGAGCTTCACGATCTTTGCGCAGCGGCTGCACTTCACGCTGCAGAACGCCGGCACCGGGTCGAAGCCGTTCCCGCTATGGAACCGCTTCGGCGTGGGCGCGAGCGTCGTCTACTCCGCCTACGGGCGAGGCGACGGCGGCATCAACCCGCGCGGTGGCCGCTACTTCGAGTTCTCCTGGAACTACTTCCAGCTGAACACGCTGTTCCAGGGGGGCGGGCTGAACTACGACGGCATCGAGGACACGCCTGTCGGCGAGCGCTTCCACGAGTTCTCGCTGACCTACACGGAGCGCATCCCGGTGCCGTGGTTCCGCAAGTACGTCCACTCCCTCGACCTGTCGTTCGTGGGCGGCTACCAGACGAAGAACGTCGGCTTCGCGAACTTCTTCGCGGGGAACGTGAGCCCGCTGCGCTTCATCCCCAACGCCACGGCGAACACCGCGTTCGCCGGTTACGAGGGGTTCTCGATCATCGGCGAGACGATGGTCATCTTCAACGCCGCGTACCGCTTCCCCATCGTGCGGCGCATGGACAAGAAGGTCGGAGCGTTCTACTTCGACTCGCTGTACGCGCAGGTCTTCACCACCGCGGGCAACATCTGGGGGTTCACGTGCGACTACCCCCGCAACGAGCACGGCGACGTGCTCACGTACGCCAACGCCGCGGACTACGGCTACTCGGGCGTGGTGCCCGACGGGCGGCTCGCCCACTTCAGCAACGACCCCTATTGCCCGCCGGGGCGCGCGCGGCGCGAGATCCCGTTCATCGACGTCGCGCAGCAGAACGGCAACTACCTGCTGTACGACGTAGGCTTCGACCTGATGCTGAAGGCGAACATCTTCAACTACCTTCCCTGGAACTCGTTCATCCGCGTCGCCTACGGCCTGAACGACATGCGTGGCCGCAACGACGTGAACGGCGACAACATCTTTAACGACGTCTTCCCCAACGACCCGCTCGTGAGCGAGGAAGAGACGAAGCGCTTCCGCATCAGCATCGGCATCGGCGGCGCCTTCTTCTAGACCACTCCTCAGTTCTTCGTCATCAGCATCGGCATCGGCGGCGCGTTCTTCTAGACCCCCCCAGTCCTTCGTCCGCTCAGCCGCCTCGTACGGCGCGCCCGCTGGTCGGCGGTGCGTGAACGCGTACGTCACGACCAAGCGCCCGATCCGCTATCATCGGGCATGCGCCGGAGAGGATGCGATTCCGCCCCGAGGCGGGAGGCGACGCCCGGCGGCGTGCCTCGACGCGGCCCGCTCGCCGCCGGCCTTGCGCTGAGCGCGGCGCTGCTCGGCTCCGCCCGTGACGCGAAGGCGTGCGAGACGCTGCGCTTCGAGCTGACGCCGGCGGCGGCGCTGCAGGTCGCGATCTGGCTCACGGACCGCGACGCCAACCCCGTGGACACGGTGGCCGTCACCGCGGCGACCGCGACGTACGGCCTGGGGAACCGTCCCGGCCGCCTCTCCACCGCCCCTGGCGGCGGCTTCCCGTCGCATTACCGCTGGCCGGAGGGCAAGCGTCTCGAGGTGCTGCCCGTGTGGGCGTACGGACGCGGCGTCCTCTATCCGATGCTGGTGATGCAGGACGGCATCGAGGACTGGCTCGATTTCCACGAGGCGACTTCTTCGCCGGACCCGTACTACTGCATCCCGATGCTGACGTCGCTGCCGCTCGACGCCGTCACGTGCGCGTCGCCCGGGTACCGAGACGACAAGGGCGCGTTCGACGGCGCGGCGTGGGTGCCATATCCGCCGCGGGCCGATCTCGGCATGCCGTCCAAGTACGACAGCGCCGACGTCATGCTCTTCGCGGACGTCAACGATCTCGACGCCGTGTCGATCGCCACCGCGGGAACGGGCGTGCCGCTCACCGTCGCGTACGACGCGGCCGGCCTTTCGGCGGGCGACTACCTCGCCTGGGTGGAGGTGAACCGCGAGGACGACGCCAACGCGTCGTGGTACGGCAGCGACGGCGCCGGGCCGCTCCCCTGTTTCTTCGATCCAATCCTGCCGGAGTTTGGCGTGTGCAGGACCGGGCAGCCGTCCGTGGTCTGGCGCGTCGCCGTCGCGCTCGAGCCCGGCGCGCAGACCCTGGCAGCGGGTACGCTGGACTACGTCGGCTACGGCGCCCCCAGCGGCGCCGACGGCACGCTCCGTCCGCCCGACGCGACGATAACCGAGGGCGTCGACGGGTCGGGCGCCGGCCGGCTGCGCGCGTTTGCCGGGCCCGCGGGGGACGTGCGCTTCCTGGTCACGTGCGCCGACCCGCCCGCCTCCGACGCGGGGACGCGGGACGCCGGGCCTTCGCCCGACGCGGCCGCGACCGACTCCGCCGCCGCGGACGACGGGCCGACGAGGCCTGGGTGTGGATGTGCTTGCGCGGCGGCGGGTGCCGGACGCCATCAGCGCGTTTCGGGGGTAGTGCTCGCGCTCGCGGTCGGGGGCGTCGTCGCCGGCGCTAGCGCCAGAGGCCGTAGCGCTCGCGGCCCTCGAAGCGTTCCTTCTCGGCGAGACGCAGGACGTTCTGCAGGATGCGGTCCTTGAGCTCGGCGTCGAAGGCCGGGCCGGAGCCCTGCGTCGGCGTGATCTGACGCTTCGTCGCGGCGGCGTGCGGCTTGGTCGTCCCGCCCGCGTGGCGCGGGCCGCCGTCCTTCATGTGGGTCATGCCGGCGGTCTCGCGGAAGTACGAGCGCAGCTTGCCTTCGGTGCCGAGCGCCTCGGCCTCGTGGTCATGGTGGCTGCCCGCCGCGGGATCCTGCAGGACGTGCGTCAGCTCGTGGCCGATGAGCGCCTTTCCTTCGGGCGACGTCGAGTCGTACTTGCCCGCGCCGAAGAAGATGTCCTTGCCGATCGTCACGGCGTCGGCGTTGAACTTCGAGGTCACGCCCGCCGCCATCGAGCCGGTGTGGATGCGAACGTCTCCCAGGCCCGTGGCGCCCAGGACGTTGCTCATCTCCGACTGCAAGCCCGGGTTCAGCGGCGTGCCCGACGGCAGCCTGTCCACGCCGAACGCCGACCCCTCGTCCCCCATGCCGCCGTCCTTCGACTTGGCGCGCACCGGGTCGGGCTTGTGGTCGATCATGGACATCATCTTGCCCGCCCACCACGACATCGGGCCCTGCGCGAACTTGCTCGTCGGCTTCGGCCACATCGTCAGGTTCTGCTTCTTGATGTAGCCGTAGATCAGCGCGGTGCCGGGGGCGGACGACCCAGGCGCGTCCCACGCCACGTACACGTACTCCACCGCGTCGCCGGTGTCGTCGCCCGTGGCGTGCGCCCCGCGCGGGCGCGGGTCGGTCATGCGGTAGAACTTCTCGCTGCTGCCCACGCCGACGCGCAGCGCCTTGCCCTGCGCGTCCTCCACCATCCGGTCTTCGCTCGGGGCGCCTTCCTTGAAGGACACCAGGCCCAGGTAGTTCAGCCCCGGCGCCTTCTCCCCGTACTCCTCGGTGATGAACGACTTCGACAGGCCCGGATAGGTCACGAGGTTCGCCATGCGGCCCATCATCGCCGTGATGCCGACGGCGTGGCCGCTGCCCTCCATCGCGCCCTTCTCGCTGAAGCCGAAGAAGTCGCCGATGGCGCTACCCACCGACGAGATGCCGTCCCATACGGCTCCCGCGGCGCGCTTGGCGATCTCGATGGGGTTGTACTTCTCCCACATCTCCTTGATCCAGTCGCCGATCGGCTTCAGCCAACCCTTCACGATCTCCAGGAAGCGCATCACGGCGTTCATGATCATCGTGCCGATGTCGGCGATGTTGTCGATGATGTCGACGATCAGGCCGAGGGCGCGCTTCACGAAGCCCAGGACCGCGTCCAGGAAGCCCTTGATCTTCTCCACCACCGTATCGACGATGAAGAACAGCCAGTCGGGCAGGAAGTCCTTCACCGCCTGCCGGATGTTGGAGAACAGTCCGCCGGCCGCATTGCCGATCGTCCCGTCGCCGATGAAAGCGTCCCAGATCTTCTCCGCCAGCGTCTCGCCCAGGTAGCTCCCCAGCAGGTCGCCCAGCCAGCCGCCCACCCAGCCGCCGATGGCCGTCCCGAGGAACGGGATGACCGACCCGGCCGCCGATCCGGCCGTCGTGCCGATGGCCCGGCCGGCCAAGCCGCCGATGAACGACCCGGCCGCCAGGATCATGTTCTTGATGGCCTTCTCGATGGCCATCCCGATCGCCTGCTCGATCGTCATGCCGCCTTCCATGAAGGCTTCGATCGTGTCGATCTGGCTGAGCAGGACCATGGCGATCTTGTCGATGTGCAGCGCCTTGCCGATGCCCAACAGCTTCTTGATGAGGCCGGACCCCTTCGTCGCCGACGCGACCTTCTTGAAGATCTCGGCCACCTTCTTCACGCCGGGGATCTTCATGATGCGCGCCCACATCTTGGGCGAGGCCACGCCGATGTCCTTCAAGAACAGGGCAACTTCCTTGCCGATCTTGACGGCGTCGACCAGCAGGCCCGGCACCATCTTGCCGAACTCCATGATGGTCTTGATCCAGCCGAGCTTGCCGGTGGACACGCCGTCGGCGAAGTCGCGGATCTTGTTCACCGTCTCGCCGACCATGTCGCCGATGTGGATCAGGCGAACGATCGAGAACTTCTTCAGCTTGTCGAGAACCTTGCGCATCGGCTTGGGCAGCCGGTCCTCGTACTTCTCGGCGATCTTGATGGCGTCGTCGAACGTGCCGACGCCCATCTCCAGCAGATGCCCGAGCCGCTGGGCCATCGTGCCGAAGTCCATGAACTTGTCGGAGTTGAACAGGTCGTTGTAGAGGTTCTCCGCCTCCTGGACCGTGTCGAGCACGCGCACCAGGAGGTCGATGAGCTTGAGGCCCGGGTCCTCCGTCACGAACTTGATGGCCTTCTGCACCGGCGCGGGGGCCTTGCCGAAGTAACCCTGCACCGCCGGGTACTGCATGATGGCGGCGAACCCGCGGATGCCGGCCTCCGCGGCCGTCAGGACGTCGCGGATGACGTCCTTGATTTCCATGGGCACCGTCTTGCCCTGGAACATGCCCTGGTACTTGTGCATGACGCCGATCACCACGCGCATCTGCTTGAGCGCCTCCTGCAGGCGCTTGTCGGTCAGGGTGCGGGCGATGGACTTCACGCTCGGCGGTAGCTTGATGCCCCACTGCTCCACCAGGTCGAGCGACGCGTTGAGCCGGTCGATGGTGTCGGCGGCCAGCGACAACGTGTCGAAGAAGATCGGGGCGATGTCGCTAATCCCCGCCTTTTCGATCCGGTTGTATAGGTCCTCGTAGCTCTTGTAGAGGGCGAGCACGTTCTTGGCCTCGCCCAGCGACGAGATGAAGACGGCCTTCTTGGCGGCGATCTTGTTGTAGATGCCCTCGATCTGCGGGTACTTCTTGAAGACGTAGTCTTGCAGCAGCTTGTCGGCGAAGACCGCTTCGACGGCCTTCTGGGTCTCGTCGATGAGCGTCATGAACTCTTCGAGCGCCGGCCAGACGATGCCGGAGCCCGGCTTGCCGCCCACCATTCCCTCGAAGAACGTCTTGTACTTGTCGAACAGCGCCACGAACCCGAGCACCGCCTTGACGGTGCCCATCACCTGCTCGGCGCGCTCGGCGATCTTCTGCACCTTCGGGGTCATCAGCCCGAACGCGTCGAGCGCCCGCAGCAGCACGTCGAACTTGCCGATGATCGCCGACCCCAGGTCCATCACCCGGCTCGCCAGCTCCATCGGGCTGGAGATGCGGTCGTGCTCGATGTCGTCGAGGAACGTCTTGATCTTCGGGTAGACGTCGAAGATGGCGGTGCCCAGCTCCAGCGTGGTCACCATCTGCTTGCGGAACGGCAGGATCTTCCGGAGCGCCTCGGCGAGCTGCGGGCGCTTCTCCAGGAACTGCTTCATCGCCGGCGTGTCCATCGCGCCCGCCAGCGCGTCGAAGCCCGCCGACCCCACCTGCGCGAAGCGCGCGAAGATATCGCCCGCCGGCATCTGCTTCAGCTTGCCGCTCGAGAAGTCCTCCAGCAGCGTCTTGAAGGCGTCGACGAACTCCAGCACCTTGATGATGCCCGCCAGGTTCGCCGAAAGGTCGGCCGCGCCCTTCCCTTCCAGCTTGTCGCGCAGGCCGGCCGGCAGCTTGCCCCAGACCTTCCACTCCTTGAACGCCGCCACCGCCGCGTCGAGGTCACCCAGCAGGTGCTGGCTCGTCTTCAGCACCGAGATGAGCTTCGTGATGTCGGGGCTCTCGCCGAGCGTCATGAAGCCCGTGTAGAGCTCGTGGATCGACACGGCCAGGTCGATGGCGGCGGAAATGGCCGCCGCCCGCGGCTTGAGGCCGCCGATGAGCGCGGCCAGCTCCGGGTACTCCTCGGGGTCCACCGTCGCGAGGAACGTCCCGAACGTGGCGCTGCCCAGCTCCTTGAGGCCCTGCGCCAGCTCGGCGACCGGAAGCTCCTTCGCGCCCGGCAGCCCGGAGAAGAACGCCTTGTACTTGCCGAACAGCTCGGCGATGGCGTCGAACTGCGCGTGTTTCTTCTCGGCGTGCTTCTTGGCCTTGTCGGCGAACTCCGCCGTCTTCTTGGCGGCGTCGCCCATCATCTTCTTGCCGGCGTCGTACTTGTCCTTGATCGAGTCGCCCAGCGTCTTCTTGGGCTCCGGCGGGGGCGTGCCCGGCGCGACCGGGGCTTTGTCGTCCGCCTTGGGCGCGCCGACCTTGACGCTCGGCATGATGCGCTTGAGCGTCGGGTCGTCCATCCCCTTGACCTTGATCAGGTCTTCGGGCGCCTTGAAGCCGCCGATCGCCTTGCGCGTCGCCACGATGTTCTCGGCGAGGGAGGCGCTGATGTGAAGCGCGCCGCAGAGCTGGAAGGCGGTGGCGGAGTTGATGTCCACCGGCCCGGTGACCGGACCGCCGGTCGCCTCGCCCATCTTCTCGAAGTACTCGAGATCGGCCTTCAGCTCGCTGGCGGCGACGTGCTTCTTGGCCTCGGCGGCGCCGGGGTCGTAGCCGTTCACCTTCACGCAGCCGGCGCGGTACATCAGCTCGGCCAGGTCGCGCGCCTGCGACTCGGTGATGTAGCCCTCGAAGCGCAGGGCGTTGTAGCCCATCAGCACGAGGTTGTTGACGGCGTCCTTGTGCCCGCCGATCTCGGCCTGCAGCCCGGCCGTGAGGGCGTTGACCGTCAGCTGGGCGGCCAGCTTGAGGTAGCCCTTCAGGCGCGCGGCATCGGCGGCCGGGATGACCTTGGACACGTCGCTGTCGAACAGCCCCAGCGTGGAGTTCGGGTGGTTCGGGACCTTCGAGGCGTTCTCCGACCACGGCTTGAAGTAGGCCTCGTAGTCGGCGACCAGCTTGGCGTTCTCGCTGGCGGCCTTCTTCTCGTCCGGCGTCTTCTCGCCGCTCTCCAGCTTCTTGGACGTCTCCTCGAACTTCGCCTTCAGGTCGGGCGCCTTCGCCAGGTCGGCGTCGCTGAAGGACGCGGGGAGAGCGACCGTCTTCTTGGCGATCATCTCCGACAGCCCGGCCGGCACCGCGGTGCCCGCCGGCCCAATCGCCAGGACCGGGACGCTGCGGTCGCTCGCCGCCGTGCTCGCCTTGGCGCGGATGACCGGCCGTACCTCGTCGCCGATCTTCAGCTTGGCCTCGGGCGTGACGGTGAAGACAGTCGACGGAACGAACATCGTGGGCTTGCTGGCCGCGACGCCGGCGTCGATCACAGGCCCGTACGTCTTGCGCAGCGCTTCGTAGCGCGTGTTGCAGTCGATGGCGCCCGTCTGGATGGCCTTGGCGTCGGTGCTGGCACCCTCGGGCTTGAGGAACTCGGATTCCAGCCCGACCGCATCGCAGATGCGCTTGTTGAGCTTGGAGAAGTCGTCCCAGAGCTTCAGCGCCCCGGCCTGGTCTGCCGCGGGCAGCAGATCCTTGATGCTTCCCTGCCAGTCGGAGAAGGCCACGAGATAGGCGCGGAACTTCGTCAGCCACTCGGGCACCGGGACGGGGCCCTTCGCCGGCACGTCCTTGCCGTCCGCCAGCTTCCAGCTCTTCGTCGTGCCGTCCTTCACCTCGATGACGGTCGTGCCCGTGTCGGCGTCGGTCACGTGCACGGCGTAGCCGTGGGTGTTCAGGGCGAAGATGGTGCCCTTCTCCCAGGCGGCCTTCTTGCACGTCACCGCGATCGTGGGGCCGTCGAGCGACGAGCTGTTGCGGGCCAGGAACGCGCACCAGCGTTCGAACGAGACCGCGGCGGCCTCGCTGTCCACGTAGAGCTTGCCGCCGTGGTGAGCGCCCTTCCAGATGACCGCCGACGGCTTGGGCGGGCCCTTCAGCAGTCCAGTCGCCTCGATGGAATCGGCGATGCGATCGAGGCTCGGGGCCGGCTGGTCGTGCGCGGTGATCCAGGCCACGCCGTCGCGGATGTCGACGTACGCCGTCGCCGTGGCGTTGAGCCCTTCGAGCGGCGACTCCTTCGGCACCGGGTAGGCGAGGCGACGAGCCTTGCCGAGTGAAGTCTGGTTGGCGTCGACGTAGGCCTGGTGGGCAGGGTCCGAGACGGCGCGGTACTTGTCGCCCGACGCGAGCTCAACCCAGGCGTACTCTTTCTTGTTCTTGTCCTGCTTGTGCGCACCCGGCAGCGGGTCGCCCGCCGGGCCCACGGGGTACAGCGGCTCTTTGCCGGCGGGGCCGCCGGGCTCGTATTGGCGCACGTACTTCGACGAGCCGGTCGTGTACTTCCAGCCGCCGGCGGCGAGCGCGGTGAGGTCGTCGAAGTCGCCGACGTGCGGCAACATCGCGTCGCGCGCTTCCTTGTACTTCGCCAGCGCCACGTCGTCGTGGAAAGCGAAGATGGTGCCCGACGCGGTCGTGACGGTCTGGCCGGAGAACTTCCCCTCTTTCTCCAGCTCCGCGGACGGGTTCGGATCCAGGCGCGCCAGCCTCACCGTGCTGGCGCCCAGCGACTCGGCCTGCACCACCAGCTTGTCGACCCAGGTCAGGAGCGTCGCCGGGATGTTGACGACGTTCGGAAGGATGAACGTCTCGATCTTCTTGTAGTAGGCGTACTCCTCGGCCTTCAGCGTCTTGTTGGGCGTGGCGAGCCGATTGTCGGCCGGCGCGTAGAGGATCGATTCGAGGTAGTTGAAGTGATCGCCGTGGAAATGGTCGATGGCCAGGAAGCGCATCGACGTGACCACGCGGCGGAACTCGTCGGTGGCCTTGTCTTTCGCGCCCGAGGAGCCGCCGGCGCCGATGACCGTCGCGTCCTTGACCGCCGTGCCACCGTCGGGCGCGCTCGTCTTGGCGCCGACGGCCAGCGCGGAGCCGTGTCCCACGTGCACGTCGATCCCGACGGTGGTGTCCTTGAGCGCGGCCTCGACGCCGGGCGTCTCTTTCGCGGGGTCGGACGTCTCGACGACCCTGCGGCCCTCGGCCGCGGTCGCCACCACGCCGACGATGGCGCCCGTCGCCTTCACCCTGACCGTCTTGCCGTCCACGACGAAACGGCTGGAGTGCGCGAAGATGGCCGTGGCGTCCCCGCCCTTCGCCTTGGCGGCGGCCTCGGCCGCGGTGATGCGATCGCCGACGGCCTTCACGTCGGTCGGGGGCACGTAGCCGCCGCGGCAAGACACCTCGAAGCGCGACTTGGCTTCCACCCACCCGCCAGGGAGCTTGCCGGTCTTCTCGTACTCGTCGGCGAGCGAGCGCACGTTGCTGCACGTCGTCGACGCGTCGAAGTACTTGTTGAGGTCGTTGATCTTGGCGGTGATGTCGGTGCGCACCGAGTCGGGGATGACGTTGCGCACGGTGCCGGGCCGCGTGGGATCGGGCTCCTGCTTCTTGAGCCAATCGTTCCAGGTCGCCATCGCCAGGTCCCAGCCGCCCGGCTTGGTGCGCCCGTACGAGTCCTTGTACTGCTGGATGAGCGTGCGCAGGCCGTCGATGTCCTTCGCCCAGGCGCCGGCGGCGGCGGCGGGCGCGCCGGGTGCGCCGGGCGCCCCGACCGCGCCGGGCACCGTGGGGGCTCCGGCGGTGGGGACGGCGGCGAGCATGTCGCGCGCCGCCTGCATGCCCGCCTCGACAATGCGCAACTTCGCCTCGTGGGCGGCGATGGCGGCGTCGAGGTCCACGCCGTACTGGTGCGCGTTCGGGATGGGCTTGAGGTTCAGTAGCGCCTTCAGGTCGTCGGCGGTCTTGACGGCGTCGTCGCGAAAGCCCTTCAGCTCCAGGCGCACGCGCGCGAAGTCGGTGCGCTCCTTGGACGACGGCAAGAGGTTCATCTTGGCGTCGGTCATGTCCTTGAGCAGCTGCGCCGACTCCGTGAGCGAATGCGGCCAGTCGCGGACGAGCTTCTCGGTCTTCTCGACCTTGAGCTTGTTGGCGGCGGTCTCGGCCCCCATGTCCGCCGCGACGCCGGCGGAGCCGGGGTCGTCGGGCGGCGCCGCGGGGTAGAAGAAGGTCTGAAACTGGTGCGCCCTGTTCAGCTTGGTGGCGCTGGCGGCGTCGAACAGCCACTCCCGCCCGCCGCCGCTCGTCATGCCGTGCTTGTCGGGGTCGGTGACGGGCAGCCAGTTCGCGTCGAAGTCCGTCGCTTCGATGCCGGTCTTGCCGAGCACCTCGGCCGCATGCGCCTTGGTCTTGGGCAGGTCGCGGATGAGCTCGATGAGCTTGCCGTCGGTGGCGACGCGCACCTTGCGCATCTCGCCGTCCGCGAGCTTCCAGGTGACCCCGACGAGATCCTTCTCCCACTTCTTCGTCTTGCCCGGGTTGGCCGGATCGGGGATATCACGATAGTAGGAGTTATACCCGAAGAGGTCGAACTTGAGGATGGCGTCCTTGGCCGACATGGGCGCCTTCATCGACGCCAGCTCGCCCTTGCCGGAGATGAACGAGTAGCCGCCGCCGCCCGTGACCAGCGGCGAGCGTGCGTCCATCGCGCCGTTCAATACGGCGTCGCGGTAATACTTGTCGTAGCCGTCCTGGGCGACGACCTTCCCCTGGTCTTCCTCCTTGGTGATGTTCTCGCGCTCGACCGGCTGCAACGACAAGAAGTCGCTCTTTCCCTTGGCGTTCAGTGCAAAGAGCGACTCGCGGATGCTGTCTTTGAGGTCCCGGTTCTTGTTCTTGAGGTCCTGAAGGTCCTTCCACGTTTGGTCGCGGCGCGCCTCGGCGGCGGCGATGTCGGCCTTGGCGGAGGCGATGTCGGCGGGGTTCGGCGGGACGACCTTCTCGAGCGCGGTCAGATCATCCTTCAGCTTCTTGATTTCGTTCGGGATCGTGACGTAGTAGGCCTCGTCGAGCTTCGCTGCGGACTCGGAAGCCGTGTGGTACTGGTCGATCCAGTGGCGGATTGTATTGAAATCATCAGAAAGGACGGCCATTTAGAGTCCTCCCGCCGAAGTCGTCGCGATGTTCCCGCGCGTCTTACTGCAAGCTTCGCACCACGGCGAGGGCGGGTGGCAATGAAGAAAGTCCTGCCGTTTCAGCTATATGACTGCGGCGCGGGCGATCCCCTGGCGCCGTCTCCGGGGTCACTTGACCCCACCTGACTCCAACGCTTGAAGCACCTGGTCGGCGAGGGCCTGCTGGTCTTCCGCCGCCCACGGACGGTCGGCGACGGGCCGCGCCGCCGCGGCGCGCACCGCCTCGGCCGCCACAGGCAGCAGCGACTTCGGGAGCAGGCGCAGCTGCGCCGACAGCAGGCGCGCGTGGGCGTCGACGCTGGCGCCGCCGCGCATGTCGTGGCTCACCGTCTCGAGCATCGTCGCGAAGGTGCCGTCGACCATCGGCGCCACGACGGCGCGGAGGCGGTCTCCCAGCCCCAGCCGTTCGATGGCGGGGATGAGGCGCTCCATGAGCCCTTCGTGGGCGAAGAGGGCGGCGAAGCGCGTGGGCCGGGCGACGGCGTCGAGCGGCGCGGGCGAGCCCGTCTCGACCAGTGCCACGACGAGGTCGGTGCCGGCCGCGCTGCGCGCACGCAGGGCGCCGTTGACGACGTTGCGCGCGCGATCGGCGTCGGCGTCGAGCGCCGCGCGCACGTCGTTGGGCTGCTCGCGCGCCAGCGTGGCGAGCGCGGTCGCGTCGGCTTCGCGCGCGGGATCGGCGGCCAGGGCCGCGAGGAGCTCGGCGGCTGTCATGGTGGCGATCCTCGCGCGCGGCGGCGGCGCGGTCAACCCGCGCCGCCTTGACGGCGTACGCGGCCGGGAGTACCAAACCGGAGATGCGCGACATCGCGCAAAAGCTGGACGAGGCTTCCCGGGCGGCGGGCGCCGCGGACGCCGACGGCGCCGCGCGGGCCTTCGCCGAAGCGCTTACCTTGGCGGAGCGCAGCGCCGCGCGCGTCGACGCGATCGAGCTCCTCGTCAAGGCGGCGCCCGCGCTGTGCGATGGTCTGGGCAGCGCGCTCCCCGTGCGCTGGGCCGTCGAAGCAGCCGCACAGCTGGCCGTGCCCATCGGCCCCGGCGTGCTGGCGCCGCTGGCGGCGGCGTGGAAACGCCACCAGCGCGGTTTCGAGGGACCGGTGGGCTGGGAAGCGTATGCCGAGGCCATGGAGCGGCTGGCGCACGCGGAGGAGGCCGCCGGCGGGCGCGCGCGCGCGGACACGCTGCGCGCCTCTGCGTGGGAGCTTGCACAGGCGCTAGACCTGCGTGAGGATCGCGGTAGCATGGACCGTTTCGTGCCGGTTGCGCTGGCCGCAAAGGTTCGCAGCCTGTTCGGCAAGGTCCGACGCAAATACGCCGATCCGCTGAAGCTGGTGGGGACGCGCAACCCCGATCATGCGCTGTGGGGCGAGCTCTGGTGCCAACACGACTCCGAGGGCTTGCAGCGCGGCGTGCTGGGGCTGGCCGTCGCGGACGAGCTGGCGGCGGACGGGGATGCCGCGGGGGCGCGCTGGGCCGTGGAGCTCGCCACCGTGCTGGCCTTCGAGGTCAGCGACGAGGGCGACATCGGCTGCGAGGAGCTGCTGGCGTTCACCCGCCTGGCGGTGACGGGGGCGCTGCGCCACGGCGGTGCGCGCGTCGGCGAGGTGCTCGCGCCGCACTTGAAGCGGTTCGGCTGCGCCGTGCCCGCGGACCTGCAGCACTCGCTCGACGAGCTGGCGCGCCAACCGCCGAGCGCCGCCCCACCGACGAAGGCGGGCGGTGGCGACGGGGCGACGCGCGGGCGCCGCCCCAAGCGAGCCCGCGGCGCGTCCTGACGGGACCCATCGATGAGCTTGCCGACGGTGCTCGAAGAAGTGGTGCCGGTGTTCGGCCCTGACGCGCTGCACGTGGGCGTGGTGCCCGTGCCCTATGCGGTGCTCGGCGCGCTGCGTGCCCTGGCGGGTGGGGAGCTGGCGCCGGGCGAAGGCGCGACGTTGCAAGCGGCCGGCGCGGCGGCGCTGGAGCTCGTGGTGGTGCGGCCCCCAGGCAACCTCTTGCTGCTGGGCCTGCGCGGAGGCGCCGGACAGCTGCTGCGCCCGAAGGCCCTCGCCGTCCTGCTCGACACCGTCGACGGGCTGCGCGAGCGCCTGGCCGCCGAGGACGACGCGAGCGGCGCCGACAACGACAAGCGTCGCTGGGCGCGCGGGGCACTCGACGAGGTCGAGGTACGGCGCGCGACGCTTGCCGCCGCCGCGGGCGTCGCCGCCCTCGCAGCCGGCGCCGCCACGCAAGCCGTGGAGCGGCGGGCGCGCGCCCTGGGCCTCGCTGCCGGCGCCGAGCGTGGTGACGCGCAGGCTGCGGAAGCGACGGCGGCGCTGCGCGACGTGCTGGCGGCGGACGCCGGCGACGCCGAGGCGGCGGCGCTGCTGGCGGCGACGGTGACGGGCGGCGCGGCGCTGTTGCGGCAGCGTGCGGCAATTTGCCGCAG
>DASYRF010000523.1:0-9233 GCA_036004705.1 Myxococcota bacterium
GTTGCGCGCCGCCGCGCTGCTCCTGGCGGCGGTGGCGGCCGGCGCGCTGTCCACGCTCGTCGCCTACGGGCGCGCGCATCGGTTCCTGCACCCGAACGTCGGCGCGTTGGCCGCGCTCTGGCGCGGACTGCGGTTCGCGGCGCGCGAGCGCCCCGCGGCGGTCCTCGCCGTCGCCGGCACCGGCGCGCTCGGCTGGGCGGCGGCGGGCGGCGTGTACGTGGCCCTGGCGTGGTGGATCCCGGCCTCGGGCTGGGGCATGGTTCTGTTGTTGACCGTCCTGCGCCAGACGCTGGTCGCGGCGCGCGTGGGCGTCAAGGTTGCATGGAGCGCCGCCGAGCTGCGTCTGTACACGGAAAGGAGCGCCGACCCATGACCCTGCCGTGCCTGCCGCCGCCCCCCCGTGCGCGGTTCCGCTTGCGCCGCGCGCTCGCGGCCGCCGCCGCCGTCACCGCCGCCAGCGCCGCCGCCGCCGCCGCCACGTCGCTCGCGCTCGCCGACGAGGCCGCCGACCCCAAGGCGATGATCATCGCCCGCCTGCAGGACATCTGCCGCCGCGAGATGAACCTCGAGCTCGGGCTGCGCGACGTGGGCTACGACGTCTGGAACAAGAAGACGGTGCTGGACGGCCTCGTGCTGACGACGCCGCCGCCCGAGTCCGCGGCCGTGGCGAAGGCCGACCGCGTGGTCGTCGTGGCGGATCTCTTCGCGATGGGCACGGGCAGCGTCGCCACGGTGGACCTGGTGCGCGTCGAGCACGGAACGCTCGCCATCGACGCCGATCGCCCGCCGCGCCCCGACAAGGCGGACAAGCGCGAGGCGCGCCTGACGGCGTTGCTGGTGAAGGACAGCGTGCTGACCATTTCGCAGGGCCGGAAGGTGCGGGTGGAGCTGAGCGCGCTGGAGGTGAAAGGCAAAGACCTTTCGGCCGGCGCGGCGGGATGGGCCAAGGGCACGCTCGAAGGGACCGCGGTGGCGCGCGTCCCCGACCACAAGATCGACGGGGCGGTCGTGTCGTTCGGGGTGAAGCTGGGCGCGACCGTCGAGCTGCGCCTGGACGGGCCGGAGGGCGGCTGCGGCGCCGAGCGCCGCTTCACGATGGACGAGCTGACGAGCGGCAAGCTGGACGCGGCCGCGCTACTGCGCGATGCCGTGCTGCCGTGCCCGAAGAAGAAGGGGAAGTAGCCCTCACGCGGGCGCGGCGGCGCTTGTGCCGCGCCGCCGCCGCTGCCACCACACGCGGACCCATTCGACGCTGAACCCGCCCGCCACGACGAGGAGCGCCGCGGCCAACAGCGCGTTCAGCCCGGCCGGGCTGCGCAGGCCTGCCGGGTCGCGCAGCGCGGCGGCTAGCTGCCACGCCAGCGCCGTCGCGGTGGTCGCCAGCATGAACAGCGCCGGCCAGAGCACGAATCGGTTCGGCATGGACTTCTCGCTCAGCCACGCCGCCAGGAACAATAGGGTCAACGCCGCCAGCAGCTGGTTGCTCGACCCGAAGATGGTCCACACGAGCTGCCAGACGGGCTGCGCCTTGCCGCCGACCACCACCGCCGACGGCGCCAGCGCCAGATACGCGAGCGGCAGCCCCAGCGTGAGCGCCGTGGCCAGCGCCCGCCCCGCGCGGCCCTTGAGGCCGAGCAGCTCCTCCATCAAGTAGCGCCCGAGGCGCGTGGCCACGTCGAGCGTGTCGTATACGAAGGTGGCAAACGCCAGCATTCCGAAGCTGGTGCCCCAGTGCACGTCCACGCCGAGCACGCGGCTCATGAAATGGGCGATGCCGGCCGCGTAGATCTCCGAAGGCCCCTTCGCCAGGGCCGGCGCGCCGGCCGGCCACATCATCACGGTGGCCAGCGCCATCACGGCCACGGCGCCCTCCAGCAGCATGCCCCCGTAGCCCACCGCGGTGGCGTGCGTCTCCTTCGCCACCTGCTTGCAGGTCGTGCCGCTGCAGACGAGCCCGTGGAACCCGGAGCAAGCGCCGCACGCGATCGTCACGAAGAGGAACGGAAAGAGCGGTCCCTGTTTCGCCGACACGAAGCCCGTCACGGCCGGGTAGTCGGCGTGGAACCCGCCGAAGAGGAGCCCCAGCAACCCCACGCCCAGCACCACGTACAGGAAGTAGCCGCCCAGGTAACCGCGCGGCTGTAGGAGCAACCACATCGGCAGCACGGACGCCAGCGCGCAGTAGCCCAGTATGACGGCGCCCCAGGCCGCCGCCGGGTTCGCCACCGGCAGCACGAGCGGGATGCGCTGCCCCAGCAGGATGACGCCGAACACCAGCGGCAAGAACACGAGCGTTGCCACCCACAGCTTCACTTTCAGCTTCTCCAGCACCAGCCCCATCGCCACGGCGAGCCCGAGGTATAGGAAGCTCGACGTGGCCACGCCGCCGCCGATGGCGTGCGCCGCGCCGTCCCACTCGTCCACGGCCAAGAACTGCCGCGCCGTCACGTCGGTGAAGGCGACGATGACGTACAGCAGGCTCAGCCAGATGAAGAGCAGCGCCAGCGCCCAGGCACGCTTGCCGAGGTGCTCTCTGACCATCTCGGGGATGGAGCGCGCTCCGTGGCGGAGCGACGCCACCAGGCTGGAGAAGTCGTGCATGGCGCCGATGAAGATGCAGCCGAGGACGATCCAGGCGAGCGACGGCCCCCAGCCGAACGCCAGCCCGGCGGCGATGGGCCCGACCACCGGCCCGGCCGCGGCGATCGAGGCGAAGTGCTGCGCCACCAGAACAGGGCGCGACGTGGCGACGTAGTCCACGCCGTCGGCCTGCGCGACGGCAGGCGTGGTGCGCGCGTCGTCCAGCGCCAAGCGCCTGGCGAGGAAGCGACCGTAGAAGCGGAACGCCGCGCCGAACGCCACGGCGACGCCCACTGCCAGCAGCCACAGGGGCACGCGGCGCGTCCTAGGGGCGGAAGCCGGCCGGGAACAGGCGGAAGCTCACGCCGGTGGGCGTGCGCCACGCCGCTGTCCAGAAGCCCGTGGCGGCGCCGGCGTAGTCGAGCACGCGCGGGCTGGGCGTGTCGCCGCCGGCCACGAGCCCTGCCTCCACCACGAAGCTCGTCGCCACCGTCGTCCCGGTCGGGTGCACCAGACGGGCGTGAAGGCCAAGGCTCGTCAGCCCGCCGGTGCCGCTCGTCTCGCGCCAGCCCACCAAAAAATGGCCCGTGGCGCCGTCACCGGGATTGTAGCCGACGGCCGGATCGCGGCGGTCGATGCCGGGGTCGCTCGGCCCGGCGACGTCGACGAACGCCTGCTGCATGCCGTTTCCGTTGAAGGCGGCGGCCTCGATGGCGCTGTCGCCGGCGGCGGCCGACTCCCAGACGACGAGGAACGCGTTGGCGGGTGAAGAGCCGGGGGCCATCGCCACGACCGGAGTGCGGTACGGGCCGGCGTTGGCGACGGGCATGGTGAACTCGGCGCCGGGCGCACCGGCGTTGGGGAACAGGCGCCCCGTCACGTCGGTCGCACCGAAGGCCGCGTCGCAGGCGGTGCCCCACACGACCACGAAGCGGTCGTCGCTGCCGGTGGCGACGTCGGGCGAGCAGGAGGCCGCGTCGGCGACCTCGGGCACGTCGAACGGGTCGGTGCCGGCGCCGAACGGGTCCATGACCGGGGCGCCGGTGGCGTCGAAGAGCCGCGCCTGCACACCGCTCGCCGACTGCTGCCAGGCGACGACGAAGCCGGAAGCGGTGAGCGCGACCGACGGCCGGATGTGGTCCTCGCCGTCCGCCAGGTTGACGACGAACTCGTCCGTCGTGCCCGAGGCGTTCATCTGCGGGGTCAGGTCCCACGCGAAGAGACGCGCGACGACGTCGCAGCCAGTGGGCGCCGCGTCGGGGCAGGTGTGCCAGACGACGACGAAGTCGCCAGTGGCGCGGTCGAGCGCGAGGTCGGGCTTCTCGTCGTTGGGCGGCTGGTTGGCGTTCACGCGCACCTCGGCGGCGTCGAGCGGCAGACCCTCGGCGTCGAAGCGGCGGGCGAAGACGTCGTGGTATACGCCGGAGATATCCGTCCAGACGAGCAGTATCTCGCCGCTGGCGCGCATCGCCACGCGCGGCTCGGCGGCCTGCAACGTCGCGGCGGTGGCGGCGGGGATGGCGGTGAGGCTGCAGTTGTCGCAGAAGTCGTTGGGGTCCATGTCGCCGTCGTCGCACTGCTCGCCGGGGTCGACGACGCCGTCGCCGCACGTGAGCGGCACCATCCCGTCCAGCCCGAGCGAGCCGTCGCTGCCACCGGCGTCAGTGGTGCCGGTGCCGGCGGGCGAGAGCTCCACGGCGATGCTCCAGTTCGCGTTGGGGGCGACGGTGGTCGTCACCGTGCCGTTGGCGATGGAGGCGCCGGTGGCGTCGATCGCTTCGACGTAAACGTCGACCAGGCCCATGCGGCCGCGGAGATCGAGCGTGTAGGTCTCCGACGGCGTCGCGCCGGCGCCCAGGTTGATGCTGCCGCCCGGGACGTCGAACGTCTCGACGTCGGTCTCGCCCGCATTGGAGACCGTCGAGCGGAACTGGGCGATGCCGTCGATGACGTAGCCGGTGCGGGCGACGATCGTCACGTACGCGTAGGTCGCCAGGCGGCGCTTCTTGCAGCCGGCGCCGCCGAGCGCGAGCGCGAACGCGGAAAGGGCTACGAGGGCAAGGGCGAATGCGCGGCGCGTGGTCATCGGCGGAACTCCTGGCGGCCGAGCGAGCCGTCGGGGACGCGCTCGATGGGCGCGGGGATCACCGCATAGAGCGTCATGATGGCGGCGATGCCGACGACGGCACCGACCGCAGGCCAGAACCACTTCTTCTTGTGGAAGGGAATCGGCGGCACGGCTTCGACGGGCGGGGTGAGCGCGGCCGAGACAGACGTGCCCGCCACGGCAGCGCCGCCACCCGCGACGGCCCCCCCGCCGGCGGCGAGCGCCGGGCCGGAGGCCGGCGGCGGCGGCACGTACAAAGCGTCCTTCTCCAGGGTCACCGGCAGGCTGGTGAGCTCGCCCGCCTTCACGGTCACCGGGGCCACGAAGAGCAGGTAGCCGGCCTTCTCGACTTGCACCGAGTGATCGCCGGCCGGAAGGTCGAGGCTCACCGGCGTGACGCCCGCCTCGCGACCGTCGACCTTGGCGGTCGCACCCGGGACGGAGGTGGTGACGACGAGCGTGCCGAGGCCGGATTTGCGGGCCATGGCCGGCTTGAGCGCCACGAGCATCTCGCGGGCGTGCGCCGCGCTCTTTCCCTTCGGGTCGGCGACGAGATAGCGCTTGAGCGCGGCGGTGGCGCGGTCGGGCTCGTCGGCCTTGCTGAAGGCGACGCCCGCGTCGAACAGGTTGTCGGGATCCGACGACGCGGCGTAGGCGCCTTCGAAGGCGGCCCCCGCCTCCTTGAACGTGCCGGCCTTGGCGAGGTCGATGGCGGCAGCGCGCGACTTTTCGATCTTCTTGGCGTCGGCCGGCGCGGCGGGCGCCGCGGTCGTGGCAGTCGCGCTCGCCGCGGCGGTGGCCGTCCCCTTCGCCGCCGCGGTCGCCGGGGCGGCGGACTTTGCCGCCGCGGTCGCCGGGGCGCCGGATTTCGCCGCCGCGGTCGCGGACACCGCGGTCTTCGCCGCAGCAGTTGCCGGGGCGGCGGACTTTGCCGCCGCGGTCGCTGGGACGCCGGACTTTGCCGCCGCGGTCGCTGGGACGCCGGACTTTGCCGCCGCGGTCGCCGGGGCGCCGGATTTCGCCGCAGCGGTCGCGGACGCCGCGGTCTTCGCCGCAGCGGTTGCCGGTGCAGTGGACTTGGCCGCGGCCGTCTTGGCGGGGGCGGGTGCGGATGTCTTGGACGCGACCGCGGTCGCGCTGGCCGGGGCGGCCGTCTTCGCCTCGGCAGTGTCGGCGCGCGCCGTCGCGACGCCGATCCACGACGCGACGAACGCAATGGCCGCCGCCGCGGCGCTGCAGGAAAGGGAACGAGGGACCATGGGCTCTCCCGGAATCGCGGCTGCGAGGCGCAGTGAGTCTAATGGATTTGCGGGGGCGGTGCGAGCGGGCCTCAGCGTCGGTCCCGGGCCCCTCGGCCACTCAAGCTGGCAAGGCCAGCCGGAGCTCAAAGGGGCTCCGCCCGCACTCCTCCGGCGGAGTCTTCGGACCGATTCTCAGAGAATGTGTATCTTTCCCTAAGTCGGAGGCGACGCCTTCGGCGTGCCAAAGCGGATGGGCGTCGATCCCGAAGCCAGGCGCCGCTGCGCGTTCCTCGGCTCGACTCAGCGCGCAGGCGGAGCGGCGCTCGCGGGGAGGAAACCGGTCGACGGCAGGGCGCTGGCGGGGACGGCGGCGGGGCCGCCGGACCCGGTCGAGGCGCTCGCGGGGGCCGCGCTCCCGCCGGGCGCGGCGGTCGCGCCGCCGGGTGGCTCGGGCGGAAGCATGTTCACGTACACCGGCACCGTCAGCTTCAGGTAGTAGTCGCAGCAGTCGGGCGCGTATACCTTCCGCGCGCTTTTCAGCACGCATTTCTTGAAGGTGTCGTCGCCGACGGTGTCGTCGGGCACCGAGATCGCTTCGGCGCCGCCGCCTGCCGCCAGGTCGAACTCGCCGCGCCAGGACAACATGCCCACCGCGCCAGGCTTGCGCTTCACCAGATCCGCGACGCACTCACCCAGAGGCCCCAGCTCCTTCTCCACGAACCGCGCCACCATGCCCTCGCCGGGCTTCGAGCCGCACTTGTGATAGCCGTCCGCCTCCTCGCCGAGGCACAGGAACTCCGGTAGCCCGACGCTCACCGGCGGCGGCGGCGGGGGCGGCACGGGCTTCACGCCGCTGTCGAGCGTCAGCGGTACGTTCACCACGACGTCGGGTACCGGCATCGTGTCGTCGACGAAGCACTCACCGCCGCGACAGATCTTGTCGGCGGGGCAGGGTGGGTTGCAGGCGCTGCGGCATTCGCCCTCGACACAGATGAAGCCGCTCCGGCACGGCGGCGAGCAGTCGCGCCTGCAACCGGAAGTGCAGCCCGCTTCGACCGCCGCCAGCGCGAGCGCCAGCCCGAACGCCGCGCACGCCGCCGCGCGTACACGCGTCACAGCGGCGAAGCGCTGCTCCGTCCGAATCATCGTCCGGGCTGGGGCCGAGGCCATGGAACGCCGAATCTACGAGCGCCGTCGCCGAGGGGTCAAGCGCGCGGCCGGCGCCCCCGCGGACGTGCCGCCGCCGTCGCTACGCGCCTGCACCATCATGGGACCGCCCTTGCGCCACGCCGAGACGAGCGGCGGCGGAGGTCCTGGCGCGTCGGGGGCGATCCGCTCCGGCTTCGCCCGACCGCTGCCGCTGGCGGGCTCCTCGTCCAGCCCCTCGGCATCGGCCCCCTCGCCGGGCGCCGCGAGCTGCCGCGCGGGGCCGAGCGTGGCGAGCGCGTAGAGCAGCGCCGACGGCAACGGCGGCGGCGCGGCGTTTCGACGGCGGCGCCGTCCGTCGCCGAACGGATGGTCGTTGCCGACGTCGTCGTAGTGGCGCAGCCCGAAGTAGTACCCGCAACTCTGGTTGTCGAGGTTGTTCTCGAAGCAGCGCACGCGCCCGTCCATGAAACGCACGCGCACGAGGCACGTCCCACCGGGCAGCGTCGAGGTCGCGCACTCCACGACGACCCCCAGCCCCCACGCCCTGCGGAACAGGTGCCGCACCGGGTCGCCCGGCTGCAGGTACAGGCGCTTCAGGTCCACGCCCAAGTGTCGCGCAGCCTGCCGCCCGTTTCCAGGGGCCCCCGGCCTTTTCGCTGACATGACGCTTGCGCGCTTCGTGCGCGCAAGACTTTAGGCGTCCAGGTAGTCCGTGGGCAGGTGCGTCTCGAATCCGGTGAAGCGTAGGCCGATCCCGATCAACGCGTTCGACTTGGAGGAGGGGTCGACGTAGTTGAGGCAGACCTGGTGCTTCACCTCGGCGTGCGCGGCCAGCTCGCGACCGCCGTCGCCGACGCCGAACACGACCTTGAGCGGCGTACCAAGCGGGACCCTGTGCGTGGTCTGCACGAACGCGCCGCCGCTCGACACGTTGCGGGCGATGCCGCGCGCCAAGTGGCCGCCCCAGCACAGCAGCACCGGCACGGCGACGTCGAGGCGCGTGGTGGCGCGGCGCGAAGCGGCGCGGCGCTCCTGCAGCTTCGCGGAGCCGTCCATCTACAGACCCCCGCGCGCGCGGCACAAATGAAAGCTGAGGGCGCCCTTGCCATCGGGGAACAGGTGCTTGAAGCGCACGTGCCGGTAACGCAGCCCCTTTTCGCGCCGCTCGCGAACCACCTCCGCCAGCACGGGCACGTAGTCGCACTCGAAAGGCAGGTCGAAGCGGAACCAGGCGTAGCGCTTTGCACCGGCGTGCGTGCGGCTGGCGTCGCCGCTCTCCCCAGCGTCGTCCTCCTCGCGCGTCACCAGCAGCGCGCCGCTCTCGCTGAGGTTGACGGTCTCGTAGTAGGCGCCGGGACCCTTGTGCTGCACCTCCTCGACGAACACGCGGGTCGAGGCGCGGGTGTGGATTCGAAGGTCTTGGAAGCGGCCGAGCTCCATGGGTCTGTTCTCTCCTTGCAGGGTGGGCATGGGTTCGCTTGGGGTCGTGGGTAGGACTTTATCCTACATTCACCTACCGACAAGTTTTCGTCCGTGCGGCGCGCGTGAATCCACGCGGCGCCGGCCCGGACCTGCGTCAATCGAAGGGGTGCGCGGCGCCGGCGCGCGTGAATCCACGCGGAGCGCGGCGCGGGCGCGCGCGAATCCCCTTCGCGGCTCCTGCTCGCGTTGCGACGCGGCGCCCGCGAATCCTAGAAGAACCCGGCCGCCAGCACGTCGCGATCGCCTAGAACCGCGCCGCCGATCGCGGTCGCCAGGCCGCGGTCCCAGACAACGTAGTCGGGCAGGTAGCGTGGCAGATGGCGCGCCAGCCCCAGTCCGGCCGGGCCGACGCCCGCGTACACCACCAGCGCCCGCCCCGGTGCGAAGGGGCTCGGCACCGCGAACGCGCAGCCGACGTCGCGGCCCACATAGCGCTTGCCGCCGAGCACCAGCGCGTCGCGCTCGAACGTGACCGGCAGCCCGCCCTTGGCGCGCGCCGCCGCCGCCAGCACCCAGTTCGTCGCCGGATTGCCGACGGCGACCACGTCGTAGCGCGCGAGGTCGTCGCCCGTGACGGCCCAGTCCGGCTTCACCGGCAGGCGCGACGCCTCGATGCCGCCCGGCGCAGCGAGCTTTTCCGCGAGCGCGCGCGCCACGCCGCGCATCTCGGACGT
>DASYRF010000524.1:0-5610 GCA_036004705.1 Myxococcota bacterium
GGGCCGGGCGCTGCCGCGGGCAACGCCCGGCGCCATGATCGGGGCGGTCCGCACGCCCAGCGGCGTGTCCATGGTCGCCGCCACCGGCGCGCCGCCGGCGCTGGCGCAGACGGGGTCGGCCCCCGCCGGCGCCGGTTTCGCGGCGTTCCCGTCCGCGCCGACGGCTGTGACGTCGGTGATGACCGCCCCGATCCCGCTCTCCGTCCCCGTGGCGGCGCCCGCCGCACGCGCGCTGTGGGTGCTCCCGCTGGCAGCGACGCTGGTGGTCCTCGCCGTCGGCGGCGCCGGCGCCTGGTGGTTCCTCAGCAAGATCGAGGAGGCGGCTCCTGCCGGGCCCACGCACGTGCTGATGCAACCCGACGAAGTCCCGGGCGACGGGGACTCCGCGGGGGAGGGGCACGCAGGCGCGCGGCTGGGCGCGATGCCCCCGGGCGGGCCTGACGGCAACGCGCCGCCCGCTGCCGGCCCCGCCGCCACTGCCACCGCCACTGCCACCGCCACCGCCGCCGCCGCCGCCACGCCGCCGCACGCCCCCGCCCCCGGTGGCGCCCGGGACGAGACCGTTTCGCACACGAAGAAAGTGGACGGCCACGGCGCTTCGACCGCCGCGGCGGCGGCGGCGGCGCGGGCGCCGGCAGCGGGCAGCACCGCGGCGCCCGGACCGCTCGAGTCGGCCCGGCCCGGCACCGCCGCGCTCCACGCCGCCGCACCGACCGCCGTGCCCGCGCCCGGCGCTGCCGTGTCGACCACGACCGGAGGGTCGGCCCCACGCCCCGCCGCCGCGCCCGGCTCCGCCGGCAGCACGGTGCACCTCAACGCCGCCGCGCAGTCCGAGCTGGAGTCCCTGCCGGGAATCGGCCCCGTCAAAGCGCGCGCCATCATGGAATATCGAGACGCGCACGGCGGCTTCAAGTCCGTCGACGAGCTCCTCAAGGTGAAGGGCATCGGCCCCAAGACGATGGAGACCCTGCGCCCGCGCGTGAGCCTGTGAGCGCCCGCGACGACGCGCGTGCCCCCGCGCCGCCGCCCGGGCGCGGGCCGGCGCACGCCGACGCGGTGCTGGTGCGTGCCGCCGCGGCGCCGGCGGAGCGGGACGCGCTCATCGCCCTGCGCTTCCGGGTCTTCGTCGACGAGCAGCAGGTCCCCGCCGCCGAAGAGATCGACGCGCACGACGCCACGGCGACGCACCTCGTGGCCGTGGCGCCTGGCGGCGTCGTGGTCGGCACCGCCCGAGTGGTGCTCGAGGACACGCCTGCCCCCGTCAGCCCAGCCGGCGCCGCGAGGATCGAGCGCGAGGCCGCTGGCGCGCCTGCCTACGGCGCTGCGAAGATAGGGCGCGTGGCCGTGGAGCAGGCCTGGCGCGGGCGTGGCGTGGGCCTGCGGCTGGTGGCCGCCGGCGTGGACGTGGCGCGCGCGGCGGGCGCCGCGGAGGCCTACCTCGACGCGCAGACGTACGCGCTCGCCTTCTACGAGCGGCTGGGGTTTTGCGCCGAAGGGCCGGAGTTCCTGGACGCCGGCATCCCGCACCGGCGCATGCGCCTCCGGCTGCGACCCGCGCCGCCCGCCCCCGCGCCATGACGGCGCGTGACCTTTCGCTGCGCGTGCCGCCGGACCTCGCCGGGCAGCGCCTCGACGTCTTCCTGGCCGGTGCCCTCGGCGGCGGCGTCTCGCGCTCGTACGCGGCGCGGCTCGTGGCCGCCGGCCAGGTCGCGGTCGACGGGCGCCCGGCGCGCAAGGGCGAGGAGGTCACGTCGGGCATGGTCGTCGCGGTGCACGGCTTCGTCCCGCCGGCGGAGCGCGCCCTCGCCGCCAACCCCGAGATCGCCGTGCACGTGGCCTTCGAAGACGCGGACGTGGTGGTGGTCGACAAGCCGCCGCGGCTGCCCAGCCACCCGAACCGCTGGGAGGAGGACCGCACGCTTGTTTCGTTCCTGCTGGCGCGTTACCCGGAGATGCGCGACGTGGGCGACGATCCGCTGCGGCCAGGAATCGCCCACCGCCTCGACACCGATACGTCGGGGCTCTTGCTGGCGGCCCGCAATGACCCGGCGTGGCGCGCGGTGCGCGCGCAGTTCGACGCGCGCACCGTCGAGAAGGAGTACCTGGCGCTCGTGCTCGGCGTGCCGCGCGACGGCGCCGGGGAAATCGTGATGCCGGTCGGACATCACCCGGGCGACCCGCGGCGAATGGTGGCGGTCACCGGCGATCGCGTGCGCACCCGCGGCGAGCCGCGCCCCGCGACGACCCGCTACGAGGTGCTGGAGCGGTTCGGCGGGGCGACGCCCCTGGCCCTGCTGCGCGTGCAGACGCTGACCGGGCGAATGCACCAGGTGCGCGTGCACCTCGACGCCATCGGCCACCCGCTCGCCGGCGACACGCTCTACCTCGGCCCGCGGCGGCGTAAGCGCGACACGTCGGGGCTCGATCGCCATTTCCTCCACGCGGCGCGCCTGTGCTTCACCCATCCGACGCGCGCGACGCGTCTGGACCTGCGCGCCCCGCTGCCGCCCGATCTCGAGGCCGCGCTCGCCCGGCTGCGCGCCCGTGCTCCTTCGCCCTGACCGCCCGCACTTGACGGAAGCGCGCCCCTCGCCTATGAATACGCGCTCCAACGGAGGTTCCCTTGGCCCGTGTCACCGTCGAAGATTGTCTGCAGCACATCGAGAACCACTTCTCGCTCGTGATCCTCGCCGCCAAGCGCGTGCGTCAGATCAAGGACGGGGCGCGCGCGATGGTCGTGTGCGACAACAAGCCGGCGATCGCCGCGCTGCGCGAGATCGCCCAGGGCAAGGTCCAGTTCACCGACGACATCAAGACCGCTCTGCCCAAGGCCTACGCCGAGCACTTCGCCGAGACCCGCCCGCGTCTGCCGGTTACCTGACCTCACCCAGGCCGCTCAGAACGTCAGCAGCAAGGTGCCGCCGGCATAGGCCGGCGACAGTTCCGGCAGCACGCGCAGCGTGACGGGAGGCGTCGCGCCGGTGCGCGCCGTGCCGGCGTCCGCGCCGGCCGCGGTGCCGCTCGTCATGCGGCTGGCCGCGCCGCCGTCGGCGCCGCCGCCGCTGCCGCTGCTGCCGCTGCCGCTGCTGCCGCTGCCGCCGTTGCCGCCGCCGGCGACGACGAGCGCCACGCCGGTGCCCAGCAACACCACGCCAGCCCCCGCGGCCACCCAGCCGATGATCATCGCGCTCTTGGCCTTGTCGCATTCCTTCCACGCCTCTTCCAGCGTGGACGGCGCCGTCCCGCCCAGCTCCATGCGATAGATGTCGCGCGTGGGGATCCCGCTGATCTCGCGGTTGTCGCACAGGTCCCGCACACCCGGGTCGCTGAAGCCGTCGATCTCCCAGTTGCCGTTGGTGTCGCGCGACCCGTAGCTCGTCGTCATGACGTCGACGAACTTTCCCCGGTGGATGAGCCAGCTGACGCCGAAGTAGGCCGCCACGCCGGCGCCGGCGATGCCGCCCACCACGCCGATGTAGCCGGGCACGCGCAGGACGCTGCCGCCGCCGCCGCCGCCGCCGCCACCGCCCGCGCCCCCCGCTCCGCCCGACCCCCCGCCGCCGGCCAGCGCCCCGCCCGTCCCGCCGGTCCCCGCCCCTGTCCCCGTCCCGGCGCCGCCTCCGCCGATGCGCCCGTCACCGAGCGGCGGGGGCGCGACGTCCGGGTCCTTGTCCTTCTTCGGCGGCGGGGGCGGAACGATGTCCGGAGGCGGCACGTCCGCCTTCAGCGGCTCCAGCACGGCCGCCACCTCGATGGTGGCGTCGATCGCCACGTCCACGTCGGCCGAGTAGGGCCGATGCCCCGGCGCGCTCACCAAGACGCTGTGCTTGCCCGCGCGGATCGAAAGGCTGATGGGCGTGCTGCCGGCGGCGCCCCCGTCGATCATCACACCCGCACCCGGCACCGACGACGACACGCGCAGCACCCCGTTGGTGCCTTTGGACGTGAGCCCCTTCACCAGATCGCCCATCTTGGCGCCCAAATCCGACTCGGTCACCGTCTCGCTTCGGGTACGCTCCACCGCGCCCGTCGACAGATCGAACAGCACCAGCGTCACCTTGTAGGCGCTGCCGGCGGGCTCGATCGTCCCGTGCACCAGCTTCGACACCTTCATGGAGGTGCCGATGAGCGTCAGGCAGTCGGGCGTGGGCGCCGCGCACCCCATCAGCATCATCATGGCGCCGATGTCCGTGCCCTTGACGACCTTGTACTCGCCTCCCGCCTTGAACTTGGCGACGACGGAGTCGTTGGCCTTGGCCAGCGCGGCCGGCGACACCGCGTCGCCTTTCAGCCCGAGCACGCCCAGCGCGGGCTTCGCCTTGCCGGCGGCGCGGGCGGCGCCCGGCGGCACCGCCAGCGCCAGCGCAAGCGCCAGCCACGGTGCCCGCCACCGCACCCGCGCACAGACCACGCCTCTCTCCCGCTTTCCGTCGAGTGGCATCCCTGGCTCCTGCTCTGGCCGGTTCGGACCGCGAGCCAGTATAGCCGAAGGCGCCGCGCGCAGGAAAAACGCCGGCGGCGCGCCGCCAGCGCGGCGTTGCCGGTCCGGGCCGGGGCTCAGTTCACGACGGCCGCCGGCGCGGCGCGGGCGGTGAACTCCAGCCCGCCGCCGTCGCCCTTGGCCACGTCCGCCACCACCACGGTGCCGGGCGCGAAATCGCCCGCCAGCATGCGTACCGAAAGCGGATCCTGCACCAGCCGCTGCAACGCGCGCTTCAGCGGCCGCGCCCCGAACGCCGGGTCGTACCCGCGCTCCGCCAGCAGCGCCCGCGCCGCCGGCGTCAGCTCCAGCCCGAGCCCGCGCTCGGCCAGGCGCGCGCGCAGACGTCCCAGCTGGATGTCGACGATACGATCGATGTGCTTGCGGTCCAGCCGGTGGAACACGACCACCTCGTCGATGCGGTTCAGGAACTCCGGCCGGAACTGCGCCCGCAGCGCCTGGTCCACGCGCCGCAGCATCTCGTCGCGCCGATCCTCGCCCAGCTCCGTGATGAACTGGCTCCCCACGTTGGACGTCATGATCAGCACCGTGTTCTTGAAGTCCACCGTGCGCCCGTGCCCGTCCGTCAGCCGCCCGTCGTCCAGGATCTGCAGCAGCGCATTGAACACGTCCGGGTGCGCCTTTTCGATCTCGTCGAACAGCACCACCGCGTAGGGCCGCCGCCGCACCGCTTCGGTCAGCGCGCCGCCCTCGTCGTAACCCACGTATCCCGGCGGGGCGCCGATGAGCCGCGACACCGAGTGCTTCTCCATGTACTCGCTCATGTCCAGCCGCACCATGTGCGACTCGTCGTCGAACAGGAACTCCGCAAGCGCCTTCGCCAGCTCCGTCTTCCCCACGCCGGTCGGCCCCAGGAAGACGAACGACCCGATGGGCCGCGCCGTGTCGCCCAACCCGGCGCGCGCGCGCCGCACCGCGTTCGCCACCGCCCGCAGCGCATCCTCCTGCCCCACCACGCGCGACGCCAGCCCCTCCTCCATGCGCAGCAGCTTGTGCGCCTCCCCCTCCAGCATCTTGGCCACCGGGATGCCCGTCCAGCGCGACACCACCAGCGCGACGTCCTCGTCCGTGACTTCCTCGCGCAGGTACGACCCGCCCTTCTGCGTCTC
>DASYRF010000525.1:0-2120 GCA_036004705.1 Myxococcota bacterium
GCATGCGCTCGGTCCTCCTCAGCCGCCGGCGACGCCCTGGTACTGGATCGCGCCGGCCCAGTTGATGGTCGTCGCGGCGGCGCCTTGCACGGTGACCTGCACGTCGTTGCTGCTCACGGCGATGGTCGCGTTCCACCCGGCGACGGACTCGCTGGTGAAGTCGGCCTGCGGGCTCGAGGGGCCGAGCGTCGCGGCGCCGCCGGAGTTGCGGAAGACCATGGCGCGGATCACGTAGCCGGCGCGCCCGGCGCCGGTGTCCTTCGCCGTGACGAACGCCTCCACCCAGTAGGCGCAGTCGGACGAGGGCAGCGTGAAGTTCCAGAGAACGGTCACGGTCGCGTCGCTGGTGGCCTTGTTGCGCGTCTCGCGGCGGAAGTGCTCGTCGGCGTTCGCGGTGTGCGAGACGTGGTCGAGCGCGCCGTCCACCTTGACCTGGGTCGCCTGCGCGGTGACCTTCGCCAAGGCGTTCACCTTCAGCTCGACGGCGTCGCCGTTGCGGGCGACCGTCTCGTCGGTGCCGGCCCAGCCGTAGGTGTCGGTGGGCTGGTCGAGGAGGCCCTGGAAACGCTCGAAGCCTGCGGGTCGGAACGGCATCGTTCGACCTCCGGCGATTCGGTCAAGCACCGCTTCGCGCGGAACTGACGCTACGTGCGGACGGCCCTTGCCTCAAGTAGCCCGTGGGATACATTTTGTGTTTCGCGCCGTTTCCTTCGGAACGGGCGGGGACGGGCGGGGTCCATCGGGCAGAGGAGGGGCGATGCCGGGACGAAAGCGGCTGGTGTTGGTGGTCGAGGGCAACGAGCGCGCGGGGCGCGAGACGCAGCACAGGCTCGAGGGGGAGCTGGGCGGCGACGTGCGCATCGTGGCCGCGCTGGGCGCAGACGAGGCGCTGGCGGTGGTGCAGGCGTGGCCGCCGCACGTAGCCGTCATCCGCGTGGACGCGTGGGAAGGCGGGGCGGCGCGCCTGTGCGAGGCGATGCGCCAGTGCGGGCGGCGGATGGGCGTGCTGGCGCTGCGCGGGGGCGAGCTGGCGGCGGTCGCCGACGTGAAGCGCGCGCTGCGCGAGGCCTGCCCGCAGGAGACGTGGATGCGCGCGCTGGGGCGCGAGGCGGATCCGCACGGGCGGCATCCCTTCGCGGTGGCCTTCCGGCTGCTGTGCCTGCCGGACAAGACGACGGCGCGGATGGAGGGCGTGAGCGTGGCGGCGATCAAGGCGTTCCGCGCGCGCATCGGGGGCGTGCCGATGCAGGGACGATCCTGGTCCGAGCGGCTGGCCTGGGTCGTCGCGCGCCTGGAGGCGCGTCGTGCGTCCGGCAACTCCGCGGGGGGGGGGGGACTTTTTGCCCGGGCCGGTGCCCGCCCCTGCGCCCGCGGCGCGCACGTCACCGCACCGGGCTGACGCGCGACGCCTTGCACAAGACGTCCCTGCACAAGGAGAGCGCGCGGCGCGCGGGCTGGTGCGGCTGGAGAAGCGCCGCTGCGGCAAGTGCGCGTCGTGCCGCGCGGGGGGGGAGGGCCACGGTCCGTATCGCTATGAGGTGACCTGGCGGGCCGGCCACGTGGTGCGCCGCTATCTGGGCGCGGCGTGAGCGCGCACGCGGTCCCGCGACTCATGCGACGCGGGGCCTACGCCCTCCGCAGGCCCCAACAAGTGCAACCCGTTGCACTCCCCGGCGTGGCCTGATGGAGGAATTGGCGTCGGCCCGAGGGCGCTCAGCAACCGGGCAGGACTAGCAGCAGGTCGACGGTGTGGAGGGTCGTGTACGGCTCCCACGGCAGCGCGTGCGGCGCCGGGCGCGACCGCGCAGGATGGCGGCGAGGCCGAGCGATGGTGGACGGCGACGTGATCGGGGCGCAGCTGGTGGCAGAGCGGACAGCGCGGCAGGGCGCGGACGAGGTCGCGCGGCGCCGATACCCACGTGGGCGCGCGTGGCGGCGAGCGCCCGCTTGGCCTCGCCGTCGCGCAGGCCGAGGTTGCGCAAGGCGGAGAACGCGCCTGCGCCGGCCTCGGGGCAGACCTCAATCGACGGACGGGCCGCGCGGACAAGCGCGATCCCGCCGCCGTGGCTGTGGGGTTGTGGGCAACGCGCGGCGCGAGCGGAGCCCGGCGCAGCCGGGCG
>DASYRF010000526.1:0-1600 GCA_036004705.1 Myxococcota bacterium
GCGCCATCCCCGCGGACCTCGTCAGCGTCGACCCCGCCCTGGGGGCGTCGGTGCTGACGACGCTGCGTGACCAGCTTGCGGCGCGCCGCGCCGCCCTCGCGCCGCCGGCGAAGCTGCGTGTGCTCGTCTCTGCCGACCCCGACGTGCCCTACGGCGTGGTGGCGCCGGCGGTGCTGGCGGCGCGCGCCGCCGACGTCGAGATCCACTACGGGCTGGGCGGGGCCGCGCCGGCCGTCGCGCCCGACGTGGCCCCGAGCAAAGCCTGGGACCGGCCGCGTTCGCCGACCACTATCACCGACTCGCGCCCCTTCGTGATGACCCTCGCGGTCGGCGCGGGCGGGGCCATCGACTTCGAGGCGACCAAGCCGCTGCCCTACGGCTTCAGCGGCAAGCCCGGCGCGCGCGTCGACGCGCTCTCCGGCCCGCGGCTGGACCTCGACCGCGTGGCGGTCGCGCTGGAGACCATCAAGCGCATCTACGCGGACGAGACGACGGTGACGATCGTGGCGCAGTACGCGACGCCCTGGAAGCTGGTGTTCCCGCTCACCGCGGCGGTGCGCGCCGCCGCCGACGGCGCGCCTTACTTCCCCAACGTGCGACTGGGCCCGGCGCGCTAGACAATCGTCCGGCGCGGGTGTGCCGCCGGCACGGCTGGCGCTACACTCGGGCCGTCATGCCCGAATGCCCGCGCTGTGCCACGCCGTATCCGCTAGGCACGCGCTTCTGCCCCGAGGACGGCACGCCGCTGCCGTTCCCGCGGCCGCGCGACACCATGGCGGCGGACGCGCCGTCCGGGGCGAGCTCGGGCGAGATCGCCGACGGCGCGGAGGGCGAGTCGACCGACCCGCGCGCGCCGTCGCTGCCGGCGGTTTCGGCGCTGGCGGGCACCGTGGCGGCGCCGACGCCGGGCGAAGGGACGCGGCGCGGCGTTCCGGCGAGCGCGCGCCCGAAGTCCGGCGCGGCGGGCGCGGCGAGCGCGGCAGCCGCGGCGGCGGCCGCGGGGCGAGCGCCTTCGGGCGGGGCCCCGCCCCCCGCGGCGGCCAGGGCCACTCCTCCGCCCGACGAGAACATCGGCCTGGAGCTGGGCAACTACCGCGTGACGAAGCTGCTGGGGCGCGGCGGCATGGGGGCGGTGTACGCGGCGGAGCACCGCGTGATCGGCAAACGCGCCGCGGCGAAGCTGATGGTGCGCGAGCTGGCCTTCAGCGACGAAGCGGTGGCGCGCTTCGAGCAGGAGGCGCGCGCCGCGGCCGCTCTGGGACACGACAACATCGTCGAGATCTTCGACTTCGGGCGAACGGCGCTGGGCAACGTCTTCATCCTGATGGAGTACCTCGAGGGCCAGAGCCTGGCCGACGCGCTGGGCAAGGACGGGCCGATGCCGCCGTCGCGCGTGGCGCCCATCCTGCGGCAGATCGGCGAAGGGCTGGGAGCGGCGCACGACCGCGGCATCGTTCACCGCGACATGAAGCCTGACAACGTGTTCCTGGCGCGCACGCCAGGGCGCGGCGAGGTGGTGAAGCTGCTCGACTTCGGCATCGCCAAGCTGACGACGCTCGACGCTGCCACCGACAAACCCCTCACCCAGACCGGTATGATC
>DASYRF010000527.1:0-6862 GCA_036004705.1 Myxococcota bacterium
CTCGCCGGCGAGCACCTCGTCGGTCCGTGGCGGGTCCGCGGCCAGGACGGCCGCCGCGCGCAGCGCGACTAACATCCCGGCGCCTGGCGCATCAGTGCCATGCCACCGCGCCGCCGCCGGCCCGCACCGGCAGGAGCGTCCAGGGCCCGGCGCCGGCGGCGTCCGGCACCACGCCCTCCACGCGCCAGCGGCCCGGACCTGGCACGGACGTGCAGAACAGCGGCGCAAACACCAGCGCCCCGAGCGCGTCCGCCGGCCGGCGCACCCACCATCTCCCCGCCCCGAGCGGCGGCAGCTCGCCGCCCAGCGGTGCCGCGGCCTCGACCTCGACCTGAACGACCATGGCCGCCCTCGCGGGCGCGCCGGGCCCTGCCACAGCGCCCACCTCCGCGCCGGCTTCGGCGCCCAGTGGACGCGTCCATCCGGTGGCGGCCGCCCAGGGCGGACACACCGCACCGAACGGCACTGCCGCCGCCGCGAAAGGCACGGCGATGAGGAGCGCGGCCGCGCCTCGCCCGCGACCCAGGCGGGGCCACCCGACCGCCACGAGCGCCAGCGCGGCGCTCGCGGCGAAGCCCACCGCGCCGAGCGCGCGCAGCGCCCCCGGTTCCTCGCAGCGTCGCGCGCCCGCCAGCAGCACGGTCCCGCCGCGCTCCGGCGCCGCGGCGGCGGCGCCCCAGCAGCGGGTCCGCCCACCTTCTGCGACCAGGCAGAGCGGGCGTCCCGCCGCCGCGTGCCTCTCCAGCGCCTCTCGCGCCTCGCGAGGCACGAGCCGCGCCGCCGCCTCGTCCGCCGCCACCACCCAGCCTTCATAGGCCGGCCACTCGTCGTTGAGTCCGCCCGGCGACGCGTCCACGACCGCCTCCCACCCGTCCGCCAGCCCGAGCGCCACGGCCGCCGATCGCGCGGTCGCGGCCGCCGCCCCGGGATCGACCACCACGGCGAGCACAGGACGCTCCGCCACCCGCGCGCCCGGAACCGTGATCGTCCAGGAGCGCTCGCCCGCGGAGCCGGATCCCGACGCGGCCGCCGTCGCGCTCAGCGCCACCGCCGCGGTATACGCACCCGCCTCCGCCGGCGCGACCGGGCGCGCCAGCGTCACGACGACGCGCGCCCCGGCTGCCACCGAGAACGCCGCCGCCACGCCGCCCGCCGCCCGCACCTCTCCCGCCCAGACCGCGCCCGCCTCGCCCGGGCCTGCAGCCGCCGGCGCGTCGAGCGTCACGCGCAGCAGGTCCACTCCGCCGGCCGCGACGACGCCGGCGCGGCCGCGCTCCACAGCAACGCGCAGCTCCTCCGAGGCGGGTGCGCTCACGGCGATCCTGTCCGGCGTCCCGGCGGCCCGCGCGTCCATCGCCTCCGGCAGTACGACCGCCGCCGCCGCCGCCGCCGCCGCCAGGGCGACCCCGACCAGCTCCCTCGTCACTTCGTCCCGCCGCCGCCGCCCCCGCCGCCGGCCGTCGCCCAGCCGTACTCCAGCGCCAGCAGCGCGCGGGACGTCGCCAGCACCGGATTGGACTCCCAGTAGGTCGGGTCGTCGTTCTTCCACGATCCGTCCGCGGCCTGCATCGCCAGCAGCTTGCGCGTCAGCTCGCCGTACCAGTCGTGACGTACGCCGGCGGCGTCGGTCAGCACCGGCTCCCCCAGCAGCGCCAGCGCGCGCGCGAACGCCTGGTAGTAGTAGTAGAGGCCCTTCTTCCCGAGCCCCGGGTTCTCGTCGACGCTGTAGTGCGCGCTGATCCAGACGAGCGCCGCTTTCACGCGCGGGTCGTCGCGCGCCACCGACGCGTAAACGAGCGACTTGAGGCCCGCGTACGTCATCGACCCCGAGCTCGCCGTACCACCCGCCTTCGACTCCCCCGGCCGGTACACGAAGCCGCCGTCGTTCCCGGCCCACGGCTGGTCGTTCGTCTCGCTCCAGTTCTGGCAGCGAGACAGGAACGTGAGCGCGCGCGCGTACACCTCGGGCCGGTCCTTGAAGTGCGTCTCGTGCAGCGCCTCCAGCGCGAAATGCAGGTTGCTGAGGTCGGTCTTGCCGTCGTCGCCGTAACCGATGCCCCCGTAGCCGGGGTCGGACGGGCTCGACCCCTCGCCCTCGTCGAGCTGATGGTCGGCGAGCCAGCGCTGCGCGGGAGCGACTAGCTCCGGATGCGCGCCGGTGGCGGCCAGCACGAGCAGCGCGATCGCCGTCGTGTAGCCGGGGAAGTCCTTGCCGGCGATGGCGCCGTCGGGACGCGCCAGCGCCGCCAGCGCGGCGAGCGTCGGCGCCAGGCGCGGGTCGTCCTTGCCCGGCCGGTCGGGCGACAACGCGATCGCCAGCGCGGCCAGGCCGCTCACGCCGGCGTGACCCCCGATGAGCCCGTCGGGCCCGCGCGCCGCCAGCAGGAACGCCACGCCGCGGTTGATGGCCGCGCGCGTGGCCGCCAGGTCGGCGGGCGCACCGGCGGGCGCACCGACGACCGCCGCAGCCGTGCCCGTAACGGCGGCGCCCGCCGTGACCGTCGCGCCGCCCGCGCCTGTGGCGACGGCCGCGGCCCCCGCCGTCGTGGCGCCGACGCTCGCTGACCCTCCGGTCGCGGGTCCCGTGCCCTCGCCGCCGCACGCGCCCGCGCCCGCGACCGCCGCCGCCACGGCCAGCGCGCCGGCGAGCTTGCGGGCACGCGTTCTCCAGTCCGTCTCGTGCATGGCGCGCACGCTAGACGCGAACGCGAAAGACGGTCAAGACGCGCGCGCACAGCGCGGCGGCGCCGGCGCCCGCCCAGGCCGCGGCCGTCCAGCCCCAGCCGACCACGTGCATCTCCAGCACCGCCGCGGGCGCGCGCTCGTACACCTCCGGCAGATGCAGCACGTCGATGCCGTGCGCCCGCGCTGCCGCGGCCGCGGGGCTCGACGCCCAGGCCAGCGTGCGCACCAGCGCCGCCGCCGACGGCGCCACCGCCCGCGCCAGCGCCTCGCCCCAGAGCGGCGCCGCCACCAGCAGGAGCGAGACGGCGGCCGCGAGCGCCGCCGCCAGCGCCGCGTCCGACGGCGTTTCCTGCGCGCGCCGCCGCGCCGCCAGCCAGGCCCCCAAGGCGGCCGTGCCGAGCGCCTGCGCGCCGAGCACGGCCCGCGCCGCCGCCACCGCTCGCAGCCCGCCCGGCGCCCCCAGCCAGGTCCACGCCGCCGCCGCCACCGCCGACTGCACCAGCACCGCCACGCTCAACGCGCGCCCGAGCCGCCCGCCCGGCGCACGTCCGGCCGCGCCCCACGATGCGCCCAGCGACGCCCAGACCAGCGCCGTTGCCACCGCCTCGCCCGCCAGCGCCGCCGCCGCCACGCTTCGGTCCATGCGCGGGCGCGACGCTAGAGTCAAACGCCCACCCGCGCAAGCGGAGTCCGAGCCGGCGCCGGCCGCGTCGAAACACCGTCGCGACGTCGTGGTACCATCGCCCCATGGTTCCGCGCTCGCGCCCGCTCCTCGCGGCGCTCGCCGCCGGCGCGCTGGGCCTGGTGGCCGCCGTGCTCGCGCCGTCACCGGCCACCGCCGCCTCCCCGCATGCCGAGGCGAAGGCGCTCGTGAAGGCCGGCGACAAGGCCTTCGCCAAGGGCGACTACGAGGCCGCCCTGGACGCCTACCAGAAGGCGTTCGAGCTCGACCCCGAGCCGCTGGCGCTGGAGCGCATCGGCCAGAGCCACGCGGCGCTGCGGCACTATGCCGATGCGCGCGACGCGTTCCTCAAGCTGCTGGAGCTCGCGCCCAAGGGAAAGAAGCACAAGGAGATCGAAGCGCTCGTCACCGAGCTCAGCATCGTTCTCGAGACGCGGCTGCGCGTCGATTCCGATCCACCGGGCGCAACGGTCTACATCGACTCCAAGACCTCGGGAGCGGTGGGCACGACGCCCTTCGAGATCAACGTCGTCCCCGGGCCCAAGCGCCTGTACGTCGAGCTGGCGGATCACGCGCCCTACAAGGCGGACGTCGACGTCGCCCCGAGCACCACCACCGCGCACGAAGCGAAGCTGGCGCCGCTGACGACACCGCTGCAGATCCTCTCCAGCCCCGGCGGCGCCAGCGTCGAGATCGACGGCGTCGCGGTGGGACGCACGCCCTGGAGCGGCGAGGTGCGCCGCGGCGAGCGCGCCTTGCGTATCAGCCTCGACGGGCACGAGCCCGCGGCGCTCCACCTCGCGGTAGGCGCCGAGCCGCTCAAGCGCGCCGTCACGCTGCGGGTCGCGGAGCCGGCGCTGGGGGCCCCCACCTCGCGTCCCCGATCCGGGACGGTCTCGCCCGTGCTCGCGGCGGACCTCCCGCTCGAGGGCAAGCCCGCTCCGCTGGTGGCGCTCGCTCTCGCGGCCGGGCCTACCGTCGTGGGCGGGGTCGCCGGCGGCGTGATGGTCGCGCTGACGATGCACGCCGAGGGCGGAGGCGGCAAGGCGGCCAAGGGGCTGGGCACCGGGCTGCTCCTGCTCAGCCTGGGCGTGCTCCCGGCGCTGGGCCACGCCTACGAGGGGCTGTGGTTCGAGGCCGCCGGGCACACGGGTATCCGCCTCCTACTCGGCTCCATCGCCGCCGCCACCTGCTTCTATGGTGGCGGTGCCGGCGGCGCAGAGGCGGGGGCCGCCGCAGCGCGCTGGCCCGGGCCCGACGACGTCGCCTGCCTGCTCTTCGCCGGCGCGACGCTCAGTGACGTCGCCTACGAGGTGGCTCTCACGCCGCTCGACGCCAACAAGGTGCGCCGGCGCAAGGCGCTGGAGAAGCGGCTGGGGCTGACCGCGCTCGTGGCGACGCCGTGGAGCGTCGCGCCCGGCGTCACGATCGCCGGGGGCTGGTAGCCGCGCCCCTGCGGGAGCGATAATCGAGACGTGCGCGTCTGCGTTCAGTGCCGCCGCCCGGTGGCCGACGAAGACTCTTCGTGTCCCGCGGACGGCGCCGAGACACGCGACGAGGCCGTCCTGCCAGAGGGTACGCGGCTGGGCGCGTACCGCGTGCGCGGAGTACTGGGCAAGGGCGGCATGGGCGTCGTGTACGAGGCGCTGCACGAGACGCTGAACAAGCGGACGGCCGTCAAGATCCTCCCCAAGCGCCTAGCCCTCAGCGGCGATTTCCTGGAGCGCTTCGTGCGCGAGGCGCAGGCGGCCTCGCGCGTCGAGCACCCCGCCATCATCAAGGTGTACGACTTCGGCCGCACGCCCGACGGATCGGCGTACATGGTGATGGAACTGCTCGAGGGGCGGGTGCTGCTCGATGCCATCCGGGCGACCGGCGGCGCCGGCCTGCCGCTGCCGCTCGCGCTCCACGTCGCGAACGAAACGGCGCAGGCGCTGGCCATCGCGCACCAGAAGGGCATCGTGCACCGCGACTTCAAGCCGGGGAACGTCTTTCTCTGCGCTCCCGAATCGGAGCGGCCCGCAGTGAAGGTGCTCGACTTCGGGATCGCGCTGCTCCACGAGACGGGGGCACCGCGGCTCACCGCCGTCGGCGCGCTGATGGGGACGCCGCACTTCATGTCGCCGGAACAGGCGCTGTCGCAGGGGGCCGACGCGCGCTCCGACGTCTACGCGTGGGGCTGCGTCGTGCTCTACATGACCACCGGCGTGCTGCCGTTCCCTTACAAGAAGATGCAGGAGATCCTGCAGGCACATGTGTCCGAGCCGCCGCCGGCGCCCTCTCAGCGGAATCCGGTGCTGCCGCCAGAGCTCGATGCGATCGTGCTGCGCTGCATGCACAAAGAACCGGCAGCGCGGTTCCAGTCGATGCGCGAGGCGGTGGCGGCCCTGGCGCCGCTGGCGGGCGACGGCCGTGTTCCGGGGATGGTCACGCTCGACCTGTCGGTGCCGGCGGACTTCGTGCGGGGCGCGCCGGCGGGCGCGGGGAGCGGCGCGGCGGGGGCAGCCGGGGCGGAGGCGACGCCGGGGGCGTCGCGCCCCGCCGGCGGCGGGCGCAGCGCGCGCTGGCTCGCGCTGGCCGCGGTCGCGGTCGTGGTGGCCGGCGCCGCGGTCACCTGGGCCGCGCTCGGCGGAGGTGGCGATGCCCGCGATGACGACGGCGACCGCGGACGGCACGACGGCCGGGCGGCGGCGGCCGCGGCGACCGGAAGCGGCGGGGCGCGGGCGCACGGCGGCGGGAGCGGCGCGGGCGGCGCGGCAGGCGACACGAAGCCCGGCGAGACGAGCGCGGGTGCCGGGCCGCCGGACGCGCCCGCCGCCTCGGTCCCCGCGACGCTCGCCGAGCGCGCCCACGCGCTGCTGCGCGACGCGCTCGCCGGCGCCGAGCCCGCCGAGCGCAACGAAGCGCTCGGAGCGCTGGCCGACGCACCCAGCGCGCGCGGCGCCGAGCTCGCGTCCCACCTCGTTCGCGCGGCTCCCGCCGGCGACTGCGCCGCGGCCCTGATGGCGCTCGGCCGCGCCCGCTCCACGGTCTTCTTGCCGGTCCTGCGCCTGGGGCTCGCCCGCGAGGAGGAGGCGGTGAAGCTGGCCGCCGCCACGCAGCTCGCCCGCGCCGGCGACGACGCGGGAAAGGCGCTGCTCGCTCCGGCACTCGCACTGGGCGATGCGGACGCGCTGGTCGCCGCGCTCGCCCTCGCCGCCGTGGGCGAGCGTGCCGGGCTCGATCGGTTGCGCGCGATCGTCGGCGGCAAGTCCGCCGGCCTCCATCCGGCGCTCCTGGCGGAGGCGCGCGCGCGACTCGCCGCCGGCGGGGACGTGGCGGCGCGGGCGGCGCTGCGCGGTCAGGCGCGGACGGGCGCGCCGCTTGACCGCCTGGTCGCGGCCGAGGCGCTGCTGCGCATCGGCGACCTCGCCGGGCGCGCAGCGCTGGTGGAGATGCTCGCCGCGCCGGAAGGCGGCGTGCGGGTGGCGGCCGCGCGAAGCCTCGCCGGTGCCG